>NZ_CALUWY010000010.1 GCF_944324615.1 uncultured Mailhella sp.
GTGCACACACGTTCTTTTCGGCCATTTGTCTCGCTGCCATTGTCATCTTTTATATTTAATGAGTCCTGAACCTAAGCTCCGCCATCTCTCGCGCGGCCGCTTTTTGCGGAAACGCGGGAAGACAGGATGCGTTTCAGCCCCGCGCCCTTCGGCGCGGGGCTTTTGGTCACGGGGGAAATCTGCTAGCATCTTCTTCATCGGAAATGGGCAGCCGTGATTGCAGCGCAGGCAGAGGCATGAAAAAAGGGGCCTTTGCAGAGCAGACAGCAGGCGCGGCGGCCCGCATGCGGGGACTGTGATGGAGAAAAAACAGCATCGGCGTTTCGCAGGCTTCGACCTCGGGCGCAGAAGCGGCAGAACGACCCTTCTCGGGGAAGGGCTGGACGGCTGGCTTGCCTCCCACGGCATGCAGCCGCGCCATCACATGCTCACGGCGCTCTGGCAGAACTGGGACATCGTCATGGGCACGGAACTTGCGCCCCTTGCGCATCCTCTGGGGCACAGGGGCGATATTCTTCTCGTCGGCGGGGACGATTCCTGCGCCATGCAGGAGCTTTCCTATGCCGTGCCGGAAATTCTTGAGCGCGTGAACGCCTTCATGGATGAGGAATATTTCCGCAAGGTGGAGCTGCACCTTCTTCTGGGCAAGAATTCCCTGCGCAGGGTGGACATCACCCAGGCGCCGAGTCTTCCGCCCCCGCCGCGACCTCCGCGTCTCGGCAGGCTGAAGCTTCCCCCGGATTCGCCTCTTGCGGCCTGCTATGAGGCCTATGTGCGCTGTTTCGACGGTGATGAGGAAGAAAAATAAAGGCCCCTTTCAAAGGGGCCTTTGTTTTTGTCTGTGGGGCCGGGACTAGCCCAGGTGGAAATCTTCGCCGAGGTAGACCTCGCGGGCTCTGGCGTTGTTCACGATTTCCTCGGGCGTGCCGGAAAGGATGATGTTGCCCTGGAACATGAGGTAGGCCCTGTCGCAGATGGAGAGCGTCTCACGCACGTTGTGGTCGGAAATGAGCACGCCTATGCCGCGTTCCTTGAGGCCCCGGATGAGCACCTGAATGTCGCCCACGGCCAGGGGATCGATGCCTGCGAAGGGTTCGTCGAGCAGCACGAAGAGCGGGTCGCGGATAAGGCAGCGGGCAATTTCCAGGCGGCGGCGTTCGCCGCCGGAAAGATAGGAGGCATAGGATTTTTCCAGCCTCGTGAGGCCGAATTCCTCCATGAGCTGATCGGCGCGCTTTTTCTGCTCTGCGCGGGAAAGCCCGGTATGCTCAAGAATGATCTGCAGGTTCTGGCGCACCGTGAGGCGGCGGAACACCGAGCTTTCCTGCGGCAGGTAGGAAAGCCCCACGCGGGCGCGGCGGTACAGCGGCCATGAGCTTATCTCCTGCCCGTCCAGAAGCACCTTGCCCGCAGTCGGCTTGATGATGCCGGTGATCATGTAGAACGACGTGGTCTTGCCTGCGCCGTTGGGGCCGAGGAGGCCGACGATTTCACCCTGCTGCATGGACACGGAAACTTCGTGGACGACTTCCTTCTGACCGTAGCGCTTGCACAGGTGCTGGGCGGAAAGCGTGGAACTCATTACTTTCCCTTCTTGTCGTTGGAGGAGAACACGGCATGGACGCGCTGCTTGGGGCTGCCTTCCACAACGCTCCTGTTTTCATTGACATAATAGCGGATCACGTTGCCCTTGATGGAGTTGTCGCCGTCGTGCAGTATGGGGTTGCCCTCCAGCACGAGAAGGCTTTTTGCCGAATAGTAGGTGGCTTTCTGGGCGGAACCGGTCTGCGTGCCGTTCTGGAAGCGCACGTTCTTTTCCGCCACGATGCGGTCAAGGTCGCTCCCCTCCATGGAAGGCGCAGCGGAAGTTTTTTCTTTGGCGGCGTCGTTGGTGGATTTGAGGTACAGGGTGAGCAGCTCCGACCACATCCTGAATTCGCCGCGCACGGCCTCCACGCGGCCCTGGAAGACCACGGTGTTCTTGTCGGCGTTGTAGACCATGTTGTCGGCGGTCACGTCCACGGGAAGGTTGTCGTCCGCACCGGGCAGGGGGGCTGCCATGGCGCAGGTCGCACAGAGCACGACGATGAGAAGGGCAAGAACTATCTTTTTCATGACCGGCTTTCCTTTTGCGCATCGTTCTGCGCGTTCTCGGGTAAGGTGTCGGCGTCGGCTGCGCCGCCTGAAGTGTCGGTATCGGACGGCGTCCAGCGCATGCGCACGCCCTGATCGCCCGTCAGAATATTGGTGTTGAGATCCCATACCAGGCGGGTGGCCGTACCGGAAAGGGTGGGGCCGTCCAGTGCCGCGCCGTCGGGAAAGGTGAGTGTCCGGCTGGTGTTGAGAAAGACGGCAAGATCACCCGTGAGCACGTTTTCCTCATAGGTGGCGTGTACCTTGCCGGACATGGAAACCTTCTGGTTGCCGTCTTCCACGCGGCCCACGTCCGAGGTGGCCCGGATGACGCGCGCTTCTCCGCCCCCGGCGTTCTCCAGCATGTAGTGAATGTCGGGGTCCCGCACGGTAATGGCGCCGGAGTCCTGGTTCAGCGTGGCCCAGTCCGCCTTGAGGTCGAAGCTCTTGCGGCCTTCATTGCCCTGCGAGAGCATGATGCCGCGCACGGCGAGATCCACCGTGTTCTTCACTTCTTCCGGCGGGTCGGAAAGCAGCTTGTTCAGGTCGGCCGAACGGACGACGTTTTCCAGCGCTTCCAGCGCCTGGCGCGTCTTCCAGCTCTGCCAGCCGTACCAGCTGCCCCATACGGCCGCGCCCAGCACGACAAGGGCGAGGGTTCTTCGCAGGGAATCGTTCATACTTTCGCCGGTCCTGTCGCGGCGGTCCACAGATCCGCGGGATTTTTTCCGTCCATGCGGGCGGCGAGCAGAAATTCCACGGCCTCGCGCACCGCGCCTTCCCCGCCTCTGGCGGCGGTGATGTAGAGCGCTTCCTTCTTTACCTGTCTTACGGCGTTGGCCACGGCCATGGGCATGCCTACGGAGCGCATGGGGTCAAGGTCGATCCAGTCGTCGCCGAGGTAGGCCATTTCCTCCGGGGCGAGGCCGTATTTTCTGCGTATGGCTTCCAGCTTGGGCAGTTTGGATTCAAAGCCCGCGTAGTAGTCCTTCACGCCGAGCTGCGACATTCTGGCCAGCACGCACGGGTCGTTCCTGCCCGTGATGATGCCGACGCCGATGCCTGCAAGCAGCGCGGTTTTGATGCCGATCCCGTCCTGGGAGTTGAAGCATTTCATGGGATGGCCGTTTTCCTGAAAATACAGCTTGCCGTCGGTGCACACGCCGTCGACGTCAAGAACCAGAAAACGGACTTTTGCAGCGGCCTGAAACACGCCCTCATGGGCGGGAGTACCGGGAATATCGGGATATATGTCAGTGGAGAAGGGCATATTGTTCTCACTTGCCGGGCATGGTCTCGGGAAAGGGCGGAAAGGCTCCTCCCGCACAGGAAAATAGCCTGAATTTTCCGTTCCGTCAAAAATGAAGAAAGGCCGTTTCCGGCCGGGAAAGGGCTTTTCATCGTGCGGGAAGAACAGGCGGAGCCGTCTTTCTCATGCGTCATCTTCGGGGCGCATGGCCGGGGACGCTTGCCAGAATATGGCATATTTTTTATTCTTTCCCGGAATGCAGTCGGGCGGCCATGTCCGCCGGGCCTCTGACACGGTTTTTCTGAAGGAAACAGATATGATCCACTGCGCCATTTGCTTTCATGATTCCGGCACGATGTATAAAACGGTGTATTGCGCGCTGCTTTCCTGCTTTGAACATGCGTCGGAACAAGTTCATGTGCATGCGCTCATCGACGATTCCGTCAGGCCGTACAAGCATTTTCTGGAAGAGCTGTGCGCCTCCTTTCATAACAGGATCACCTTTTATGAACAGGTGAACGTGCCGCGGGACATTGTGAACATGTTCCCCGGGCAGACCGTGGGCATGTACACCGAGGCCAGTCTGTTCCGCATGTGCCTGCATGAAGAGCTCCCCGAAGAGGTGGAAAAGGTCGTCTACTTCGACTGCGACATCATTTTTGAACGCGACGTTGCCGATCTGTGGAACATGGAGCTGGGAAGCGCCTGGATGATCGCCGCCCATGATCCGGAAAGGGTGTGGTCGTCGCGCAAGAAGAAGTATTATCTCGGCGCGCTGGGCATAGAGGAGAGCCGCTATTTCAACAGCGGCGTGCTTCTCATGAATCTGAAGGCGCTGCGCGAAGCCTCCCGGGAGGAAAACGTGTTCTGGCGGGCCTACCGTCAGGGCGCGCAGAAGTTCGCCGCGCTGCCTTTCACCGTGTTCGATCAGGACCTTCTCAATTATCTTCTTGCCGGTGACAGGGAAAAGCTGAAGCTCGTCGATGCATCGTTCAACTATGAGCTGTGCCTGTTCGACCGGCGTTTTCTGCGGCTGAAGGAAATGGAGGGAAAGATTCTGCACTTTCCGTCCCTGAAGCCGTGGCAGAAGTTTTTCCCGGCCCAGCTGGCCTACTGGAAATATTTCATCAAGACGCCCTGGCGCGACGAGACCATGCCCATGATCGAAGAGCGCATCTTCGACGAGAAGGACAGAATATGGCCCGTGCTCCTCTGGATATGGCGCAGGCATGAGTCGCTGCGCTGGCTTGCCCGCCTGCGCGGAGCACGGTAGTCAGGTGGAAGGGCCGGGAAGGGCCTTCCCTGCGGATTCATGCCGTGCGGCGTTTCTGAAGCCTGTTTCTTCACCAGAGAACAGGGTTGAGCCTCAAAAAAAAGCCTCCGGTTCGACCGGAGGCTTTTTTATACGCTTTTCATGCCGGGAGCCGTTCCCGGGAGAAGAAATTACAGATCGAGGATGACCTTGCAGGCCACGGCCACCTGATAGAGGATTTCGGAAACTTCCTTGACGGCCTGCATGTTCTTGGAATCCACACGGGGCAGGACAAGGATCTGGTCGCCGGGGAGCACCTTCTTGGCCTTGGGCGTGACTTCCCCGTCGGGATGCACCACAAGGAGATTGGTGGTATCGGCGCGGTTGCTGAAGCCGCCCGCGCTCTTGATGTAGTCTTCCATGTCGCGGTCTTCGTTCCACACCACGGCCTGGGGCATGATGACTTCGCCGCTGATCATGACCACATCGGTTTTTTCGGGAATGACGATGACGTCGCCGTTTTCCAGCGCGATGTCGGCGATTTTGCCGCCGCTGCCCACCACCACGATGCCTTCAGGTTCCACCTTGCGGGCACGGTCGATGAAGCTGGAGAGCATTTCCGCTTCCTTGGCGCGGATCTGCGCTTCGTCGTTGCTGGAGGAGGTGGCGGTATAGGCGTTGTGCTCCAGGCGGTTCAGGGCGTCTTCAATGGCTTTTTTCTGCTGCTTGGCCGTGCTGATGCGCTTGATGTAGAGGCCGGAGAGGTTGGCCCTGTCCGGATCCACGGAAATGTAGCTCAGCACTTCCTGCAGACGGGCGTTGCGCCGCACGGGGAAACGCGAGGAACCGAGAATGGCCCCCTGGGCCTCCACCATGATGGTGTTGCCCGCAGTATCGGCCAGAAAGCGCACCTGATCGTCGTTGGCAAGGCGCAGCCTGTTGAAATCCTTGATGGAAAGGTACTGGTTGTAGGGCACGCCGTCTCTGAAGCCGGAAATGCTCACATGGGAGGCGCGGGAATTGGGATCGGCCAGACGCACCAGCGCTTCGCCGGTCATTTTTCCCTTTTCAAATTCAAAGCGGGCGGCGTTGCGGACTTCCCCGCTGGCCGAGACCGTGGGGCCTTTTTCCCCTACCACCACGGTGTCGCCGTCCTGAAAGCGTATGGAAGGAATCTGCCCGTACAGGATGAAGGGGTAGAGATCCGCCGTGGCAATGGGCTGCTGATTTCTGAGCACGCGGATGTCGCGGTAGCTGCCGCGCCGGGAATCAATGCCGCCCGCCTTGTCGAGGAAGGCAAGGACGTTGTCCGAGGCCATGCCTGCATAGCTTCCGGGATGATTCACAAAGCCGGTGACGAACACGGAGATGTTCTGCGTGTCCAGAGGGCGGGCATAGACCTGCACGTCGGTGATGCCGGAAACGTTCAGCTTGCTGATGATGGACTGCTGAAGCTGCGCGGCATCGTTGCGGGGCAGACCGGCAAGGGGAATGCTGCCGATTTCCGGCAGATCCAGCGTGCCGTTTTGCGACACCGTGAACACGTCGTCAAGGGTGCGGCCGCCCCAGAGGCGCACAAGGATGCGGTCGCCGCTCTGTATGGTGGAAACGGAACTGCCGGAGGAAAAGTTGCCCTGGAACAGGTTGCTGCCGAAGGGAAGACCTTCCTGGCTGGAAGAGGTCGAGGAGGAAACGGCCGTGGCCGTGGCCGTAGCGGTGGCCGTGGCCGTACTGGTGGATTCGGCAGCCGCCGCCGGAGCGGAGAACGAAAGAATCAGGATAAGAAAAAGAGCAAAGACGCGCACAACAGAACTCCTGCCCGAAGGCTGGAAGAAAAAACGGGAAAAAGACCCGGAAACGTCGTCAGGGCTGCGGGATCAGTCCAGTCCGCGTCCCCAGACGCGGGGCATGAGCTCCCAGTTTTCACCCTGACGGCAGAGAATGACGATTTCCGCTTCATGGGGAGGCCTGCTCACCACGGCCCGGCGGCAGTCGCGCCCGGTGGCGGAGGTGAAGGAACCTTCCACCATGACATCCACAAGGCCGCCGAAGGCCGGATCGTCGATGGAGGCCTGAGCGCCGGTATTGTTCATGGAAATAAACTGCGCCACAGGGGAAAGCGGCGTTTCCGGCGCAGGTTCTTCGGGAGCGGGGGTGCTGCCGAAGGGGTTGCCGAGGCAGCCGCCCAGAAGCAGACAGAGGGCGACGGTAAAGGCGGGAATGATACGCATGGGAATACCCTTATGAAAAATTCCGCGGAAATTCGCAGAAAGAATATATGTCCGCAGGGCTTGCCCTGTCCAGAGGGAGGGCAGGCCCCGGCACGGCATGGAATGCATCCGCAGGGAAGGAGAGGCGCTTTCTGCGGTGCCGGACATGCTGCGGATGCTCAATAGCACAAGGCCCGGGAGGTGAAAACTGTTTTGAACAATATTTTATTTTGTATAAATTCAACAGGATAATGAAATATTTTCACATGCCTTTCATGCTTTTCACCGCAAAAGGCCGAGGCGGGGAAGAAGAGAGTCCTTCTTCCCCGCCTCGCAGATGGCTCATGCCTGATCGAGTCGGTACCAGTTCCAGGCATCGCGGATGATTTCCTCGGCGCCTGAGTGGTCGGGTTTCCAGCCGAGCACTTCCAGAGCGCGGGAGGCGTCGGCCACAAGGCAGGGCGGATCGCCGGCGCGGCGCGGTCCCATGGTATGGGGCAGAGTACGACCGGTGACGTTTTCTATGGCATGCAGAATCTGCTTGACGGAAAGCCCTTCGCCCGTGCCGAGATTCAGGGCGATGCCCTCTCCGTCACCGCCGCGGGCCAGGCGTTCCACGGCTCTGATATGGGCCGAGGCCAGATCGCTCACATGGATGTAATCGCGGATGCACGTTCCGTCCGGCGTGGGGTAGTCGTCGCCCATGATGTGGAAGTCGCGTATCTTTCCGTCCAGCGCCATGAGGGCGCGGGGAATGAGGTGGGTTTCGGGCGTGTGGCGTTCGCCGGTTTCCCCTTCCGGGTCGCATCCTGCGGCGTTGAAGTAGCGCAGTGCCGTCCAGGAAAGGCCGCAGGCCCGGGCGAAGTCGGCCAGCATGCGTTCCATGAAGAGCTTGGTTTCCCCGTAGGGATTGATGGGATCGGCCGGACATTCCTCCGTGATGGGCATCTTTTCGGGGATGCCGTACACCGCGGCGGAACTGGATACCACGATGTTGCGCACGCCGGTGTCGCGCATGGCTTCAAGCAGGTTCAGCGTGCCGCCTATGTTGTTGCGGATGTATTTTCCCGGATTCTGAACGGATTCCCCCACCTGCGAGAAGGCGGCGAAATGAACGATGCCGTCGGGGCGTACGCTTTTCAGGCAGGAGCGGAGACGTTCACCGTCCAGAATGTCGCCTTCAAAGAAGGGCCCCCATTTCACGAGGTCGCGGTGCCCGGTGGAAAGATTGTCGTATACGGTAACGCTGTGCCCCGCATGGGCCAGCGCCTTGCTGGTGCAGCTGCCGATATAGCCGGCGCCGCCGATGACGAGAATGTTCATGACGGACTCCAGAAAAAATGACCGCGGTCATAACGCCGACGGTGTCGTGATGAAACAGCATACCCGGAGGGCAGCGTAAAGAAAAGCGTAAAATATCGGGGAGGGACGGGGCCGGAGAGCTGTTTCCACGGAAGATGCGGAGGGGAGGCGGCAGCAGGTCTTTTCCTGCGGCCGGAACGGACGGCGCGGCAATGCACGCCGGTTGTCGGGCGTCAGAAGGCGTCCGACAGCCGGGAGCATGCTGTCAGCCGGAAAATCTGCGGGGGTATGCGCGGCCTCAGCGGGAGCGCACGGCCTCTTCCATGAGGCGGGCGCTGCGGAGCGCGCCTCCCAGCCGGGGGGTGAGCCATTCCTGAAAGGCGTTCCGTATGTTTGTTCTGTCGCGGGTGGAGGCCGCCTGCCGTATCATGATGTTGATGACCTCACGGGGGGTATGGGCCACGCGCAGAAGTCCGGCTTCCTCAAGAGAGGGCATGGAAGGATCGCCCGTGCCCATGGCCCAGAGGAAATTGTGCGCTGAAGGACCGATGCAGGGAATGCGTCCCGCCGAAAGGGATTCAAGGAAGTTCTGTCCTCCCTGTCCGAAGCTGCCGCCCACGAAAACGGCCCTTGCCGCGGCGTAGAGATCGGGCAGGTCGCCGAAATGATCCCATATCAGCACATGCCTGCGCGGCAGCGTCCGCCCCGGAGCAAGTTCCGAGACCAGAACGGGCATGAGGGCGAGATCTTCCAGCACGCTTTTCCATGTGGCCACGCGGTGCAGGTGCCTCGGCACGATGATCACGGCCGCGTTGGGGACGGCCTTGTACAGGTCGGCAAGCTGGCCGGGAATGCGTGTTTCTTCGCACTGACGGACCGATGCGAAC
Source organism: uncultured Mailhella sp. (assembly GCF_944324615.1). GTDB lineage: Bacteria > Desulfobacterota > Desulfovibrionia > Desulfovibrionales > Desulfovibrionaceae > Mailhella. The sequence continues at coordinate 9,034 of NZ_CALUWY010000010.1, forward strand.
AGAAAGACCGGTCCGCTGACGTTGAAGGGAAGACTGCCTGCGGTAAGAGGGGTGGAGAGGCCTTTTGCCGCAAGATCGAATTTGATGTTGGGCATGATGTCCGTGGGGCAGGGGAAGATGCCGGAGAACATCTGCCTGTCGTAGCGGGAAATGGCATGGATGGCGACGGGCGCAATATCCGTCATGAGGGAGGGAAAGATTTTGCCGAAGTGCACGGTGGAGCTGTTGATGCGGCCGTTGAACATATGGACGGGAATGTTCTTTTCCCGGCAGGCGGCCATCAGGCCCGGCCACAGCTCCGTTTCCAGCAGCGCCACCATGCGGGGCGAGGCCAGAGCCACGGCCCTTCTCACGATGTCGGGCTGGTCGAAGGGGGCAAAACGTACGGCGAGGGTAAGAAGAGGGTGACTTTCGCGGAGGGAGGGAAGCGCCTGTTCCAGCACGTCCCGCCCCTGCCGGGTCCATGTAGTTACCAGCACGCGCAGGGGCGTATCGGCGCTGAAGTTCCGGCAGACAGCCACGGCGAGGCGGGCTTCTCCGCCGGAGGCGGCCTGCATCCAGATATCCGCGGCGTGCCCGTCGACGACGGGCAGATCATTCTTCAGCCAGTCGTCGGGTACCATGCGCTCCTGCCAGCCGTCGGTCAGGCGGGAACTGCGTTTCAGAAAGGGGCGCGCCAGCCTCCAGAGCGCACCGTATGCACGGAAGAAGGGACGTTGGAAAAGAGATGATGCCATAATACCCCCTCGTCCTCTTATGCTATAGATGTCGGAGGGATGCAAGCTTCCCGGGGAAGAGAAGTCCGTGGAGCCGGAATTCTGCCGGCAGGGCATGGCGAGAAAGTCCGTCGTTTTTATGGTGGAGGACGGGGCGATGCCGGAAGACGGGCATGTTTTTAGGAGCGGGGAGAGCAACGGCCCGGGCATGAAAAAAGGGCGGGCCTTCCGGCCCGCCCCATGTTCAGGTGTTATGCGGGAAATCAGAACTTCTCTTCGTCGCCGCGCTTGCGCAGAGCGGTGTGACCGCCGGCGGAGTTCACGGTTTCAATACCCATTTCGCGCAGCTTGAGCTGAGCTTCGTAGGCACGGGTGCCGGTATTGCACACGAGGGCCACGGGACGGTCGGTGGGGATTTCCTTGCTGGCGCGGGCGTTGAATTCTTCCAGCGGCAGGGAGAGGTACTGGCCGGGGTGGCGTTCTTCAATGGGCTTGCCGGCCTTGGCGGGACGGATGTCCACGAAGAGGTAGTTGTTCTCGTCGCGCTTTTCCCACAGATCCATGAATTCATCGGGAGTGATGGCATGGTGGTAGCCGCTCACCACGTTGTCGGCCACGTTGCCGGCAGCATTGATCACGTCCATGGCGGAGGCGAAGGGCGGCGCGTAGCACACTTCGAGGTTGGAGAGATCGTTCAGCGTGGGACGGGAGACCTGAAGCATGGCGGCCACGGCGTCGGTACGGGCCTTCACGGCGGAACCGTCGGTGCTCATGCCCTGGATGCCCAGCACGCGGCGGGTCTGCTTGTCCACCACCACGTTGATGCTGGTGTTGGTGTGGCCGGGATAGAAGTGGGCCTTGTCGGAACCTTCCATGCTCACTTCAATGGCGTCGAAACCGGCGGTGCGGGCCTGATGCAGGGTGAGACCGGCGCCGGAGGCATACATCTTGTTGAGCTTCACGCACCAGGAGCCGACCACGCCTTCAAAGGTGGCCTGGCCGCCGGCGAGGTTGGTGCCGATGACGCGGCCCTGCCTGTTGGCCATGGAGCCGAGGGGCAGGTAGGAGAGATCGCCGGAAATGAGGTTGCGGACCACGACCACGTCGCCGCCGGCATAGATGTCGGGGTCGGAGGTCTGCATGTGGGTGTTCACCAGAATGCCGCCGCGGGGATGGCAGGCGATGCCGGCATCCGCAGCGATCTTGGAGTTGGGGGTCACGCCGATGGAGAAGATGACTTCATCCGCGTCGATGGTGCGCTTGTTGGTCACCACCTGGCAGACGGCGCCGTCCTTGCCCTTGAGTTCCTTCACGCCTTCGCTGGTGAGCACGGTGATGCCCATTTCTTCCAGGTCGTGCCTGGCGATCTGGCCGAAGTTGTAGCAGAGCTGGGCGGGCAGGACATGGTCGAGCATTTCAATGACGGTGACCTTGATGCCCCACATGTCGGCCAGAGCCACGGCCATTTCCAGACCGATGAAGCCGGCGCCGATGATGACGGCATGGTTGATCCTGCGGGCGGCGCACTGTTCCTGAATGGCCTTGGCGGCTTCAAGGCAGGTGACGGAGGTGACGTTCTTCAGATCCGCACCGGGGATGGGAGGAATGCGGGGGCTGCTGCCCGTGGCGATGACCAGCTTGTCGTAGGGCATGTCGCTCTTTTCGCCGGTCTGGGTGTTCTCGACGGTGACGGTTTTTTCCTTGCGGTTGATGGAAAGGGCACGCGTGTGGCAGATGGCGTTGACGCCCTTGAGTTCCTTGAAGAAGGCTTCGTCGCGCACAACGCCGGCATTGGTGGTGCGCAGACCGTTCATCTGGGGCACGTCGCCGCCCACGAAGTAGGGGATGCCGCAGCCGCCGTAGGAAATGTAGGTGCCCTGGTCAATCATGGTGATGTTGCTTTCGGGCATGAGGCGTTTGGCGCGGGCCGCAGCCTTGGGGCCGAGGGCGACGCCGCCGATGATGAGAATATTGGGAGCCATGTGGAAAACCTCCAGAGAATAAAGGTTCGTTTCGCAGCAAAAAAACTATCGCCCGAGACTTTATCAGCAAATTGTCGGAAAAGGCAAGATAATTACCCCCACCCACGGGCTCTTCACAAATTCTTTTCCCTTGTCCGGCAGGGGAAAAGCATGGATAAGCCATGTAATTTCAATGAAATATACATTATTTTCCCGTGGAAGAATCTCCTTGTTAAATGTTGCCGGCGCAAGGTCCCCCCCGAAAGAGCATGCCCTGCCCGCGGCAGAAGGGTGCAGGCCTGCCGGAAAAGACGACCATGCGCTCAACAGCCTGTTCCTTTTGGAAAAAGGCAAGTTCTTTTTTTATCAAAGAGAAAAAAGGGACGCAATGCCGTTCTGCAGCGCCGCCTGGGAGCCGATGCGGGGCGGCTCTTCACAAACGGGCGGTTTCTTTTTACGGGGAAAGAATAAAAAATGTATAAAATAAATAAGTTACAGTATTTTCCCATGCCATGCGCCAAGCAGAGGACAGTATGCGGATCTGCATAGGCGGCACGGAGCGGATTTTTATAAAAATAAAGAAAAACAATATAATAAGGTAAAGTACGGAGTCCTGCCTTTGCCGGTATGCATATTATGCAGATATGCATAGGTTTTTACATAAAACATAAAAATCACAATATACTGTAACTATATAATATCATGCATCTTTTATGCGTAGTTCGCAACCTGCCCGGAAAAGGGGAAAACGTGCCCCAAAAGGGGCTGTTTTTTTAAAAATATATGTTGTTTCAGTGAAATATGTATATTTTCCCCGGAAAAATCCATCCTGGCACGCTTCTTGCTTTATAAGAAGGTATCTCGCGGAAAAATTCCGTGTTTCCTGAAATTGATCCAAAAAGCTCAAAATGACGGACAGGAAAAACAGCCGGGAGGTCCGGCTCAATCGTGTAACCGAGAAGGAGAAGCCATGAAACTTTTTCGCACGTTGCTTTGCGGTGTCGCCGTTGCCGGCATGATGGGCGTCTGCACTCCGGCCGAGGCCGCCCGTCCCCTTACCCTGCGCCTTGGTCATCCCATGGCTCCGGGCAACAACGTCACCGTGGGCTATGAGAAATTTGCGGAACTGGTGAAGGCAAAATCCGGCGGCAAGATCAGGATTCAGATTTTTCCCAACTGTCAGCTTGGTTCCGATCGTGTGACCACGGAAGCCGCGCAGGCCGGAACACTGGATCTTTCTTCCAGCTCCACGCCCAATCTTGCCAGTTTTTCCAAGGATTACATGGCCATCGACCTGCCCTATGTGACATCTTCCAAGTACCAGCAGAACCTTTACAAGGCTCTTGATGAGGGAGAACTCGGCAAGGCGCTGGACAGGGTGGCGGAAAAGTGCGGCCTGAAGACCATCATGTTCAGCGAATACGGCTACCGGAACTTCGTGAGCGCGGGCAAGCCGCTCGATTCCGTGAAGAGTCTCATGAACCTGAAGGTCCGTACCACCGATTCTCCCGTGGAAGTGGCTGTGGCCACGGAACTGGGCATGAATCCCGCCCCTGTGGCCTGGGGGGAAACCTACACTGCTCTCCAGCAGGGCACCGTGGATGCCGAGGGCAACACCTTCTCCCTGCTCAATGATGCCAAGCATACGGAAATTCTGAAGTATGCCATGAATTCCGAGCACAACTACTCCATGCACATCCTGCTCATGAACAAGGCCCGCTGGGACGGCCTGACCCCCGAACAGCAGAAGATCATCATGGAAGCCGCGCACGAAGCCACCGTGTGGCAGAGGGCGGAGACCATGAAGCTGGAAGAAGCCGCCTGGCAGGCCTTCCGCGACAAGGGCATCAAGATTCACATGCTCACCGACGAGCAGAAGGCCGAGCTTTACAAGCTCACCCAGCCCGTGCGTGATCAGTTCGCCAAGGAAATCGACCCCGATCTGTTGAAGCTCATTGCCGACACCCAGAAATAATATCCGCCTGCGGGCGGAGCGATCCGCCCGCTTCATACCTGTCTGTGAGGCTTGATACATGAGCATCGACACTGAAAAATCTTCCGGCGTTCTGCAGTGGCTTGACGAGAATTTTGAAAAGATCTTTCTGGTTTCAGGCCTTCTGGCCATCATCTGCTTCATTACCTGGCAGGTCGTTTACCGCTACTTCATCACGCCCTTCATCGACCGTGCGGGTGCGGCCGTATGGACCGAGGAAATTTCCCGCTACATCTTCATCTGGATATCGTACCTTGCCGTAAGCGTGGCCATCCGCAAGCGCAGTTCCATCCGCATCGACTTTGTGTACCAGATGCTGCCTCCCCGGCTTCAGCGCATCAGCTGGATCTTCGTGGAGCTTATTTTCCTCACCCTCACCCTTACCATCGCCTATTACGGCTGGGGACAGATAGAACGCCTTCAGCGCTTTCCGCAGCATACCGCGGCCATGCGCATTCCCTTCCTCATCCCCTACCTCATTCTTCCCATCGGCTTCGGACTCATGAGTCTGCGCCTCGTGCAGTCCATGGTCAGACAGATCAGGGTAACGGGCGTCCTTGACTCGATCATCGGTGCGGTGCTTGCCGTGGCGGTCATGTCTCCCTGCGTGCTTGCCGAGTATATCGACCCCGTTCCCGCGCTCTTCGGCTATTTCCTCGTGTTCTGCGTGACCGGCGTCCCCATTGCCATAGGCCTCGGCATGTCCGCCCTGACCACCATTCTCTGCGCCGACACGCTGCCCATCGAATACCTCGCGCAGGTGTCCTTCACCTCGCTGGACAGCTTCCCCATCATGGCCATTCCCTTTTTCATCGCCGCCGGCGTGTTCATGGGGGCGGGCGGACTTTCCCAGCGCCTGCTCGGCCTGGCCGATGAAATGGTGGGCGGCATGTACGGCGGCATGGCGCTGACCACCGTGGCCACCTGCATGTTCTTCGGCGCCATCAGCGGTTCCGGCCCGGCCACCGTGGCGGCCATCGGCGCCCTCACCATTCCGGCCATGGAGGAGCGCGGCTACAGCAGAACCTTTGCAGCGGCCATCGTGGCCGCGTCGGGCGCCATCGGCGTCATGATCCCGCCGAGCAACCCCTTCGTGGTGTACGGCATCGCGGCCCAGGTTTCCATCGGTGATCTGTTCATAGGCGGCATCGTGCCCGGCGTGCTCATGGGCTATTCCTACTACGCGGCCCGGAAGAACAACTGGCGCGGCTCCGGCCGCACCCGCACCCTGGGCTCGGTAAGCCGCGCCGTGTGGGATGCCAAGTGGGCCCTGCTTGTTCCGGTCATCGTCCTCGGCGGCATCTACGGCGGCCTCATGACCCCCACCGAAGCCGCGGCCGTGGCCTCCTTCTACGGGCTCATCGTGGGCGTGTTCATCTACCGCGAACTGGACTTCCGCAAGGTGTGCACCTGCTGCGTGGAAGCGTGTGAAACCTCCGCCGTCATCATCGTGCTCATGGCCATGGCCACGCTGTTCGGCAACATCATGACCATTGAAGACGTGCCCGGCACCATAGCCCGCGCCATTCTCAGCGTGACCAGCAGCAAGATTGCCATTCTGCTCATCATCAACGTGCTTCTGCTCATTGTGGGCGTGTTCATGGAAGCTCTGGCCGCCATCGTCATCCTGGTGCCCATTCTTCTGCCCATCGTCACCGGCGTGGGCGTCTCGCCCCTGCACTTCGGCATCATCATGGTGGTGAACCTCGCCATCGGCTTCCTCACCCCGCCCGTGGGCGTCAACCTCTTCGTGGCCAGCGGCATATCGGGCACGCGCATCGAGCAGATAGCCAAGGCCAGCCTGCCCATGATCGGCCTGATGCTCCTCGTGCTTCTTCTCATCACCTATATCCCGGCCATTCCGCTCTGCCTGGTCGGCGGGGCCGGATAGTTCCGGACAACACGCGGCAATACGGATCTTCCCGGAGCCTTTTCCGGGAAGAGGTCTCCCTCCTCACCCCATTTTCAGGAGCCCGTCGCTCCCGGGTTCCCCGCCGGAAGGCGGGGCCCGCAACGAACCATCAAGGAGTTCAGTCATGAGTGCCATCGAAATGCTCAATCCCGAAGCCTGTGAATGTCATTCTCCGCAGGAACAGCGCATCTTCGACGAACAGAAGGGCAAGAAGGACAAATACTACGACACGCATGCCCGTGTGTTCGACCTCATCGCCAAGTTTGAAGGTCAGACGCCCGTCATCGACGTGGAACGCGCCCTGTATTTCACCCAGTCCATGAAGAAAACCGAAGGTCAGCCTCTGGTTCTGCGCTGGGCCAAGGCCCTCATGCACATCGCCAGAAACATGACCGTGGAAGTGGAGGACGGGCAGCTTCTTCTCGGCCGCGCCGGCGCCAAGATAGGCCGTTACGGCATCCTGTACCCGGAACTCGACGGCGACTTCCTCGACATCGCGGTGCGCGATCTGCCCACCCGCGAACAGTCTCCGGCCACCATCAGCCCGGAAGACGCGAAAATCGTCATGGAGGAAATCGCTCCCTACTGGAAGGGCAAGACCTATCACGAAGCCCTGAACAAGGCTCTTCCCGAATGGGTGCACAAGCTCACCTATGTGGACGATGAAGGCCTCATTTCCCGCTTTGTGGTGAATGAAACCTCATCCTTCCGTTCCTCCATCCAGTGGGTGCACGACTATGAGAAGGTGCTCAAGCGCGGTTTCAACGGCATCAAGGCCGAGGCCGAGGCCAGACTTGCCGCCCTTGACCCTGCAAGCCCCGTGGATCAGGCCGACAAGCGTCCCTTCCTGGAAGCCGTGGTCATCGTGTCCGACGCCATCATTCTGTGGGCGCGCCGCTACGCCGCCAAGGCCCGGGAAGTGGCGGCCCTCACCACCGATCCCGTGCGCAAGGCCGAGCTTCTGAACATGGCCAGAATCGCGGAAAAGGTTCCTGCCGAACCGGCGGACAACTTCTATGAAGCCGTGCAGTCGCAGTGGTTCGTGCAGATGTTCTCCCGCATCGAACAGAAGACCGGCACCACCATTTCCAACGGCCGCATGGACCAGTACTTCTACCCCTACTACAAGAAGGATATGGAAGCCGGGGTGCTCACTGAAGAAAAGGCCATGGAACTTCTGGAATGCATGTGGGTGGGTATGGCCGAGTTCATCGACATGTACATTTCTCCTCAGGGCGGCGCCTTCAACGAAGGCTACGCGCACTGGGAAGCCGTGACCATCGGCGGACAGACCAAGGACGGTGTGGACGCCACCAATGAGCTGACGCACCTTTTCCTCCGCTCCAAGCGTGAGTTCCCCCTGCATTACCCGGATCTCGCCGCCCGCGTGCACGCGCTTTCTCCCGACGAATACCTGTGGGACGTGGCCGAAACCATCAAGTACGGCTCCGGCTTCCCCAAGCTGTGCAACGACGAGGAAGTGGTGCCTCTGTATGCCTCCAAGGGCGGCACGTTTGAAGAAGCCCTGGATTACGCCGTGTCCGGCTGCACCGAAACCCGCATGCCCAACCGCGATACCTACACCTCCGGCGGCGCCTACACCAACTTTGCCGCAGCGCTGGAAATGGCCCTGCGTCAGGGCAAGATGAAGAAGTACGGCGACGAGCAGCTCGGCATCGCAACGCCCGATCCGCGCACATTCAAGACCTGGGACGACATGTGGAACGCCTACAAGGCGCAGCAGGAACTGTTCCTTCGCGCCACCTTCACCCAGCAGTACATCGTCACCAAGGTGCGCGCCGAGCACTTTGCCCAGCCCATGGGTTCCGCGCTGCATGACCTGTGCATGAAGCACTGCCTGGACCTGCACACCCGTCTCATCCCCGAAGGCGCCAACTTCGGCTACTTCGAGTTCATGGGCTTCGGCACCGTCATCGACTCCCTCGCGGCCATCAAGAAACTGGTCTTTGAGGAAAAGCGCATCACCATGGATCAGCTCCTGGAAGCCATGGATCACAACTGGGTGGGCTACGAGGCCATTCAGCAGCTCGTGAAGAGCTGCCCCTGCTACGGCAACGACGATCCCTATGCCGACGAAATCGGCAAGGCCATCGACCGCATCTGTGTGGAGTTCGCCCAGAAGTATTCCCCTGAAATGGGCATCAACAACGACGTGCGCTATGTGCCCTTCACCTCCCATGTGCCCTTCGGCAAGGTGGTGAGCGCAACGCCCAACGGCCGCACGGAATGGTTCCCGCTTTCGGACGGCTCCTCCGCCTCCCACGGCGCCGACGTGAACGGCCCCACGGCCATCCTGCTTTCCAACTACAAGACCAAGAACTACGGCCTGCGCAACCGTGCGGCCCGTCTGCTGAACATCAAGTTCACGCCCAAGAGCGTGGAAGGCGATTCCGGCACCGAAAAGCTCGTCCAGTTCATCCGTACCTGGTGCGATCTCAAGCTGTGGCATCTGCAGTTCAACGTGCTCAATCAGGAAACGCTCCTTGCCGCGCAGAAGGACCCGCAGAAGTACCGCAACCTCATCGTGCGCGTGGCCGGCTACAGCGCCTACTTCGTCGACCTCTCTCCCGATCTTCAGAACGACCTGATCGCTCGTACCGATCATGACGATCTGTAGCAGACAGGGGGCCTGAAGCCCCGCCGGCTTCTCCTCCCTTCCGGGGAGAAGCCGGTTTTCCCTGACATAAGGACCGGGGAAGAAGCCGCCGCGGCTTCTTCTGCCACATCCGGGCCGTCCTCGGCGCGGCCTGAAGCGGTACGCGAGGTTACCATGAGTACGTTTGACGACAGAAAAACCACCGGCGTGGTGTTCAACATCCAGAAATATTCCGTGCACGACGGGCCGGGCATTCGCACCATCGTGTTCACCAAGGGCTGCCCCCTGTCCTGCCGCTGGTGCAGCAATCCGGAATCGCAGTCTCTCAGGCCGCAGATGGCCTTCAACCCGGGGCGCTGCATTTCTCCGGCAAAATGCGATTTCTGCATTCCGTCCTGTCCTTATGGTTCCATCCGTGCCGAAAACGGAGCGCTTTCCATCGACTGTTCCCGCTGCGCCGAGTGCGAAAGCATAGCCTGCGCCGCGGCGTGCCCCGCCCAGAGCCTCATCGTGTACGGCAAGAGCCGTACCGTGGAGGATGTGCTCCGCGTGGTCGCGCAGGATTCCATCTTCTATTCCCGCTCCGGCGGGGGCATGACCATATCCGGCGGCGAACCTCTGCTGCAGAAGGAGTTCGCCCTTGCGCTGCTGCGCGAAGCCCGCAGACGCCGCATCAAGACCGCCGTGGAAACCTGCGGCTGCGTTCCGTGGGAAACGCTGGAAGAAGCCGCGCCGTATCTCAACAACATTCTTTTCGACGTGAAGCACCCCGATACGGAAAGGCACAGATGGGGCACGGGCGTGGGCAACGAGCTTATCCTTTCCAATCTGAAGAAGCTTCTGGAAAACTTCCCCGACAAGCCCGTGCTGGTGCGCACGCCGGTGATTCCCGGTTTCAACGACGATATGGAGACGGCCCGCGCCATAGGACGCCTGCTCCGGGGATATGCCAATGTCTCCTATGAGGCCTTGCCCTATCACCGGCTGGGCACGCAGAAATACATGTTCCTGGGCAGGGAATATCCCATGGGAGAGGTGTCTCTTCCCGCAGGGGTGGCCGGGCGTTTTCAGGCCGTGGTGGATGAGGAGCGCGGAGCGGACCGCTCCCTTTAACAGCCTTCACTTCATGAGGAATCCGTGATGAAGATTATCGACTTCCGTTTCCGGCCGCATACCGAGGCCATTCTGAACGGCATTAAAAACAGTACCATGTTCAAGGCCAGCTGCGAGGCCAGCGGTTTTGACAAATGGCAGGCTCAGCCCCTCGATGCCATCGTCGCCGATCTGAAGGCCCGCGGCGTGGAGCGCTGCGTCGTTACCGGCCGCGACTGCAGCAGCACCTACGGCTTTCCCGACAACAACGGCAGTGTGCTGGAATTCTGCCGCGCCTTCCCCGACATGTTTTTCGGCTTCTGGGGCATAGATCCGCACAAGGGCATGGACGCCGTGCGCGAAGTGGAAAAGGTGGTGACGGAATACGGCATGAAGGGCATTGCCACCGACCCGTACCTTGCCCACATAAGCCCTGCCGAGGCCCGCTATTATCCCGTTTACGCCAAGTGCTGCGAACTCGGCGTGCCCGTGTTCATCACCATGGCGCCGCCGCCCCAGGTGCCCGGCGCGGTGATGGCCTGTACCGACCCGCGCGACGTGGACGTGGTGGCGCGCGATTTTCCCGAACTCACCATCATCATGAGCCACGGCGGCTACCCCTTCGTGCATGAGGCCATTTATGCCTGTTACCGCAACAGGAACGTGTACATGGACATTTCGGAATACGAGGCCGCGCCCATGTGCGAAACCTACATAAGCGCCATGAAGTCCATGATCGCCGACAAGGTGCTTTTTGCCAGCGCGCATCCTTTTGTGGAAATAGGTGAATGCCTGGCCCATTACGCCGCCATGGACCTGCCGGACGAGGTGCGTGAGAAGATCATGTACAAAAACGCCTGCAGGGTGCTGGGGCTTGCCGAAGCATAGCACACCGCCTCTCCGGAAGAAGAAAAGTGTGCTCCGGGGCCGCTGCGGAAAGGGCTGGAACGGGTCCTGTTTCCGGGGCGGCCCTTTTCCTTCCGGAGCACTCCGGGGAAAGCGGTTGTGAATGGTGTGAAATTGTTGCAGAATACTCCCGTGGGGGTAAAAGTTCAGCATACTGTCGGATTGTCCATGGATTCGGTACTTCTTGAATATATAGAACAGGCTTTTGACGTCTTTCAGGACGGCATCTGGATAAGCGATGCGGATTCCACATGCCTTTTCGTCAATAAAAAGTATGAGGAACTGAGTGGCTTTACCAGGAAGTGGATGATGGGCAGAAAGGCGACGAGCATTGTCGCCGAAGGTATTTTCGACGTGGCCGTCAACCCGGAAGTCATCAGTACCGGGAGGCCTGTTTCCAAGATACAGACGCTTTCCAACGGCCGTCATCTGTCCCTGGACGGTTTCCCCATTTTCAACAGGGAAGGAAAGGTGATCATGTGCATCACCTTCATCCGCGACATCAGCACCATTGTCAATATGGAGAACAGGCTGGCGCAGCAGCGCGAGCTTCTGAACACGCTGGTGCGCATCAACAACAGCGCGGGTCTTCAGGCCGGAGAGGACGGGAGCGATTTCATTTTCAGTTCCGCCATGGAGGCCTTTCTTTCCAAGGCCCGCATCATGGCGCAGACGGATATTTCCATTCTCATTCTCGGGGAAACCGGCGTGGGCAAGGATGTCATGGCCCAGCGCATTCACGCCATGAGCCGTCGGGCGGACAAGCCCTTCATCAAGGTGGACTGCGGCAGCATTTCCCTGAATCTCATCGAATCGGAACTGTTCGGCTACATAGGCGGGGCCTTTTCCGGCGCGAGCAGGGGAGGGCGCATAGGCCTTATCGAGGCCGCCGCCGGGGGCACGGTGTTCTTCGATGAAATAGGCGAGCTTCCGCTCCCGCTTCAGACACGACTTCTGCGTTTTCTGCAGGACGGCGTCATCGTGCGGGTGGGGACGAACACGCCCAAGAAGGTGGATGTGCGCGTGGTGGCCGCCACCAACAAGGATCTGGAAAAGGCCGTGAGCCGGGGGGAATTCCGCAGCGACCTTTACTACCGCCTGAAAATCGCGGTGCTGAACATTCCGCCCCTGCGGAAAAGAAAGGACGACATTCTGCCCCTGGCAAAATTTTTCTTCCGGTATTTTTCAAGGCGCTACAACAGGCCTCTGACCATGACGGACGAGGTGGAGCCGCTGCTTCTTTCCTACGAGTGGCCCGGAAACGTACGCGAACTCAAGAGCATGATGCAGGAAGCCGTGGTCACCTGCCCGGAAAGCGAGGTGCGTCCGCATCATCTGCCTATCAAGGCGGGCATCCCCGTGCGGGAGGAAACGGCCTCTGCCGGGGAGTTCGATTTCGAGGGCAAGGATTATCACGACCTCATGCGGGAGATGGAATGCCGTATGCTGCGCGCCGCCATCGCCCGTTTTTCCGGCAATATGACGGCGGCGTCCAGAATGCTCCGCATGGACAGAAGCACCATGTTCCGCAAGATACGGGAGCTGGAGAAGCACGGCCTGAAGGTGATTTAGTCTCTTTTCTGCGGCTTACCGGAGAGCAGGGCCAGGCAGATGCCGCCGAGTATGGGCACGGCGCACAGCACAAGGCGCAGCGTGACGGGTTCCGAAAGAAAGATCACGGCAAGGGCGGCGGTGATGAGCGGCACGCTGAGCTGAATGATGGAAGCGCCGGTGAGGCTGTAGCGCGGCACGATGACGTACCAGAGTATGTAGCCGAGGGCGGAAGCCAGACCGCCCGCCGCCAGCGCGCAGGCGTAGGCCTCAGGCTGCGCGGGCTTTTCCAGCACCAGCGCCGCAACGCCAGCCGCAAGGGCGGCGAGGGAGGCGCGGAAGAAGTTGCCCGCCGTGGCCAGAGAGGCGGAGGAGGCGTTTCTGCCGCAGATGCTGTAGCCGCCCCAGGCAAGGCCGGTGACGACCATGAGCAGGGAGGCTCCCAGGGGCGGAGCCGTGAGACCGGGGGAAAGAAGGGCCAGCAGGCCGGCAAAGGCCATGACAAGCCCGGCCGTCTGACGCCCGGAGAGGCGCAGGCCGTGGAGCACTCCCCAGCCCATCATGCCGAACTGCACGGAAATGTTGATGATCAGGGTGCCTGCGGCCGAAGGAATGTTCTTGTAGGCAAGGGAAAAACAGATCATGTACAGGAAGAGGAAGAGCGCGCCCGGCCAGGAGCTTTCCTGCCAGGCCTGCTTCCATACGGAACCGTGTTCCCTGCTTCCGTGCACCAGACGGGCGGCGCAGAGAAAGGCCAGCATGGCTGCGGCGGAAAGGCCGCGCACGGCGGTGTACTGCAACGGGTCCATGTCCCAGATCACGAGGGCGGCACGGCAGAGAATGGAGTTTGAGGCAAAAAGCGTGAGGCAGAAGGCGGTGGAAAGAAAGAGCGTCATGGCAGAACCCGGTATGCTTTGGAATGGAAATCTTCCATGCATGTTCCGTGCCGTGCGCGGCGTGTGAACGCACAGGGCCGGATGTTTTTGTTCCTGCTTCTGAAGCGGAAGAGAAGCAGTGCGGCAAAATCTGAAAAAAGTCGGAAAATTCCACAGGATAGGTGACTGCGGAACATTTTTCCGGGGCTGAGCCGGCATGCGGCGTGCGCTTCCTGCGGGAAGACCGCTATGTTCGTACGGCTTTTTCAGGCGGAAAGGCAAGAGGCGTTTTTGCAACAGCAGGCAGGAATGCATAGGCGATATTGCACGGGAAGAATGGAAATATACTGAAAATTTCCATGGTTGTATGGTGAACGGAAGGGCCGCGTCCGGCGGCCTGGCGATGATTTCTTCCTGCGGGCCGTGCCTGAAGAGGCCATGGCCGGGAGGGACGGGGGACGGCGATGACCATATTTCTGGCATTGAGTTTTGTGGTGGTGGGCTTTCTTTGCGGGGCCACCAGCATAGGGGGCATTCTGCTTATTCCGGCCATACAGTACGGCACGGGCATGCCGCTGCCCCTGGCTTCGGGCACGGCGCTGTGCAGCTTTTTCTTCACCGCGGCCGTGGGGTCCTGGCTGCACTGGCGGAGGGGCAATCTGAAGAAGGAGCTGGTGCTGCCGCAGTGCCTGGGCGCGCTTTGTTTCAGCTTCTTCGGTGCGCTCACCAAGCATGTGGTGGGGGATGTGGCGCTGAACGGCATCCTTGCAGTGCTCATCATTCTTTCCGGCGTGGCGGCGCTCAGGCAGGCCCGTCCCGTGCGCAGCATGGAAACGGAGCGCGGGCGTTTCCGGTATCTTCTGTTCGTGGGGTCCTTCGTGGGCTTCATGGCCGGGCTTACGGGCATGGGCGGTCCCGTGCTTTCCGTACCCATGATGATCGTCATGGGCTTTTCGCCCATGGCCACGGTGGCGGCGGCCCAGCCCTTTCAGATGTTCGCCTGCCTTTCCGGGAGCGTGGGCAACATCATCATCGATCAGATCAACTGGCAGGTTGCGCTTTTTTCCGTGGTGCTGCAGAGCGTGGGCGTATGGGCGGGCATCCGTGCGGCGCGCGGCATGAATACCGCGCTCCTCAGAAAGGCCATTGCGTTTTTGTGCGTGTTCACCGGGGTGTTCATGCTGCTTCGCTGACGTTTTCCCGGAAAGGGAGCGTAAAAAAAGGCCGGAATCGTTCCGGCCTTTTTTTGTGCATCATGCGGGCTTATTCGCCGAGAGCCTTGTGGTAGGCTTCCAGCGCCTTTTCAAGGTAGGCGCCTTCGGGCTTTTCGGGCAGGCTCCAGGCAAGGGCGTGCAGACCGGCGGCAAGGTCGGCCCAGTCCACCCAGCCCATGTGGGCGAGGCGGATGACCTTTTCCTTGAGGTCGCCCTGTCCTGCGGTGAGGATGACGGAGCAGTCCTTGTAGGCCTTGGCCACAATGGGGCCTGCAGGCATGGAATCGGGCATTCTGATGCTGGTCAGGCCCCAGGTGTAGCGGCCCTCTTCCTTGACGAAGAGTTCCAGACCCATGGCCGAAAGCCCGGTTCTGGCCATCTGCGTGAGCGCCCACTGCTTTTTGAAGATATTGTCCATGCCGAATTCCAGCAGCATGGTCAGCGCCTCGTGCAGGCCCACCAGCAGGCTGATGGGAGAGGTGTAGTGCGTCTGGTTCTTCTCGCAGTTGGCCCTTTCCTGAATGAGGTCAAAATAGTAGCACTGGGGGCTCACCTGTTCCGCCTTTTTCCAGGCGCGGGGAGAAAGGGCGATGAAGGCCAGACCGGGGGGCAGCATGAGCCCCTTCTGCGAACCGGTGATGAGGCAGTCTATGCCCCATTCATCCATGGGCACGGGGGAGATGGATACGGCGGAAATACCGTCGGCCACCAGAAGAACATCCCGTTCGCGGGTGACGGCGGCGATTTCACGCACAGGGTGCAGCACGCCGGTGGAGGTTTCGGAAATCTGCATGAAAACGCCGCGGATGGCGGGGTCGGCGTCCAGCATGGCGCGGATGTCCTCAGGATCGAAGGATTCTCCCGCGTTTCTGGAAAGCACCACGGGTTCAAGGCCGCGCATCTTCACGATGTCCACCCAGCGGTTGCCGAAATAGCCCGCCGTGGCCACCAGCACCTTTTCTCCGGGAGAGAACAGGTTGAAGGCCGCAGCCGTCATGCCGCCCGTACCGGAACAGGCAAGGGGAAGCACGGGCGAGGAGGTGCAGAACAGCTTTTTCAGCATGACCTGATTTTCGGCCAGAATGGTCTTGAACGCATCCTTGCGGTGATGGGGCAGGGGAGCGGCCATGGCCAGTCGGACACGGTCGGGAATGGGCGTGGGACCAGGGGTGAGCATACGGGTAGCCTGAATGGAAGACATGGCGGAACCTCTTGTGCCGGCAACTTGTCGGAATGTTGTGCGCGGAAAATACGCGCCTTCACGGTATAGAAAAACGCCTCCTGCGGCAAGTTCCGGGGCGGGCGGAAAAGAAAGCCCGCGGCATGGTGATGTGCCGCGGGCGTTTTTTCGGGAAAAAGGGCGTGGGCTTACGCCGGAAGATGGAAGAGGAAGGCCTTGAGATAGGCGGTTTCCGGCATGGCGGGATGTATGGGGTGATCCGGGCCCTGGAAGCCCTGAAAGAGCAGCCTGGCGTTTCTGCGGCGCTTTGCGGCCGCCCGGGTGACGATTGCGCGCAGGGCGTCGGCTTCCAGATGATGGGAGCAGGAACACGTCATGAGCATGCCGCCGGGCCGGACCAGATCAAGCCCCAGCTCGTTGACGCGGGCGTAGGCTTCCAGCCCCTGCCGGGCATCCTTTCTGCGCTTGATGAAGGCCGGCGGATCGAGGCAGACCATATCGAAGGTGCGCCCTTCGCGGCGAAGATCGGCCAGCAGGGTGAGGGCGTCGCCCTGAAGGGTTTCCACTTCGGCTCCCGCCGCTTCGCCGTTCTTCCGGGCATAGGAAAGGGCCTGGGCCGAGGCGTCCAGAAAGCTTACTCTGCCTGCGCCGTGTTTTGCCGCCAGCGCGCCGAAGCCGCCGGCGTAACAGAAGGCGTCCAGCACATGACAGCCGGGCAGGGACTGCACAAAGGGCGCGAGCGCGGCGCGGTTCACACGCTGATCGTAGAACCAGCCGGTCTTCTGGCCGCCCTTGAGGGGCAGAACGTAGGTCAGGCCGTTTTCCTCTATCTGAAGCTCTTCGGGAGCTTCGCCCAGGGCGGAGCGCTGGAAGCGTTCCAGACCTTCCAGATCGCGGGAGGCCACGTCGTTGTCCAGCAGTATGGAGGCGGGGTGCAGCAGCTCGTCGAGTACGCTCACCAGCTCTTCGGTATGAACGTCCATGCCCGCCGTGGTGATCTGGCAGACGACATGGTCGCCGTGGCGGTCGGCCACAAGGCCGGGCAGAAAATCGCCTTCGCCGTGGCAGAGGCGGTAGAAGGGTCTTTGAAACATGCGTTCGCGCAGGGCCAGGGCGTCGGAGAGACGGCGGCGCAGAAGATCCGCATCAAGGGTTTCCTCCGCCCTGCGGCTGATCATGCGCACGGCAATGAGCGAGGCGGGGTTGACGTAGCCTGTGCCGAGAATCCGGCCGCCGCAGTCGGCCACAAGCACGGATTCTCCCGGCGTGAAGGAGACGAGCGGGGAACGCTTCACGTCGATTTCGTTGCTGAATACCCACAGATGGCCTGCGCGCAGACGGCGGTCTTCGCCTTTTTTCAAGAAAACGGTTTCCATGGCACAATGATCCGAGTGTGTTGACGGCTTGCGGAAATACGCCGGAAAATCAGGGAAAGGGCATGGCGCGGGCGGCTTTTGAGCCGCCCGCAGAAGATGCGTTCCGGCCGCAGGCTTAGAACAGGTTCAGGATGAACATGCACAGCCAGAGCGCGGCATTGACGGCGAGCATGAGGAACACGGCGGCGGAGGCCATGTCCTTGGCGTTCTTCACGCCGATGTTGTACTCTTTGGTGATGAGATTGAGGGTTTCCTCAATGGCGGTATTGATGAGCTCCGCCATCATGACGAGAAGCCAGGCTCCCAGGGCGATGAGCCAGGTCGTGACGGGCTTCTGATACACGGCCAGCAGGATGACGAGAAGGATGAGTATGCCCGTTTCCTGCCGGAAGGCCAGACTGAGGCGGAGCCCCGTGGCGAGTCCGGCCAGGGAATAGCCCGCGGCCTTGAAGATATGGAAGAAGCCTTCCTTGAAGCGTTCGCTGTTCATGGTTACGCCTGCTGCTGCGGTTCGCCGCCGATTTCAAAGGAGCGGAACTGATTGGCCTGACCGTTGGCCTTGGGGCATTCCCTGCGCAGGTAGCAGATGTCGCATGCGCCGTGGAAGGGATAGGGCGTGAGCACGCTGAACTTGGGCAGCATGGAATGGGTGATGTCCTGATAATCCAGCCCTTCCTGTGCAAGAACGTCGCGCAGCGTGGCGGTAGGCTCAGGAGCGGGGGCGCAGCCGGCTTCCTCCACTTCGGGCATGAGCTGGTAGATGGCGCACTGGCACATGGTCTGGGCAAGGGCGCTCAGGCGGTATCCGTATTCGGAAGATTTGGCCCACTGTTCGTCCACTTCCTTTTCCACGCTTTCTTCCAGCCACAGGGCGAGGTAGCGGCCCTTGCCGGTTTCCAGCTTGACGGCGTGCAGCAGGGGAAGCCAGCGTTCCCAGGTTTCGGCCAGCTCTTCGACCACCTTGCCGCCGAGGCGCTTTTCGGAAAGAAGGCTGAGCAGAAGCTCGAAATCGAAGACAGGGCGGACGGGCAGAGTTTCCTTGGTATAGCTGTTCATAAGAATTCCTTTTGGAGTGAAGTCGGAGGGCCGGGTTCCTCGGGCCGTCCTGAATGCCCCAATGTGCCGCGCGACAGGCCGTCCGTCAAGTATCCCGGGAGGCTGCGGGCGGCCCTTTCCGGGCATAAGATCCTTTACTTGCAGGGCTGTTCGGGATATGACGGGATCTTGCGGTCAGCCCGTGAGGCGGCTGCTTCTGAGAGGTTTGCATGAGTCAGATCAGATATCCCAGCAGGGTGCGCTACGAGTACAGTCAGGACCCCGACTGCCGCCTTCAGTACACGCACGGCGTGTGGGGCGGCATTAATCCGCAGGGCGAGATTGAAGTGAATTTTTATGTGGAAAGCGACAAGCTTCCCTCGTTTTCCGAAAGGGCCGTGGAGCCGGACGGAGCCTTCGGCGCGGAAGTGGTGCCCTTCGATGAGGAAGAGAGGGTCATCAACCGCCACATTCATTCCCGCGTGCTTTTCAACTATCACACGGCCCGTGCGCTCATGGAGTGGCTGGAAGAGAAGATAGACACGCTGGAAATGGAAGAAAGCGCCAATTACAACCCCGAAGAGGGCACCTCCGAGGTGCAGCAGTAAATGCCCCGCAGAAACCGTTACCAGATAGGCGGCGAGGAAGAGAAGGAGCGCGTGAGCCGTTCGCAGAAGAAGCGCGACAGTTCGGCGCTTCAGGAGGTGGGCAGGCGCATTGCCGATATTCCCGCCGTCAAGAGGGCGCGTCTGCCCCTGCCCGGGGATCTGCGCGACGCTCTGGAGGAATACGACCGTCTTTCCGGCTTCGAGGCGAAAAGGCGGCAGTTTCAGTTCATCGGCCGCCTCATGCGCGAAGCGCAGGAGGAAGGGACGCTTCAGCCCGTGCTGGACGCCCTTGCCGTGCTGGAATAACGTTCTGCCGGGGAAAAATCGGCCGGACGCATATTTTTGCTTGACTGCCGGGGCCGAATCTGGCAAACCTACTTCTGCAACGGGGATGTAGCTCAGTTGGGAGAGCGCTTGAATGGCATTCAAGAGGCCAAGAGTTCAATTCTCTTCATCTCCACCAGAATTTCAGCCGCCTGTACATACAGGCGGCTTTTTTCATATCTGAGGAGTAGACATGACCGGACCGAATATACGCATCGACGACGACATGCTTGCCCGGTGCCCGGAATGCCGGCTGGGCTGGCTCATTTATGAGGCGGAACCGGCGGAGACGTGCCCGGCCGTGTGGGAACGCATGGAAGCCGTGCTGCCCGGTCTGAAGGCCCGGCTGGAAGCAACCCCTCTTGCGGACATGCCCAATCTCGGAGAATCCCGGCGCGCCTACAAGGCCTGCGGCAAGGATCCGGGCCGCTGGCGCGTTTCTTCGGAGGCGCTGTATCGTCGCGTGCGCCAGGGCAGGGAGCTGTACCGCATCAATTCCGTGGTGGATGTGAACAACCTTGTTTCGCTGCAGACGGGCTTTTCTCTGGGCACCTATGACAGGGATCATCTGCACGGGGCGCTCATGCTCAGGCGCGGCCTGCCCGGAGAGCGCTATGCGGGCATAGGCAAGGACGGTGTGGAGCTTGAGAACATGCCGCTGCTTGCGGATGAGGAAGGCGCGGTGGGCAGCCCCACCAGCGATTCCACCCGGGCCATGGTGACGGCGGACAGCCGCAGGTTTCTGACGCTGATCTATTCCTTTTCTTCCCGTAGGGAAGTGGAAAAGGCGCTTGCGCTTGCCTCCTCCCTTTTTGCGGAACTGGCCGGAGCAGGCGGGATGATGTGCGGCATCGTGGAGAAAGAAGCATGAAGATGCTGATGAAAGATCGCGGTTTCTGGGTAGGAACCGCCTACTGCGTACTGGCGGCTCTGGCATGGGCCATCATCGGCCCCATTTCCCGCATCTGCTTTGCGGAGGGGATGGAGCCTGCATCCGTGGCTTTCTGGCGCATGGCCATTTCCGGCCTGTGCTTTCTGGTGCACGCCCTGCTTCGCGGCGGAATCCATGCCCGGGGACGCGACCTTGTGAGCATGGTGCTTTTCGGTGCGGTCAACGTTTCCCTGGTCATTCTGTCCCTGCAGATTTCCATTCAGAAAAGCGGAGGAGCCATTGCCATCATTCTCATGTTCACGGCTCCGGCATGGGTGGCGTTTTTCTCGCGCATTCTGTTCCACGAGGCCATAAACTCGGCCAAGATGACCGCCCTGCTGCTGGCCATGGTGGGCACGAGCCTGGTCTGCCTTTCGGGCGGCAGTCTCGGTGAGGAGGTTTCCTATGTGGGCATAGGCTGCGGCCTGCTTTCCGGCTTCACCTACGCCTTCCAGTTCCTCTTCTTCACCTGGTACAAGGACCGCTATTCCACGCAGGAGCTTTTTGCCGTCACGTTTCTCCCGGCGGCGCTGGTGCTTTCGCTGTTCACGGATTTTCAGCCGCTGACGCTCCATGCCGCGGGGGCGCTGCTTGTGCTCAGCGTGGTGTCCACCTATGTTTCCTACTTCTGGTACGGGCAGTCGCTGCGCTACCTTTCCCCGGTGCAGGCCGCCATTCTGGGCAACCTGGAACCGGTGGTGAGCACGCTTCTGTGCTGGTGGTTCTGGAACGAGAATTTTTCGTTCATCGGCTGGGCGGGCTGTGCGCTGGTCATAGGTTCCGTGCTGCTGCTCACGCTGAAGAAATGACGGATGCTTCACGAAGAAAAAGGCGCCTCCCCTGCGGAAGGCGCCTTTTTTCATGCCTGAATCAGAAGATCGGCCAGGAACAGATAGGCAAAGGCGAAGTAGATGAACACCCCGAACAGATCCATGATGGAGGTGATGAGCGGGGAGGAGAGCGTTGCCGGGTCCGTGCCCATGCGGCGGGCGAGGAAGGGCAGCAGAAGACCGATGACGCCTCCTGCGGCGGTGCAGACGAACATGCTGAGCGCCACGGTGATGAGCACGTCGAGGCCTATGCCCTTGGAAAACCAGGCCAGAACGCCTTCCAGCACGGCGACGGTAAGGCCGAGGGCGCAGGCGACGGGAAGTTCCCGCCGGAGCACGCGCCATATGTCGGACAGGCGAAGCTGTACGTCGCCTACGGCCATGGCCCGGATGACCAGCGTGGCGGACTGACTGCCCGTATTGCCGCCCATGTCCACGATGGGCGCAATGAAGGCCGCAAGTACGATGACCTTGGAGAGAATTTCCTCCTGCGCGGCCACAAAGCTGCTGGTGATGACCCCGAACACGGTGAGGAAGATGAGCCAGAACACGCGCACCTTGAACATGGCCGAGAGCGGGGAATGCAGGATGTCGAGGTCGGTGTCGTCGGCCGTGGCCGTGCCGCCGAAGCGGGCCAGCTGCGAGGCGTCCTGTTCCTTTTCGATGTCCATGGCGTCGTCCACGGTGATGATGCCCATCATCCTGTTTTCCTCATCCATAACGGGCAGGGCCAGCAGGTCGTAGCGGCGGATCAGTTCCGTGGAGCGGGAACAGGGCCATGAGGCGGGCACGGAAACGGGGCGGCGGCGCATGATGCTTTCCACAGTGGCCTCGTCATCGGCAAGCAGCAGCTCCCTGAGGGATACGGTGCCGAGAAGATGCTTTTCCTTGTCGAGCACATAGACGATGTAAATGGTCTCACTGCCGCGCGCCACGGCCCGCACGGTTTTCAGCGCGGCGGCAACCCGCGTTTCGGGAAGCACGGAAATATATTCGGAAGTGGTGGCGGAACCGGTGCTTTCTTCAGGAAAGGCCGCCAGCCTGAGCATGTCGTCGCGGATGTCCTTTTCCAGGCTGGGGAGCAGCTTCCGCCTTGCCTGCGCGTCGAGAAGCCCGTAGAAGTCGGCCCGCTCGTCGGAGGGCAGATGCTGCAGCAGGCGGGCCGCATCGCCGGAATCCATCTGGTGGAAGAGCTCGGTCTGAAGCTCTTCGGAAAAATAGCAGAACAGGGACGCGGCCGTTTCGGCGTCCAGAAATTTCAGCAGATCGAGGGTGACGGCGTGCGGAAGCGCGGCAAGTTCTTCCGCCATGTCGGAGGGATGGAGGTGTTCCGCCGCTTCGGCAAGGGCCTGGAGACGGCGATCTTCGGGCAGTTCACGGAGAATGAGCAGAATATCCTTACGGGTCATGGCATGATTCCTCTTTGCATTCTGTTGAAGGGGAAAAGACGGGACGGGGGGACGAAGGTCGGCCGGTACTGTCGGGGTGGCTTTCCATGGAAGGCTCCTTTTCGGCTGAAGGTGACGAAGGCGCGTGCGGGGCGGGTGACGCCTGCGCCGCGTTTTTTTGTTGCGGAAGGTTCTGGGCGGGCGGAAGGTGCCGGACCGCCGTGTTCCTTATGGGATGAGGGGAGTTAAAAGAAAATCGTACCGTCATACCCGGCATCGGGCGGCAGCGCCCGGCGCAGAAGGAGAAACGGCATGCGGCAGAGACGATGCGACGGCGCAGGCAGAGGCACGCATGCCCATGCAGGGGAGAGGGCACGGAAAAAGACGCTGCGGCGCTCAGGGCGTCCGCCGCTGTGCGGAAGGGAAAGGAGAGGGAGAAGCATGGGACCTCCTCGTCAGGCTGCACGACCTGCGGGAGGATGGGCGCAGATCGTCAGCTCAGGAGTGTGAGCGGGGTGAAGCGTTGACTGTGACTTTCTGCGGACATGGAAACTTCCCTGGTTGATGAAGTGTCTATGGACAGCCTCTAGCCTGAGAAGGGCGGCTGTGTCAAGTCATAACATTCCGTATTTCTGACAAAAATTTTGTGTTCCGGGAAAGGGTGAGGCCCGGGAGGGGAACCGCCCCGGCAGGCGTGCAGGGCGGAGAAAAACGGTCAGATCCGGAAGGGATGCTGTTTTCTCCCTGCGTTTTTTGCCGTTTCCGGCTGCGCGCTCCGGCATGAAAAAAAGCCCGTGTTCCTTGCAGGAGCACGGGCTTTTACAGGTATGGGGAGAAGGTTCAGGCCTTCTGTGCGCGTATCCAGGCCATGGCCTCGGGCAGATTCAGCGTGCCTTCGTAGATGGCGCGCCCGGAAATGGCGCCCTGCAGGTTGGCGTTCACACTGAGGGGGTAGAGGGCCTTGATGTCGTCAAGGGTGGCCACGCCGCCTGCCGCCACCACGGGCACGGGGCTTGCGGTGGCAAGGTGCGTGAGCATGGGCATGTTCACGCCGCTCTGCATGCCGTCGCGGGCGATGTCGGTATAGATGATGAAGGCGGTGCCGTCTTCCACCAGGCGGGGCAGAACTTCATCCACGGTGAGGCCGGTATCCGTCACCCAGCCGCGCGTCTTGAGCCGTCCGTCGACGGCATCGAGGGAGACGCCGATTCTGCCGGGGAAAAGCGAGCAGAGGCGCGCGTATTCCTTGGGCTTTTCCAGCGCCATGGTGCCGATGATGAGGCGCGTCACGCCTGCGTCGAACCACATGCGCGCGGCATCCTCGTCACGGACACCGCCGCCGAGTTCCACGGGAATATCGAGGGCCGCGCTGATGCGGGACACAAGTTCCGCATTGACGCTTCTGCCCTGAAAGGCTCCGTCGAGGTCGATGAGGTGCAGCCACTCCGCCCCCTGCTGCTGCCAGTGCAGGGCGGCCGCCACGGGGTCGTCGTTGAAGACGGTGGATTCCTCGGCCTTTCCCTGTTTCAGGCGAACGGCCTTGCCGTTTTGCAGATCCACTGCGGGAAAGATGATCATAAGCCGAATTCCTCCACGGCCTTGTCCATGCCTTCGGCCGCAAGTTCCACGGCCGTGAGCCAGCTGCCGCCACGGCGGAAGAAGGAGCCGATCTTGGTGATGTCGCTGGCGAGGGGCTTCTGCTCTTCGGCGTAATGGCTGCGCATCACGAGGGTGGCGGGGTCACGCGCGTCGATGAGGTAGAAATCTTCGTTGACGGAGGCGGCGGAAATGACGCCTGCCTTGCCGCCCACACGCTCCTGCATGGTGATGATGTGCGGCACGACGATCATGTCCGCACCGGCGGCCCGGGCGCGCGTTGCCCAGGTGACGAGGGCGTTGCGGCGGCCGCGCGCATCTCTGGCCATGTCGCCCGAGATGTCGGAATCGCTCAGGAACACATAGGAGCGCTTGCCGTTCTTCAGCTTTTCATGGAAGAGCGCATCAAGCTTTGCCAGCGTTTCTTCGGAGATCTTCTTCTGGTCTTCGGGAATGAAGCCGGAGAGAAGCTCCGTCGTCTGCGTGGGCTGAGTGAAGGGCGCCACGGCCACGACGAGATCGGGCATGATGAGGCGCTGCTGCTCGGGGGCCTTCTGGCAGCCGGCCAGAAGGCAGAGGCTGCACAGGGCAAGGAGGAAATGGCGGAAGAACATCAGTCGAGACTCCCCTTGGTACTGGGCATGCGGTCGTTGCTGCGTCGTACAGCCTGCGCCAGCGCAAGGCCCAGCCCCTTGGCGGCGGATTCCAGAAGATGATGGCCGTTTTTGCCGTACTGGAAAGAAATGTGAAGGTTGCACTGGGCCGACGAGGCAAAGGCCTTGTAGAATTCCCGCCACACGTCCTTTTCCTCGCCCGCCATGACGGGGGGCAGCAGATCGTCGCCCCGGAATTCCAGCCACGGGCGGCCGGAAAGGTCGAGGGTCACGTCGGCCAGGGCTTCGTCCATGGGAACTCTCGCCCAGCCTGTGCGGGCTATGCCCTTTCTGTCGCCGAGAGCGTCGCGGAGCGCCCTGCCGAGGCACAGTGCCACATCTTCCGTGGTGTGGTGGGCGTCCACATGCATGTCGCCGGAACAGGTGAGGCGCAGGTCGAAGCCCGCCCAGAAGGTGGTGAGGGTGAGCATGTGGTCGAGCATGCCGAAGCCCGTGGAAACGGTGCAGTTTCCCGAACCTTCAAGGACAAGCTCCAGTTTCACCGAGGTTTCCCCGGTGGAGCGTGAAACGGACGCGGAGCGCACGGGGCAGGCTTCCATCATCAGGCCTCCTTCTTTTCACCGGCCGTCTCGGAATCCTTGCCGGAATCTTTTTTTCTGTAGGCCATGGCCGAAACGTAGATGCTCACTTCATAGAGAACCAGCATGGGCAGGGCCATGAGGCACTGGGAGAAAACGTCCGGCGGGGTGAGAATGGCGGCCACGATGAAGATGACCAGAATGGCGTATCTCCGGGTCCTGCGCATGAACTCCGGCGTAAGAAGGCCAAAGCGCGAAAGGAAATACGCAAACAGTGGCATTTCAAACACCAGCCCGAAGGCGATGAGGAGCTTGAGCGCGAAGCTGAGGTATTCCTCCACCGAGATCATGGGCACGATGGTTTCCGTGGCAAAGCCCATGAAGAACTGGAACGCGATGGGGAACACCAGGAAGAAGCAGAACGCCGCGCCCGCCAGGAAGAATATGGAGGAGAAGAAGGCCAGCGGCAGTACCGCCCGACGCTCCTCCCGGTAGAGTCCGGGGGCGATGAAGGCCCAGAGCTGATAGAAGCTGAAGGGACTTGTGCCGAACAGCGAGGCCACGAGGGCCACCTTCATGTAGGTGAAGAACGCGCCCTGGGGAGAGGTGTAGATGAGCTTGCTGCCTTCGGGCATGCAGGCCTGAAGGGGAGCGGAAAGAAAGGCGTACAGCGGTTCGGACACGCCGTAGAACGCCACGAAACCGAGAATCACGATGATGACGATGCGGAAAAGCCTGCGCCGGAGTTCGTTGAGGTGCCCCATGATGCTCATGGGCACGTCGTCTTCCGCGCCTTCCTCTTCGTCCTCATCCTTGTGTTCTTCCGGCTTTTCCGGGGCCTGGAAGGCCGCAAAGGCGGGCACGTCGGAGGAGGGCTGAGGCTTTTCTTCCGCATTGTCCTGCTCTTCGGAGGAGGACTGCGGCTTTTCTTCCGTCTTGTCCTGTTCTTCGGGAGCCTTTTCGTCCTGATTTTTGTCTTCCGCGCCTTCTGCAAACAGGTTCAGAGGGCCGTGGGGACTGCCGTCATCGGAGATGTCGGCGGCATCCGCGTCCTGTTCCGGGGCTTTTTCGTCCCGCACATCCTGTTCCGGCAGGTTCTGCGCTTCGCTTCCCGCTTCTCCGGCGCTTTCTTCATTGTGCGCGGAGTCTTCGGCAGGCGCTGCGGCCTCGTCGTTCCCGGGGGTGTTTTCCTCATGAAATTCATACCCGGTGGAGGCGGCTGAGGCGGCGGAAGCGTAATAGGAGGCCATATCCGGTTCCGCATTGGCGGAGGCGTCGGCGGAAGTGCCCCCCTCCGGGGAGGGGGTATTGAGAATATCTTTCTTTTCCATGCCTATCGTCCGCTCAGGCCTTTTTTTCCGTATCCGTCTCAGCATTTTTGACCTGCGCGGCCTTTTCCGTTTCGGCTTCGGCGGCGGCCTTTCTGGCCTTGGCCTTTTCCGCCTCTTCCTCAAAGGCTATTTCCGTATTGAGCGTACGCTGAAATTCCGTGGAAACACGGCGGAATTCACCCATGGCGCGGCCGAGGGTATGGGCGATTTTGGGCAGGTTCTTGGGGCCGAGAACCAGAAGGGCCACAACCAGGATGACCAGCAATTCAGTGCTGCCGATGCCAAACATCTATAAAAACTCCTCAAGAGGGTTATCTCTCCGTCAGCTTTGGACGGTAGCATATCGTTTGTGGGCCTTCAAGTGCATCCTTGCACCGTACCCGGTGGAAACAGGCCCTGTCAGAGGCCTTCAAAGTATCTGCGGGGCACGCGCCCTTCCTCGTCGAAGGTTACGCCCTCTTCTTCCAGAAGGCGGCGCTGTTCGTCTGCGCTTTCCGGGGAAAGGGCGGGAAGGGATCCGTCCTTGCGGATGACCCTGTGCCAGGGCACGCCCTCTTCGGGGCAGACATGCAGCGCCCAGCCCACCTGACGGGCCATGCGCGGATTGCCCGCAAGAAAGGCCACCTGTCCGTAACTAATGACCTGCCCGCGCGGCACGGAACGGACAACGGCATATACTTTTTCAAAGAAATTCATGGCAGGCTCTCTGATGCGTTGCTGGCGTGAAACGTGTTCTGCGGCGGAAGAGGGCGACCTTCCCCCGGAAGGGGAAAGTGCGTTCGGCAGGGGCGTGGGCTTTGCGCGTGCTGGCGGATTCAGGATCCTTCTCCGGAGTTTTTCCGGCCTTCGGGCGCCGATCAGAACGTGAAGGTCATGACCATATCCTCTTCCTGTTCCCGGGTGATACGGAAGCCGAGTCTGCAATACAGCGTTGCCGCAGGATTCTTTCTGTGTACGGAAAGAGAAACCTTTTTCCAGCCCCGGGCTTTCAGCTCTTCGAGCATGCGCATCATGAGCGCACGCCCCAGGCCTCTGCCCCGGAAGGGGGCATGCAGGGCGACGGCAAGTTCCGGCGTTTCATCATCCACAAAGCCGAAGCCCTGCATGAGGCGCACCCACACCGCTCCCGCGACGCGGCCGTCGACTTCCGCACAGAAGCAGAGATCGCCCTTTTTCGTGCCGAAGTCCCTGACATAGGCATAAAGCGCAGGAAGGCGCGTGATGCTCCGGGGCGGCTTTTTTTCTCCTTCCTGCAGGAACACGGCTTCATAGAGAAAATCTTCCAGCAGCGGATATTCGCTTTCCTTCATGGGACGGATGAGGCATTTCATGCGCATGCTCCGAAGAAAAGAGGCGGAAGGGTAGGTTCATGTCCGCGTTCCGGGGAAGAAGCCGGAGTACCGGCCTTTTTCGGCGGAAGGCATAAAAAAAGCCCCGGAGGCCTTGCAGCTTCCGGGGCGGAGAGGTTTATTCCCATTCAATGGTGCCCACGGGCTTCGGCGTCAGGTCGAAGAGCACGCGGTTCACTCCGCTCACTTCCTTGGTGATGCGGTCGGTAATGTGCTGCAGCAGCGCGAAGGGCACGTTTTCCACGGTGGCGGTCATGGCGTCCACGGTGTTGACGGCACGGATGATCACCGGATAGGCGAAGGTGCGCTTGCCGTCGGACACGCCCACGGACTTGAAGTTCGGCACCACGGTGAAGTACTGCCACACCTTGCCTTCCAGACCGTTCTTGGCGAATTCCTCACGCAGGATGGCGTCGGATTCGCGCACGGCTTCGAGGCGGTCGCGGGTGATGGCGCCGAGGCAGCGCACGCCGAGACCCGGGCCGGGGAAGGGCTGGCGGTACACCATGCCGTCGGGCAGGCCGAGGGCCTTGCCCACCACGCGCACTTCATCCTTGAACAGGAATTTCAGAGGTTCCACCAGGGAGAACTTCAGATCTTCGGGCAGGCCGCCCACATTGTGATGGGCCTTGACGGTGCCGCTTTCCAGAATGTCGGGATAAATGGTGCCCTGCGCCAGGAATTCGATGCCTTCCTGCTTGCGGGCTTCCTCTTCAAACACGCGGATGAATTCCGCGCCGATGATCTTGCGCTTCTGTTCCGGTTCGGACACGCCTTCGAGCTTGGTGAGGAAGCGTTCCACGGCATCCACATACACAAGGTTGGCGTTCATCTGGTTGCGGAAGACTTCGATCACCTGTTCCGGTTCGCCCTTGCGCAGAAGACCGTGGTTGACGTGCACGCAGACGAGCTGACGGCCCACGGCCTTGATGAGCAGGGCGGCCACGACGGAGGAGTCGACGCCGCCGGAAAGGGCGAGCAGCACCTTCTTGTCGCCGATCTGTTCGCGCAGGGCCTTCACCTGTTCTTCGATGAATGCCTGGGCGAGCGCTTCGGTATTGATGCGGGCCATGGATTCAGGGCGGACATTGCTGGACATGTTATTCTCCTCGGAGGAAGGATTGAAGATTCTTTGGACTATTCCCATTCGATGGTGGACGGCGGCTTGGAGGAGATGTCGTACACCACGCGGTTGACGCCCTTGACTTCATTGATGATGCGGCCGGAAATCCTGGCCAGGAGGTCGTCGGGCAGGCGCGCCCAGTCCGCAGTCATGGCATCCACGCTCTCCACGATGCGAAGAGCGATGACGTGTTCATAAGTGCGGCCGTCGCCCATGACGCCCACGGTCTTGAGCGGCAGAAGCACGGCAAAGCCCTGCCATACCTTGCGGTACCAGCCGGAGGCGCGCAGTTCGTCCATGACGATGACGTCGGCCTTGCGCAGAATGTCCAGCCTCTGCCTGGTCACTTCGCCGATGATGCGGATGGCCAGCCCCGGGCCGGGGAAGGGATGACGCCAGAGTATGGATTCGGGAATGCCGAGTTCCGCACCCACGGCGCGC
This sequence comes from uncultured Mailhella sp., assembly GCF_944324615.1. Classification (GTDB taxonomy): domain Bacteria; phylum Desulfobacterota; class Desulfovibrionia; order Desulfovibrionales; family Desulfovibrionaceae; genus Mailhella. The sequence goes on from NZ_CALUWY010000010.1 coordinate 38,575, forward strand.
ACCTCGTCCTTGAAGAGCTCGCGCAGGGGTTCGATGAGCTTCATGTTCATCTTTTCCGGCAGACCGCCCACATTGTGGTGGCTCTTGATGACGGCGCTGGGTCCCTTGTAGGACACGGACTCGATGACGTCGGGGTACAGGGTGCCCTGGGCGAGGAACTTCACGTCGTGGCCGGCGTCCTTGATGGCCTGGGCTTCCTTGTCGAAGACGTCGATGAAGGTATGGCCGATGATCTTGCGCTTCTTTTCCGGATCATCCACGTCGGAGAGCAGGTCGAGGAAGAGATCGGCGGCCTGGACGTACTTGAGGTTCAGGTCGAAATGCTCGCGCAGGTAGCCCACCACCTGTTCGCCTTCGTTCTGCCTGAGCACGCCGTTGTCCACGAAAATGCAGTGCAGCTGATGGCCGATGGCCTTGTGGAGCAGAACGGCCACCACGGTGGAATCCACGCCGCCGGACAGGGCGCAGATGACATGGCTCTCACCCACGGTTTCGCGCACTTCCCTGACCACGCGTTCCACAAAGGAGCTCATGGACCAGTCGGGTTCTATATGCGCCACGTTGAAGAGGAAGTTGCGGATCATCCGCGCGCCTTCCTCGGAGTGATGCACTTCGGGGTGGAACTGCAGGGCGTAGATGCCGCGTTCCTCGCAGCTCATGGCCGCCACGTCCAGCGTGGCGGTGCGCCCGGTGACGATGAAGCCGGGCGGAGGCGTCTGCACCTTGTCGCCGTGGGACATCCACACGCGGGAACTTCTGCCTTCGGCAAAACTTTCCATGCCGTCCCACAGGGGGCTGTCGGCCACCTTTTCCAGATCGGCCGGGCCGTATTCCCGGGTTTCCGACTGGGCGAGGGTTCCGCCGAGTTCGTGGGCGAGAAGCTGCATGCCGTAGCAGATGCCGAGCACGGGCACGCCGAGGGAAAGAATGCCTTTGTCGAGACGGGGAGCGTCTTTTTCGCCCACGCTGGCCGGACCGCCGGAAAGAATGACGGCGTCGGGGTGCATGGTGGCGACTTCCTGCGCGGAGATCACGCAGGGGTGAATTTCGGAGTAGACACCGGCTTCACGCACGCGACGGGCAATGAGCTGCGTGACCTGGGAGCCGAAGTCGAGAATGATGACTTTGGACATGAGTGTTCCGGAAAGTAAGGCCCCGCCCCGCCTTGTTCTGGCTGGGCAGGGCCGTTTTGTTAGTTTTCGACCTTGTAGTTGGGGGCTTCCTTGGTGATGATGACGTCGTGCACGTGGCTTTCGCGCAGGCCGGAAGCGGAGATTTCCACCATGTGGGCCTTTTCGTACAGTTCATCCAGCGTGGCCGCACCCAGATAGCCCATGCCGGAGCGCAGGCCGCCCACAAGCTGGAACACGGTGTCGGACACGGGACCGCGCGCAGGCACGCGGCCGACGATGCCCTCGGGCACCAGCTTCTTGGTGGGGTTCTGGAAGTAACGGTCCGCACTGCCGGAGCGCATGGCGTCGATGGAGCCCATGCCGCGGTAGGTCTTGTAGGCACGGCCCTGATACAGAATGGTTTCACCCGGGCTTTCATCGGTACCGGCAAGCATGCTGCCGATCATGACGGAGTGGGCGCCGCAGGCAAGAGCCTTCACGATGTCGCCGGAGAACTTGAGCCCGCCGTCGGCAATGCAGCAGCGGTCGGCTTCGCGGGCCGCGCGGCTGCCTTCCATGACGGCCGTGACCTGGGGAACGCCCACGCCGGCCACCACGCGGGTGGTGCAGATGGAGCCGGGTCCGATGCCCACCTTCACGGTGTCCGCACCGGCCTTGATGAGGGCCTTGGCGCCTTCATAGGTGGCGATGTTGCCCGCGATGAGCTGGCAGTTCGGGAAGGTGGAACGCAGCATTTCCACACTGCGCAGCACGTTGGCGGAATGGCCGTGGGCGCAGTCGAGCACCAGAACGTCCACGCCGGCGGCAAGCAGTTCGGAGGCGCGGTATTCGCAGTCCTTGCTGATGCTCACGGCGGCGCCCACGCGCAGACGGCCCTTGTCGTCCTTGCTGGCGAAGGGATACTGCTGCACCTTGTCGATGTCCTTCATGGTGATGAGGCCGCGCAGCTGGCGGTTTTCATCCACGACGAGGAGCTTTTCGATGCGGTGGGCGTGCAGGTGATGCTTGGCTTCCTCAAGGGTGGTGCCCACAGGCACGGTGACGAGGTTTTCGCGGGTCATCACTTCGCAGACGAGGGTGGTCTGCGGTTCGGTGACGAAACGCACGTCGCGGTTGGTCAGAATGCCCACAAGAGCGCTGTTTTTCACTACGGGCAGGCCGGAAACGCGGAAGTCGGACATGAGGTCGAGGGCGTGCTGCACCGTGTCGTCGGGAGCCACGGTGACGGGATCGAGAATCATGCCGCTTTCGGACTTCTTGACCTTTTCCACCTCAAGGCGCTGGCGGGCGACATCCATGTTCTTGTGGATGATGCCGATACCGCCCTGACGGGCCATGGAGATGGCCATTTCCGCTTCCGTCACGGTATCCATGGCGGCGGAGATGAAGGGTACGCCCAGCTTGATGCTGGGAGTCAGCCATGCCGACACATCGACCATGTCCGGCGTGACTTCCGAATATTCGGGAACCAGAAGGACATCGTCGAATGTCAATGCCTTGCCAAGCACTGTGGCCATATTTTCCTCCAGGGTTGGATTAAATTCGGAAAAAGATAGGTCAGAATATCTATGGCTTTTCTTACTGTCAACAGCGGAAGGGGGCTCCTGCCCCGCGTCCGGCGCTTCCGGCAGGGAAAAACGGCAGGTTTTCCCTTTTTTGCGTGCAGAAAAGGCCGTGCCGCCCCATTCCCCGGAGAAACGGGAATAAAAAAGCCGGGAAAACATTCCCGGCCAGTATGATTCACGCAGGAACCATGGGATCAGCAGCGCAGGTTGGAACCTCTGCCGGCATTTCTGGAAATGGCTTCCTCGGCCACGTCGCATTCGTTTTCGGAAGCCTTCTTTTCCTCAGCCGGGGCGCAGCGCAGGTTGGAATTTTTTCCCGCATTTCTGGAGATGGCCTCTTCGGCCACGTCGCATTCGGTATTGGCGGGGTATTCCTGTGCAGGCGCGGCTTCTTCCGCCGCACCTCCGCAGCGCAGGTTGGAACCGCGTCCGGCATTCCGGGAAATGGTTTCTTCCGCCGCGTCGCATTCGCTTTCGGCAGGTTCCTCAGCCGGAGCGTCGTTGCAGCGCAGGTTGGAACCTCTGCCCGCGTTTCTGGAAATGGTGGTCTCGGCGGCGTCGCATTCATGGTCGTCGGCGCCTTCCATGGCTCTGCGCAGGCGATTTTCGTCCTCATGAGAGAGGGAGGTGCGGATGAGGGTGCCGCCCGTGCCTTCCAGTTCCTGGAGGGCCTTGTCCATGGTGATGCTGCGGAACAGCACGAAGAGCATGGAGCCGCCGGGCTTGAGGTTGCGGCCCAGGCTCTTCATGAACTCGTCGTCGATGCCCACATCGGCCAGGGCGCCGGAAACGGCGCCCGCGCCCGCGCCCACGGCCGCGCCGAGCAGGGGATTCATGAAGAGCAGCCCGATGAGCAGGCCCCAGAAACCGCCGGAAACGGCGCCCGCACCGGTGAGATTATAAAGCTGAAGCAGCTTGACCTTGCCGTTTTCCTTGCGGACGGCGATGACGGCGTCTTCCAGATCGACAAGATATTCCTTCTGCATTTTAAGAAGGCGCAGACGCACTTCTTCTGCCTGGAACTCATCAGGGTAGGCAACAACAACAAGAGTACTCATGGAACCTCCTTTTTTTTTCCTGTATAGCAGGGCTGATGGAAAAAATCCATGAGTTTTGTGAAAGGAAAGTGGGCTTGCCGCAAGTTTATTTTTCAACAAGCTCACAGAGAATGACGGGTTCATCATTCTCATGCGGAAGAGCCGTCATGGGAGTGTGTTGCACATGCAGGCAGAGGTGCAGTATGGGGAAGGGCAGGCCGAGACCGTCCTTTTCATCACGCCCCGTGACGGCAAAGCCCATGTGCCGGTAAAAGGCGAATGCCTCAGGGTTCTGCTCGTTCACGTCCACAAAACGGGCTCCCTGCGCCAGTGCAAGGCGAAGAAGTGCGCCTCCCAGGCCCTTTTTGCGGAAGTCGGCCTCCACAAAGAGCATCTCCACATGTTCCTTGTCCATGCCCAGAAAGGCCGATGCGCGTTCCTTTTCACCGGCGATGAAGAGCCGGGGAACCTTGGTCAGTGCCTCCCGCACCAGGGGCCGGAGCATGTCGATGTCGGCGGGGGAAAGAAAGTCGTGCGTGGCCCGCACCGAGGATTCCCAGACGCGGACAAGAGCATCAAGAAGTGCCTTTGGGCGAAGTTTCACTTCCTCAATAACCATGGAACCTCCTGAACGTGCGGTATTTTTTCGGTGTGAGAAACGCGGCTTCTTCCTGCCTTTTGGTAAAGCGCGCGCCTTTGCGTCTTCCGCAGTGCTGCGGGAGGTGAGTGTTTGACGCAAAGAGGCGCTGCGGGCGCGGAATCCCGCGGCGTTCATGGGCGGAAGAGCTCGGAAAAACATATCGCCCGGACACCGAAAGAGTGCCCGGGCGACAACAAAGACGTGGAAGGCGCACTTCCCGCGCCTATTTCTTTTCTCTCTTGGCGTGGGCGGAGCGCAGGTGCAGGCGCATGGGAGCGTGACGGATGCCGAAGATGCGGCGCAGGGAACGCTCCAGGTAGCGGGCATAGGAGTCGGCCACCCTGTCGGCATCGTTCACGAAGCAGACGAAGGTGGGCGGTTCGCTTTCCGCCTGGGTGAGGTAGAAGAACTTGGGCCGCACGCGACGCACCACGGGGGCCTGATGTCTGGTCAGGGTTTCTTCCATGGCGCGGTTGAGCAGACCGGTGGAGACGCGGGTTCCGCATTCGGCATAGATGCGTTCCGCAAGGGGAATGAGCTTGTTCAGCCCCTCGCCCGTGCGCGCGGACGTGGGTACCAGCGGCACATGATAGCAGAAGCTCAGCTCCTCCTGAAGGTTCTTCAGAAGCTCGGTGCGCGCCTTGGCGGGAATGAGGTCGATTTTGTTCACAATGATGAGGAAGGGCGTCTTGCGTTCATCCAGAAGCTCGATGAGGCGCTTGTCCTGCGTGGTGAGGCCTTCGGTGGCGTCGAGCAGAAGGAAGGTCACGTCGGCCTTGGTGGTGCTCTTCAGGGAGGAGTTCACGGAAAAGCGTTCCACCGTATCGGTAATGCGCGAACGGCGGCGCACGCCTGCGGTATCCACGAAGGTGTAGGTCTTGCCGTTCTTTTCCACGGTCACGTCCACGCTGTCGCGCGTGGTGCCCGCCTGATCGCTGACGATCATGCGGTCTTCCCCGATGAAGGCATTGGTCATGGACGATTTGCCCGCGTTGGGGCGTCCCAGAAGGCAGAGGCGGAGATGATCGGTGACCTTGCGGCGGCGGATGCCGGGCTTGTCGCGGTCTTCCTCCAGTTCCTCCTTCCCGTCGTCTTCCTCTTCGTCTTCCAATTCGTCGTCTTCCGGCAGAAGGTCGCGGATTTCTTCCTCAAGAGCGCGCAGATTGTGCCCGTGTTCGGCGGAACAGGCGATGAGGGGAAAGCCCAGACCGTGGAATTCCGCAAGCAGCAGCTCTTCCTTTTCCGCGCCGTCCACCTTGTTCACCACCAGAAGTATGGGCTTGTCGCATCGGCGGAGGTACGCGGCGAGGTGTTCGTCAAAAGGCATGAGCCCGTCCTTGCCGTCCACCACCATGCAGATGACGTCGGCGTCCTTCAGGGCCGCTTCGGCCTGGCGCAGAATGTCGGCTTCAAAACCGCGTATGCCCGCAGGCCCTTCGGCCACGGCCTGATGATGATCGAGGGTGATGCCGCCCGTGTCGATGATGGTGAAGTCGCGCCCGAAGCGGGAACGCACCACGCCTTCCATGCGGTCGCGCGTGACGCCGGGCCGGTCGTGCGTGATGGCGCGGTTGCTGCGGATAAGGCGGTTGAACAGGGTGGACTTGCCCACATTGGGGCGTCCCAGCAGAACGACTTTGGGCATCATGGGCGGGCACCTCATATCGGTTTGTTTTGGAGCGTTGCGCCTTTGCGCGGGAAAAGGCCTTTCATGGGCAGAGGCGCGTGCATGCGCGCGGCCCTTGGGGGAGATCGTTCCTCCTCTTCGGGCGGCGTACCGTCCGGCAGCACTGCCCGGGCGGAAAGAACGGAGGGAATCTTTTACGCCCAAGGGCGGATTCTGTCCAATCCTTTTCAGGATACATCCCCGGTACGGGGGAAGGCAAGCGCGTGGAAATATGCAATATAACCTATTGAAATATAATAAAAAATAAAAAAATCCTTGCAATGTTTCTCCATTTCGTCTATAAAGACATTTTTTCCGCTCCAGAAAGACATATCCATATCACGGAGTCCCGCCATGACCCGCAAAGACCGTACGGAAGGAATTTACAGTCGCCGCGAAGTGCTCGACGAGAGCGAACGCCGCCAGTATAACCTCATCCAGCTCAAGGATCTGCTCTCCTACGCCTACCGCTACTCGGAAGACGTGAAAAAGCGTTTCGACCGCGCCCAGTTCAACGTCGAGAAGTTCAAGACTCTCTCCGACCTCAAGCATATTCCCATCCTTAAAAAGAAGGAGCTCATCTTCCTGCAGACCATGGGGCCCCGCCTCGGCGGTCTGCTCACCAAGGATATCGGCGAACTGCGCCGCGTGTTCCTTTCCCCCGGACCCATCTTCGACCCGGAAGACCGCAACGACGATTACTGGGGATATACCGAAGCCTTCTATTCCGTGGGCTTCCGCCCGGGCGATGCCGTGCAGGTGACCTTCAACTATCACCTGGCGCCTGCCGGTCTGATGTTTGAGGAACCCCTGCGCAATCTGGGCTGCGCCTCCATCCCCGCCGGTCCCACCGACGCGGCCACGCAGCTCGACATCATGCAGAAGCTGCGCGTGTCCGGCTATGTGGGTACGCCGAGCTTCCTCATGCACCTTGCCCAGCGCGCCGAGGAAAAGGGCCTCAACCTGCGCAAGGACCTCTTCCTGGAAGTGGCCTTCGTCACCGGCGAACGCCTCTCGGAAAAGATCCGCAGCCAGATGGAAAAGAAGTACGACATCATCATGCGTCAGGGCTACGGCACCGCCGACGTGGGCTGCATCGGCTATGAATGCTTCCAGAAGAACGGCCTGCACATTTCCAACCGCTGCTATGTGGAAATCTGCCATCCCGACACGGGTATTCCGCTGAAGGACGGCGAAGTGGGCGAAGTGGTGGTTACGGCCTTCAACAAGACCTATCCGCTTATCCGTCTCGCCACCGGCGACCTTTCCTACATCGACCGCACGCCCTGCTCCTGCGGGCGTACCAGCCCCCGCCTCGGCAGCATCGTGGGCCGCGTGGACACCACCGCCCGCATCAAGGGCATGTTCGTCTACCCCCATCAGGTGGAACAGGTCATGGCCCGCTTCGAGGAAATCAAGCGCTGGCAGATCGAAGTCACCAACCCCGGCGGCGTGGACGAAATGGTCCTTTATGTGGAAGCGAGCAACTTCAAGCGCAAGGAAGAGCTTCAGCATCTGTTCCGCGAACGCATCAAGCTGCGTCCGGAACTGCGCATTCTCGCTCCCGGCAGCCTGCCTCCCCAGATCAAGCCCATCGAAGACAAGCGCGTCTGGGATTAACCTGTCGATTTCCGGCGGCGCGCACGTCCGGCGCGCCGCCTGCAGAAAAAGCCATCCTTTCGGGTGGCTTTTTCTGTTATGGTCAGGCGCAGGGGAGGGCTTTCCGGCAGGGATTGACGCGGAAGCCGCAGCCCGGCAACGCCATGAGCGGCACGCAGTTTTTTTCCTTGCGGCTTTTCGTGACGGGCGCTGTGAAGGAGCGCCTGCGGCGCGACGGAGCAGGCCTTTTCTGAGCCGGGGAAGGAGGGCGATGCACAGAGGGTGCGCAGAGAAGATGCCGCCCCGCCCGGGGGATTCCTGATGCGGGAAGGGGAGCGCCTTTCTGGCCGGAGGGCGGAAAACACGGGACAGAAAGCCGGAGCTGCGGCGTGGATCGGCTTTTTTCCCCGGAAGAGGCCCTGTTTTGGGCACGGAGTGCCCCTGTATTGTGATTTTTTGACCAATACGGGCGAAAAAAGGGTGCATTTCTTTGGAAAATAAGCATTTTTTGCGGCACGTCCTGCATGAGAAGGAAAGAAAAAAAGTGCGCGGGAAGATGAGTTCCTGCGGGACATCCCTTGACATCGGATGAAAATTCTCTAAAAATGTCGACATTCGACAACCCCTCTTGTGCTGATTTTCATTTGTCGGCCTGGGGAGGCGGAGCGCATCAGGCAGGGAAGCTGGACACGCTCCGGAGGCAGGGAGTTTCTTTCGGCCGCCCCGCCCGCGCAGGGCGGCATGGTGTCCGCATACAAGGAGGAAGCAGAGGAAAGAGAAACGGCGGAAGAGGCATTTCTGCAGGCATGACGCGAAGAGGCGGAAGCGCTCTTCAGGCCTTGCGGGGATGCGCGAAGAGTGCAACGTATTTTTCCTTGAGAGTGGTTATGTCAAAGCATTTAGGTCTTCCCGCCCAGATGGGCATCGGTATGGTTCTCGGCGTCATCGTCGGCGCCCTGGCTCCTTCCATCAGCATCGACGCCAGCTGGTTCAAGCCTCTGGGCGATCTGTTCATCACCCTGGTCCGCATGGTGGTGGTTCCGCTGGTCTTCACCACCCTTGTGGCCGGTGCGGCAAGCGTGTGCGACGTGAAGGAACTCGGCCGTGTCGCTTCCAAAACCCTGATCTATTATCTGCTCACCACCACCGTGGCCGTCATCATCGGCCTTATTCTCGCCAATATCATCCGTCCAGGCCTCGGCCTCACCCTTTCCATGGAAAACCTGGCGGTGAAGGACGTGTCCGCGCCTCCGCTCATCAAGGTGCTCATGGACATCGTGCCCCTGAACCCCATTGATGCTCTGGCCAAGGGCAACATGCTTCAGGTCATCTTCTTCGCCATTCTGTTCGGCTTCGCGCTCAGCATGCTGGGCGACAAGGGCCGTCCCGCCTTCGTGTTCTTCGACTCCTGCGCCGAAGTCATGATCAAGGTGACGGGCATCGTCATGCACTATGCTCCCATCGGTGTGTTCGGCCTCATGGCCTTCACCGTGGCCAACCACGGCCTGAGCGTGCTTCTGCCCCTCATCAAGCTGGTGGCGGTCATGTACCTTGCCTCCCTGCTGCAGATCCTTGTGGTCTACCTGCCCTGCGCCCGGGTTTCCGGCCTGACGCCGAGCGCCTTTTTGAAGGGTCTGTCCGAACCTCTCATCATCGCCTTCTCCACCTGCTCCAGCGCCGCGGCGCTTTCCTCCAATCTGCTTTCCGTGCAGAAGCTCGGCGCCTCCAAGTCCGTGTCCAGCTTCTCCATCCCCCTCGGCAACACCATCAACATGGACGGCGCGGCCATCTACATGGGCGTGGCGGCCATATTCGCGGCCGAAGTGTACGGCATCCCCATGCCGCTGGATAAGCAGCTCACCGTCATTCTGCTCGCAGTGCTGGCCTCCATCGGCTCCATGGGCGTGCCCGGCGCGGCGCTCATCATGATCACCATGGTCTTCACGCAGGTGGGCATTCCGCTGGAAGCCATCGCCCTCATTGCCGGTGTCGACCGTATCATGGACATGGCCCGTACCACCATCAACGTCCTCGGCGACGCCACCGGCGCCCTCCTGGTTTCCAAGCTGGAAAACAACGGCGAGTGCAGGGAATAACCGTGGTTCAACGCTTTTTCGACCATTTACCCGAGCCCCGTACCATAGGCATAGTGGGGGGGCTCGGCCCCTATGCGGGCTATGATCTTGTGCGCAAGATCTTCCGCTGGACAAAAGCAGGCACGGATCAGGAGCATCTGCCCCTGATGCTCCATTCCTTCCCCGGATGGATACCGGAACGCCCCGCCTTTCTGCTGGGTGAGAAGAAGGAAAACCCGGGAGAGGACATCGGCGGCATCATGGTGCAGCTGGCCGAAAACGGCGCGCGCGTCATCGGCATGCCGTGCAACACGGCGCACAGCCCCCGTATCCTCAACGTGGCGCTGGAACGCCTGTATGCCACAGGCCTTGATGTGACGTTTGTCTCCATCATCGAAAGCGCGGTGAAGCACATGAGCGCGCTCTGCCCCCGGGGCGGGCGCATAGGCCTCATGGGTACGGTGGCCACCCTGCGCACCCGTCTGTATCAGGATGCGCTGGAAAAGGCCGGCCTTGAACCCGTGCTTCCCGATGACGACGACTGCTCCATGGTGCAGCGCGCCATCAGCGACCCCGCCTTCGGCGTCAAGGCCTTTTCCGATCCCGTCACCGCCAGAGCCAGACAGATACTGCTTGACACGGCGCGCCGTCTGGTGGAGGTGAAACATGTGGACGCCATACTCCTTGGCTGCACGGAAATACCGGTGGCGGTCACCGAGTCCTGTCTGTGGGATACTCCTGTCGTGGACGCCACAAGCGTGCTCGCTCGGGAACTGATCCGGGCCAGTTGCCCGGAACGACTCAAAGAATCCCTGGATTCTTCACCAGAAAAGGAAACGTCATGAATCTCGCCAAGTTCCCCCGTCGTGGCTATGTCAAGGAAGCGACCCCCATCGAATATCTGCCCAATTTCTCCAAGGCTCTGGGCAACAAGGTCAACGTGTACATCAAGCGCGACGACCTGCTCCCCGGCTGCGCAGGCGGCAACAAGACCCGCAAGCTCGACTTCAGCATCGCCGACGCTCTTTCCAAGGGTGCCGATACCCTCATCACCTGCGGCGCGGTGCAGTCCAACCACTGCCGTCTGACCCTCGCCTGGGCCGTGCATGAAGGCCTCGACTGCCACCTCGTGCTGGAAGAACGCGTGAAGGGCAGCTACAACCCCGAAGCTTCCGGCAACAACTTCCTCTATCAGCTCCTCGGCGTGAAGAGCATCACCGTGGTGCCCGGCGGCTCCCCCATGATGGAAGAAATGGAAAAGGTGGCCGAAAAGCTGCGCGCGGAAGGCAGGAAGCCCTACATCATCCCCGGCGGCGCTTCCAACCCCATCGGCGCCCTTGGCTATGTTTCCTGCGCGCAGGAAATCATGCAGCAGATGTTTGAGATGGGCATCAATTTCGACCATGTCATCGTGCCGAGCGGCAGCGCCGGCACCCATGCCGGCATGATCGCCGGTTTCTACGGCAACAACATGGACATCCCCATGTCCGGCATCGACGTGAGCCGTCCCGGCGAAGTGCAGCAGGCCCTCGTGCACAAGCTGGCGCAGGCCACCCTGGACTACATCGGCGCGGGCGTGCAGCTTCCTGAAGAAAAGGTCGTCTGCTACGGTGATTACTATCAGCCCGGCTACTCCATCCCCAACGACGGCATGATCGAGGCCGTGAAGCTCCTTGCCCGCACCGAAGCCATTCTGCTCGACCCCGTGTACAGCGGCAAGACCATGGCCGGCATGATCGACCTCATCCGCAAGGATTATTTCCCCAGGGGCGCCAACGTGCTCTTCCTGCACACCGGCGGCTCCCCGGCCCTCTATGCCTACCTGCCCACCTTCCGCAAGTAGTCTCTGAACGGCCGCAGCATAACCGTTGACAACCCCTCCCCCGCCTTCGGCAGCCGGAAACGGCTTCCGGGGGCGGGATTTTTCGTGTCCGGAAGATACCCGGAAAAGGCGGCCCTTTTTCAACGCACATGCGCGCGTCCCTATGCCGGCATACGGAAAACCATGCGGCGCGCTGTGGAAAAAAGGCTCCGCCGGATGTTCAGAACATGTCCTGAGCACTTTTTTTTCGCCACAGGCCACAGTAGCGGTTGAAAGATGAGGCATTTCATGTGTAAGCTGGATGAGGAACTTTTTCACATTTGCGTGCGCTTCCGCAGGGCGGAGCGGCGTTCACCGGAAAACCTTCATCAGCCATGCAGTTCAAAAAAGAAACCTATAGTATACAGGCCGCCGCATACATCCGCAATCTCATCCGTTCCGGGGCACTCAAGCCCGGTCAGCCCGTGCGCGAGGCGCAGATATCGGAAGAACTCAACATCAGCCGCGCGCCCATCCGCGAGGCGCTGCTCATGCTGGCGCATCAGGGGCTCATCAGTTCCGAACCCCAGAAGGGCAAGTATGTCCGTTCCATGAGCGCCAAGGAAATTTACGACAGCTATGTGGTGGCGGGCATTCTGGAGGGCGCTGCCGTGGCGCAGTCTCTTCACCTCTGGACGGAGAAGGAGGAGAGCGCTTTTGCCGACGTGGTGCGCCGGCTGGATGAACAGGTGAATTATGCCGTACACCTCGACACGCTCACCGAAATAGACGAAGCGTTCCACATGACGCTGCTTTCCGCCTGCACCAACGAGCGCCTCATCGAGCTTGCGCGCACGTCCTGTTCCTCCCTTGCCAAGTTTCTCTATTATACCTACTGGCGCACCCTGTTCACGCCCAAGGAATTCTACGACCGGCATCACCTCATTGCCGAGGCCGTGCACGGCAGAGACCTCATGCACATCGAAATGGTGCTGCGCGACCACTATAACGAAGTGGGGCAGCGTCTTTCCGAGCTGGTGCACGAAGGCTCCGACGGGGAGGCGTGACGGGATTTTTCCTGCGGAAGCGTCGCGCGGCATGGCGCCGCTTTTTGTCCATGAAGGTCTGGTAACGAAGGAGCCGTGCGGAATTTCCGCACGGCTCCTTCGTCTGAGGCGGCTCAGTTTGAGATCCACACCTCGCCTATGATGAAGAATTCTCCCTTCTCGTCGGGCAGCCAGTACAGGGCCTGAAGGCCGTGATGGAGCACGCCCTTGTGCTCATAGCTCTTGATGAAGCAGGAAACCCAGTAGCCCGGCCCCTCCATGAGGCGTATGCCTTCCTTGTCGAGGAAAAGATCCTTCTGGCGGCTGAATTCCGAACGGAGGCGCTTTTTCAGGGAGGAGAATTTTTCCCGTCCGGCGCGGGGATAGTTTTTCCTGTCGTAAAGCTCCACGATGTCGTCGGTCTGCCGGAGGCGTCGATCCATCCAGAGCAGCGTTCTGCAGCGCACCGACTCTTCGGAAGAGAGCAGGGCGGCCTCCGGAGCAGGCGATGCGGAAGAACCGGCAAGGGGAGGGCATGCGCTCTGTCCGGCATTCTGCCCGGGCGGAGGACACAGCTCGGCGGCGTGCTCAGGGGAATGGAACACGGCTGTTTCGCCCTGGGGAAGAGGCGCGGGCAGGGGCGCGGGAGCGTCGCCGCTTTTCTGCGCGCTTTCAAAGGGGGCGCCTTCCAGGTGTTCCGCCACGATGACGGGCGTACCCGGAATGAGCAGGGGCACGAGGTCTTCGATCTCGTACATGTCTATGGCCATGCAGCCCCGGGTGGTGAGTCCTTCAATGGGCTGCCCCTTGCTGTGCAGCCAGATGCCGCCGCCGGTCTTGCCGCGCAGGCGGTCGGCGGGGTTGGGATAATTGAGGTTGAAGGCGTGGGGCCCGTATTCCATGAAATCGAGCTTCCGCTCTATCTTGTGCGTGATGAAATACACGCCCTCCGGGGTGCGCAGATCCCCTTCCTTCTGCTTGTCGCCCTCTCTGCGGCCGTGGATGCAGTCGAAGGTCCGGGTGATTTCGGGCGCACTCTTCCGGTGCTCTACCTGAAAGAGCAGCTTGCGGCTTTTGTCTGCGGCAAGGAAGTACTCCGGCGCGCAGGAGGAGAGGCGGGCCGTCCAGTCGGCAAGGGCCGTGGCCGGGAGCAGAAGACAGGCGAGAAGAACAAAGAGGAACCTTGGCAAGGGAATCTCCTTGAAGGGGGCAGATGTGGAGGCGCAGAAAAGCGCCGCCTGCATTTTAAGAGAAATCGTCCGGGAAGACAATGCCGTATGAAAAGAGCGCCGCATCCGGGGAGGAAGCGGCGCTCTTTTCATGCTTTTTTCGTGGTCTTACTCTTCGGCAAGCACGCGGTCGACGATTTCGGACTCATAGCGGGTGTAATGCCTGATGTCGAAGATGGCGTCGAGTTCGGCGGGGGAGAGATGGGCCTTGATCTCCTCATCGGCACGGATGAGGTCGGGGAAGGACTTGTGGGTTTCCCAGCTTTCCATGGCGCGCTTCTGCACCACCACATAGGCCTGCTGACGGGGCATGTCCTTCTCGATGAGCGCGGTGAGCACTCTCTGCGAGAAGAAGAGACCATAACTGCCCCAGAGGTTGCGTTCCACGTTTTCCGGCAGAATGCGCAGGCCTTCGATCAGGCGGTTCAGGCGGTGCAGCACATAATCCATGAGAATGGTGGAATCGGGAGTGATGATGCGTTCCACCGAGGAATGGCTGATGTCCCGTTCATGCCACAGGGCCTGGTTTTCCAGAGCGGCGAAGGCGTTGGAACGGATGACGCGGGCAAGGCCGCACATGTTTTCCGCAGAAATGGGGTTGCGCTTGTGGGGCATGGCCGAAGAACCCTTCTGCCCCTTGGCGAAGCCTTCCTCCACCTCGTGCACTTCCGTGCGCTGAAGGTGACGCAGCTCCACGCAGATGCGTTCCACCGTGCCCGCGGCAATGGCCAGGGAGGTGAAGTAATGGGCGTAGCGGTCGCGCTGCACGATCTGGGTGGAGATGATGTCGGGCTTCAGGCCGAGCAGCTCGCAGGCGCGCGCTTCCACAGCGGGGGTGATGACGGTATAGGTGCCCATGGCGCCGGAGAGCTTGCCGGTGCGGATGTCTTCCACCGCGTCCGCAAAGCGCTTCTTGTCGCGCAGAAATTCCGCGTAGAATCCCGCAAACTTGAAGCCGTAGGTCACGGGTTCTCCGTGCACGCCGTGGGAACGGCCCATGCAGATGAGCCCCTGATGGGCGCGCACGAACTTCTTCAGCGTGCCGAGTACGAGGTCGAAGTCGTCGAGGATCATTCTGCCCGCTTCCACCATCTGCAGAGCCATGGCGGTGTCCACCATGTCGGAAGAGGTGCAGCCGAGGTGGATGAAGCGTGCGGAGGGGCCTATCTTCTGTTCCAGATAGGTGAGGAAGGCGATGATGTCGTGGCGGGTCACTTCTTCGATTTCAAGGATCTTGTCCACATCGAAGTCCACATCCTTCAGGATGTTCTTCAGATCCTCATCGGGAATGACACCCTGTTCGTTCCAGGCGCGGCATACGGCCTGCTCCACCTTGAACCAGTAGCGGTAGCGGTTTTCCAGTGTCCAGAGACGGGCCATTTCCGGCCGGGAGTAACGCTCTATCATGATGGCCTCTATTTTGTTCCGGCGGACGTGTCCGCGCTTTTCGCGGGGGCCGGGCTTTCGGCTTTGGGGGTGGAAGGCGCGCTTTCTTCCGACTTTCTGTCGGAAACGGCGGGAACGCCCTTGCTCTTGTCGAAAAGATTGCTTGTGCCGTGCCCGTAGGAGGAGGCAAACCAGCCGCCGCCCTTGAGGATGAAGGACGTGTTGGACAGAACGCGGTGGCAGATTTCACCGCAATCAGGGCAGGGCTGCGTTTCGGCGTCGTCGCTGGAGTGCAGCCATTCTTCAAAGGTCTTGCGGCATTTGGGGCAGGCGTATTCGTAGATAGGCATGGGAAAAAAAGGGTTGGGACAGAAAAAAAGAAACGGCGTGTCCGCACGAAAAGCCGACACGCCTCAAACCTACTCTGCAACCGGAAGGCCGCAGGCACAAGCAGCCAGGCTTACTTCTTGGCAGCGGCCTTGGCTTCGTGGATGCGTTCCTTGATGCGCTGAGCGCGACGATGGCGACGGCGATCAAGTTCCTTGGCACGTTCGATCTTTTTATGGGCCATGAGATTGCTCCTTAAAAGAAAATGTATCCAGAAGATATAAACTCTCCGGCGGGCGCTGTCCAGTGAAAGAAGGGCGTCCGTGCCGGACGCCTGTTTTTTTTCCTGCGTTTTTTCTCCCCTGCGCGCGGGAGTTTTTCCGGGCGGCGGAACATCCCTGTACAGGAAGGCCGGGCCGGATGCGGCGTTTCCGGCCGGCCTTGTCAGGGGAAATGGCCGCGCGTATGCTTGTACGCCGCAGCATACATTACGGGGGAATCATGAACGAAGTCATCACCGAAGGCACGCTCTCCAGTCTTCTGGGCATAGAGCTGGAAGGATTTGACGCGGAAGGCAGGGGCGAGGTGTCCATGCCGCTGGACGAACGCCACAGAAATTCGCTGGGCAAGGCCCACGGCGGAGCCATCTTCACCCTGGCCGACATGGCCTTTGCCGCCGCCTGCCGGGGGGCGGGCCTTGTATGCGTGAGTGCGCAGTGTTCCATTTCCTATCTTTTTCCCGGAGAGTGCGGGCCGTTGCGGGCCAGAGCCTGTCCGGTGAAGCTCGGCAGCACCCTCGCGGTGTTCGACATTCAGGTGTACGACGCTGCGGGCAGAACCATCGCCAGGGCCGTCATGACCGGATACATCATCAAGAGGCTGAAGGCCGGAGAAGGGCATGAGTGAACATACGCTGCCGACCGGGGTCTGGGATGAGGACCTGACGGAAGAAGAGATCCGGGATGAGGAGCGCGTCTTCATCGTGCCTGAAAACGCGCGGAAGATGCGCCTTGACGCTTTTCTTGGCTCCGTTGCGGATTTTTCCCGCAGTCGTCTGAAAAAACTGGTGGAACAGGGGCGCTGCACGGTGGAGGGCGCAATCTGCACGGATGCGGATACGCGCGTCAGGCCGGGCTGGAGCGTGACCCTGCGCCTGCCCGGAGCCTCGGAGGAGCTGACGGCCGAGGAAGGCCCCCTCGATATCGTGTACAGTGATGAGGATATCGCGGTGGTGAACAAGCCTGCGGGGCTGACCATGCATCCCTGTCCGAGCTGCCCGAAAGGCACGCTGGTGCATCGCCTGCTTGCGCGCTTCCCCGGTCTTGCCCTTCAGGAGGGGCCGAGGCCCGGCATCGTGCACCGTCTGGACAAGGATACCTCCGGCCTGGTCGTCATCGCCCTTTCGGAAAGAGCGCGGCTGCGCCTCATCGAAGATTTCGCCGCACGCAGGGTGCACAAGACCTATCTTGCCGTGACGCGCGGCGTGCCGTCGGCAGAGGGCGGGAGCGATCTTCCCATAGGGCGGCACCCCGTCATCAAAACGCGCATGGCCGTTGTTCCTGAAGAGAAGGGGGGCAGAAGCGCCCTCACGAAGTGGAGCACGCTTTACGCTTCGCCTTCCGGTCGTTTTGCCCTGCTTGCCGTGCGGATTTTCACCGGCCGTACCCATCAGATCCGCGTGCATCTTGCCCAGGCGGGCTTTCCTTTGTGGGGCGATGCCGTGTACGGCCGCGAAGACAGGCATTCTCCGGCGGCACGGCAGCTGCTGCATGCATGGAAACTGGAGTTCGAGCACCCCGTCAGCGGCAGACCGCTTTGCTTTCTCGCGCCCCCTCCCGACGATTTTCCCAGAGCCATGCTGGCGCTGGAAGAGAAGACGCGGCGCGTCATACTTACCGGCATGCCCGGCTGCGGCAAGTCCGCCGTGCTGGAGAAGCTGGAAGAGCGTCATATTCCCGTATGGAGTGCGGACAAGGCCGTGGCGGTCCAGTATCAGCCCGGCGCCGACGGCTGGCTTCTCATGCGCCGGCGCTTCGGCGAGGCCTTTTTCCGGGCCGACGGCACGGTGGACAGGGCGGCGTTGACCAGCCTTCTGGCAGGCACTCCCGGCATGCGCCGGGAACTGGAACGCCTCATACATCCTCTGGTGCGTGCCTCCATGGACGAGTTTTTTCAGAAGGCAGAGTCTCAGGGCAGGGAAGCGGCCGTGGCCGAGGTGCCGCTGTGGTTTGAAACCGGGTGGACATGCCCGGGGGCGGACATCACGGTCATCGTCTGCCCCGATGAGGTGCGGCACGAGCGCCTGCAGAGAACGCGCGGCTGGAGTGCGGAAAAAATCGCCGCCGTGGAAAGCTGGCAGTGGAAGCAGGATGAGAAGATCGCCGCTGCCGACCTTCTCATCCGCAACGCGGGCTCGCTGGAGGAGCTGGATGCGGAAGTGGGGCGCTTTCTGGCGGAACTGAAGGAAAGAGAACAGAGGGAAGAGAAGGCGCTTGTGGAAACATGGCGCGGCCTGTGGAGCGGGGAGATACCCGACTGAGTGCCGCGTTGCAGGTGACGGCGCAGACGCGCCGTTTTTCTGCGGCCTGGATGAAAGCGCTCTGCCGGATACGGAGCATTTCTTTTAATACCGCGGAATCCATGAGCATGTTTTTCTGAGGGAAAGCCTTTTTCCTGCGTGTGCCTCTTCCGTGCCCTGCAAGAGGCGGGCATGTTCTCTGCATGGAGCGCATCGGCGCGGAAGACAAGGAAGACCGGGGCGCCGGATCCGCCTTCCGCTCGTTGTTTTTCTTTATTGTTCCGGGAGGATGCGGCTTTTTCAGCCCGTCTGCACAATAAGAGGCCCTGCACAGGTCAGGGATAATAACATTCTTTTTTTATTCATCTATTTCAGCTTTCCGGCTGCAGGGAAAAAGATGCCCCTTCCGGGCATTTTTTTTGGACAAAACAGCCTGCTTTTTGCATAATTGTTACCAGGAACATATTAGCAGGAGTCTGACATGTATTCACTGGTAGAAAGCCGCGAAGCTGTGAACAACTGGCTGGAACGCTATGGCGTGCGATTCGGAATCTACAAAAATGGAAAGTTCAAGGAACAGCTTTTTCCCTTCGATCCCATACCCCGCGTCATCACTCCCGAAGAGTGGGCCTATCTGGAGAAGGGGCTGTCGCAGCGCGTCAGAGCACTCAATCTGTTCCTTGCCGACATCTACGGCGAAAAGAACATCATAAAAAACAACGTCGTCCCGAAATCCTTCGTCTATGCCTCCAAGGGCTACCTTCCCCAGTGCGAGGGCATACGGCCGCCTCACGGCATATTCGCCCACATCGCCGGCATCGACCTGGTGCAGGCCCGGGACGGGAGTTGGTTCGTTCTGGAAGACAATCTCCGCATTCCTTCCGGCGCGTCCTATCCGCTCATTGCCCGTTCCATCGCCCGCAAGGTCAGCCCGGAAACCTTTACCGCCAATCACATCGAGGACAACCGCAATTATCCCGATCTGCTGAAGCACACCATGGACAGCATGAACGTCAACGGCGGGCTGAATGTCGTCTTCACGCCGGGGCGCTACAATTCCGCCTTTTTCGAGCATGCCTATCTTGCGGAACGCACGGGAGCCGTCCTCGCCTTCCCCGGCGATCTCATCGTGGAAGACAACCATGTGTACTATCAGGGCATTTTCCATGAAAAAACACTGGTCGGCGCCATCTACCGCCGCGTGTCCGACGAATATCTCGACCCCATGGTCTTTGAGCCGACCTCCCTTCTGGGGGTGCCCAACCTGATGCAGGCCTATGCCGCGGGCAATGTGGCCGTGCTGAACAGCCCCGGCAACGGCGTGGCCGACGACAAGGGCCTCTATTACTTCGTGCCGCGCATGGTGGAATACTATCTCGGCGAAAAGGCCCTTCTGCAGAACGCGCCCACCTACCTGCCCTATTATGAACAGGACAGGGAATATGTGCTGAACAACACGGAAAAGCTGGTCATCAAGGACGTGAGCGAGGCCGGTGGGTACGGCGTGGTGTTCGGGCGCGACCTTGAGCGCGACCGTCTGGAGAAGCTGCAGGAACTCATCCGTTCCGAACCGCGCCGCTGGATTGCTCAGGAAGTGATCAATTTCAAGGATCTGGAAACCATGGAAGACAGGGGCGTGGTCTACCGCAAGGCGGATCTGCGCGCCTTTGTGCTTTCTTCCGCCGACAGCACGGTGGTCTGGAAGAGCGGACTGACCCGTTTTGCCCGTCAGGCGGATTCCTTTGTGGTCAACTCCAGTCAGGGAGGCGGCTTCAAGGATACCTGGGTCATGCGTGATCATCAGTCGCTTCCGAAGCAGTTCTAGAACCTTTCCCCCGTCATACGAAAGGATACGCCATGTCTTCCATATCTCCCGCCAAGGCGAATCATCTCTTCTGGCTAGGCCGTTACGCCGAACGACTCTTCGCCCAGCTCCACTTTCTGCGCCGCTACTACGACCTGTGCCTGGACGAAGGCCGGGAAGACGCGCTTCAGATCTACTGCCGCAAGCTTTCCCTCAGGGACTGCCCTTCCGACAGGGAAGCCTTTCTGTATCAGCATCTTTTTGAGAATACGCCCGGTTCCCTTCAGTACTGCCTGGAATGTCTGAACGACAACAGCATCGTGCTGCGCGAGGAACTGACCACGGCCTCCATCAGCTATGTGAACCTCTGCGTGGCCACGCTCAACCATTGCCGCCACAAGCAGGACATCAACATCGTCCGCCTCCAGCCCATCACCGACTACATCCTTTCCTTCTGGGGATCGGTGTTCCAGCATGTGACCAACATTGCCACCCTCGACATGCTGTTTGTTGGCAAACACGTTGAATATATTGATATATATTCAAGGTTCGATTACCCGTTCAAGCGTATCGCCGCAGAGTGGGAAAGCCTGGATCACCGCCTTGGTCACATGGAGGACATGGTGAACGACCGTTGCAGAAACGAGCTCAGGGAGATATTCTCCGACGGGCGCAACTACGGGAAGAAGATTCCCGACGTGCTTCGATCGTTGAATTCCCTGGTTCTGGTATGAAGCAGTTTTTCTATCGCTACGAGAGCGACATCCTTTTTTCCACACCGGTATCCGCCCATTCCTGGCTTTTGCGGTGCATGCCGAAGGAGGAACCTTTCCAGCGGGCGGAGCGGGCCTTCGTGCGCGTGAGCGTGGTGCGGGAGGACGGGGAGGAGCTTTCCCTGCCCGTCTGTCACGGCCGCGACGCCTTCGGCAACGCCGTGCAGTGGGGCTATGTCGCCGGGGCGCACTGCCGTTTCAGCATCCTTTCCGAAGGGGTGATGCGGCAGACGCCGTACCGCATCTGCGGCACGGCGCATGACATGTTTCTGGAGCACACGGCCCTGACCCGGCCCGATGCAGACATGGAACGCTTCGCCGGGCAGGTTCCGCTCCGTGCGGCCGAGGAGAGCTGCGAGGGTTCTCTTCCCCGCGGAAAGGTGCTGGAAAGGGCGCTTTCCCTGTGCGATGCCGTGTACCGGCACATGAGCTATGTGCCCGGAGCCACCACGGTGAACACCACAGCCGGGCAGGCCTTTGCGCTGGGGCAGGGCGTCTGCCAGGACTACGCCCACATCCTGCTTTCCCTGCTGCGCTGCTCCGGTATCCCGGCGCGCTATGCCTGCGGCTATCTTGCGGGGGAGGGGGCCGGTCATGCCTGGGTGGAATTTTTCGATCAGGGCGTGTGGAGAGGTCTGGATCCCGCCAACAACCGCCTGTTGAGCTGCGGCTGCATCAAGGTGGCCCACGGCCGCGACAGCGCCGACTGCCCCGTGAACCGGGGCGTGTTCACGGGCCGGGCCGCGCAGCAGAACACCCTAGCCATCAAAGTGGAAGAAGTATGATAAAAACCGTCATATCCACGGAACTGCCCGTGGATGAGCACCTGCTCATCCGCAAGAACAGCATTTCGGGAGGTTCCGGGAAGAAGCGCATCTGCATCGTCACCGGCACCCACGGCGACGAGCTGGAGGGGCAGTACATCTGCTACCGCATAGGCAGTATTCTGCAGGAACATCCCGACATGCTGGACGGCACCGTGGAAATCTATCCGGCCCTCAATCCCCTGGGCATAGATTCCATCACGCGCGGCATTCCCAATTTCGATCTGGACATGAACCGCATCTTCCCCGGCGATCCCATGGGCAGCATGGCGGAGAACACGGCCTATAACCTGATCGAGGATTTGAAGGGGGCGGATCTTGTCCTGGATATCCATTCCAGCAATATTTTCCTCTATGAGGTGCCGCAGGTCCGCATCAATCAGCTCACGGCGGAAAAGCTCGTTCCGCTGGCCCGCTATCTGAATCTGGATTTTCTGTGGGTGCATGAGGCGGCCACCGTGCTCGAAGCCACGCTGGCCTATTCGCTCAACGCCCTGGACACGCCCACCCTGGTGGTGGAAATGGGCGTGGGCATGCGCATCACCAAAAGCTACGGCGATCAGCTCGTGGACGGCATCCTGAATGTGATGCGTCATCTCGGCGTATGGAAGGGCGAGGTGCCCGATCCTCCGGCCGGGCACAGGACCATTCTTTCCACAAAGGGCACGGTGGAGTTCATCAACGCTTCCGCCTCGGGCGTGTTCATTCCGCTCATCCGTCAGTCCAATCAGGTGGAGGCGGGGCAGCCCATAGGGCGCATCGTCGATCCTCTGCGCGGCGCGGTGCTTCAGGAAGTAGCCGTGGAACAGCCGGGCTTCGTCTTCACCATACGGGCGTATCCCGTGGTGTATGAAGGTTCCCTTCTGGCCCGGGTGTACAGGGAGAACAAGGTATGAAACGTGAACGCCTTTTCGTCATGCCGTCCCCGTTCCGCGACGAGTTCCGCATCCACGGCTTCCGTTTCGGTTCCGGCAAGAAGAGTCTGGCCATTGTGGGTGCCATGCGCGGCGACGAGCTGCAGCAGCAGTTCGTGTGTTCGCGCCTCGTCCATACCCTTCAGGATCTGGAAGAGCGGGGCGAACTCATGCCCGGGCATGAGATTCTCATCATTCCCTCGGCCAACCCCTTTGCCATGAACATCGGCAAGCGTTT
>NZ_CALUWY010000011.1 GCF_944324615.1 uncultured Mailhella sp.
CGTCGTCCCTTCCCCAGGTCCGGCATACCGGACGCGCATTTTTTTTGCAGGGCGGGGCGTTTGGGGGAGATGGGGGGGCGGAGCCTGTCTGTTTCCCTCCGTTTTCCGGAGTCGGGCTTTTTTTGAGAAAAAACGGGAGGCGGGGAGCGCGGCCCTGTGTTCCCCTGCCGCACCCATGGAACAGAGCCGGGAAGCCGTTCTGCGGAGGGTGCGGGATACCGCGCGGCCCCGGCGCAGGCCCTTATGCTGCGCGGAGCATGCAGACAGGGCACGGGAGCGGTGCAGAGTGCAGGAAGGGCGGAGGCCTGCCCGGAGGCCCGGCAAAGAGGGCGCGATAGCGTATGCCGGGGCTCCATCAGTCAGGGAAGACTCAGGGGCGCCCGTCGTCCCTTCCCCAGGTCCGGCATACCGGACGCGCATTTTTTTTGCAGGGCGGGGCGTTTGGGGGAGATGGGGGGCGGAGTCTGTCGGATTTTTTCTTCTCTCTTATATAAGGATGGGAACCGGGCTTCTGCAGGACTTTTTTCTGTGCCTGCATTTTTTCCGGCAGGGCCCCCCCACGGGCGGGAGCCTTCCGAACGCTGCTTCTGATGACCTGCGCCTGTCCGGCCCCCAAGGATGCGGGGGCTTTTGTCTCCAGAGCCGTAAGCGGAAGCAGAAGAGGGATCCCACGGGGCGGGAGCCTTCGGCGGCCTGTTCCGTCTGTGCCGGAAGCCGGTCCCAGGGCCGTAAAAACGTCAGGCCGGCGGTATACCGTTTTTTTCCGTGTCTTCCGGGCAAAAGGCGGGCCGTGCAGGGCGCGGACGGCCGCGTTTTCCGGCAGAAAAGGGGGCGGAGCGGGGGAAAAGCAGGGGAAGGGGGATGCGGCCCTGTCCGCAGCGCGGGAAAAAGGCCTGCAAAGGGGAAAAATACCGAGTCCTCGGCGTGCACGGCCCTGTGCGGCCGACAGAGAGGCGGATTTTTCCTCCCTGTTTCATAATAACGCGATAATATCCTGTATCAGCATGAAAAAATATTGGTGATCCGCAAAGAATACGGGTATACCGATGCCGGTATTTTCAGAAAGGGGAAGGTAATTTCATGTATATGTTTATACGCAAAATAATTCAATAATTACAAAATAATAAAATCTAACATCTTTATAATTTACAATGCTCTTAGTAAAATATATAGGTTTATTGATAATAATGGAAAAACGGAATGTTTTTGGGGGTGCTCTTATGGTTCTGAGAGATTTTTCCTTCCTGGTTCAGGACGTGGTGATCAGTGCCCCGTGCGGCATTCAGATGCTTGCCCGTCAGGTGGGCAAGACCTATCCGGCCCTGATGCGGGAGGTGAATCCCTACGACAGGGGCGCGAAGCTGGGCGCGGATACGCTTTTGCGCATCATGGAAGTCAGCCGCGACGTGCGGCCTCTGGAATACATGGCGCGCCTCATGGGCATGCGCCTGGAACGGGCGCAGGGGAAGCCTTCCGGGGAATGAATCAGCGCCGGGCCACGCGGCGGGCCGTCACATAGTAGCGGTCCCAGTAGTTGACCTTCAGCGATTCGATGCGGACGCGGGCCCGGGGTTTGGGGCTGTGCACAAAGTTGCTCTGCCCGATGTAGATGCCGGTGTGGTAGCCGGAGCGGGGGATTTTGAAGACCACGATGTCGCCGGGGCGGAGATTGCTGCGCTTGATGCGCCTGCCTGCGGAGGCCTGATCGCGGCTGATGCGCGGCACGTCGATGCCGTTTCGGGCGCAGACCCAGTAGACGAGGCCCGAGCAGTCAAAACCCCGGGAAGGAGAGGAGCCGCCGGAAACATAGGGCCGCCCGAGCTGACTTTTGGCGGTGGCGGCAATGGCCGCGCCGCTGCCGGTGACTGCGCGGTTCTGAGTATAGGTCGGGCGATAGGTCTGCTTGCCGCAGCCCGTCGCAAGAGTGGCGACAGCCGCGCACAGAAACAGCAGGAAGAATCGCCGGAACAGGGAAAAGGCACGAATCGTCATCATGGCGTGGCAGACCCTCCGAAGGTGAAAGGGTATTCATCCCTTTTAAGCCATGCGAAAAAAAGTTGCAAGTCGGAATGCAATACGGATGATGAAGGCATAAGCGTGAATATATGCGTACTCTGGGGAACGGCGGAGTGAATTATTATTCCGCATTTTTTCTTTCTGTTTCTATAACATTGAAATGTATTATTTTTTATTGTGTTTTTCTTGACGGAAAGTATCAAACATGGAATACACTGATACCGGTGTTTTTGTATCATTTCCTTAGGAAAGCGTCAGAGTGCTGAACAGACAGAAAGGTTTTTGGAACAGCAAGGAGGTTTTTATGGTATCAGAGCTTTCCACACTTATTCATAATCTGGTTCTTGACAATCCCGTGCCTGCCAAAGATCTGGCAAAGGCCATAGGCAAGCCGTACTCCACGCTTCTGCGTGAGGTGAATCCCTATGATACGGGTGCGAAGCTCGGCGCGGAAACGCTGTTGCAGATCATGTTGCAGACGGGCGATACCAAGCCGCTGGAATACATGGCGGGCAAGCTCGGCTATGCGCTGGTGTCGAGCAGAGCGGAAGCGCCGCATGTCACGCCCGGCGCATTCCAGGCGCAGCCTTCGGGCGGACAGATGGGCGTTTCCGTACTGGAAGGCGGTCAGAGCGGCGAGAGGGAACGCAGAATCTGACGGGGCAAGCCTTCTCCGTCTTCCTTCAGGAAGGCCCGCCCTGGAAGCTTTTCTGCCCGCAGACGGAAACATCCGTGCGGACGCGGCGCGTTACGCGGTTTTTCCGGCTCTCTGCGAAAAACAGGGGGGGGCGCGTGGCCTGCTCAGGAGAGGCGCTCCGGGCACGCAGGTCTCACGGAGTGAGGCCGGGCGCCTGTACGCAGAAAAGAAGAGGGCGGGACAAGGTGTTGTGACGTATCCGACACCATGACCCGTGCCGGCGGCCTGCCGGCGCTTTCAGGGAAATGCTTTGAGCCGCGCCGGAGCGGTGCGAAGGGCGACTGGGGGTGAAGACGGATGAGATGCCGTTTCCGCCCCCTGTCCTTTTAAAGGGTTCTGCCTTCAGGGGCGGGCCGCTGTGCCGGGCGGGTCGTCTCAGGCATCGTTTTTCCGGCCCCGGCCGGAACAGCGCGGGAAAGGCGCGCCGCCCTCCGGGAAGCGGGGGCAGGCCCGGCCGGAACTTGACAAGGGGGGCCTTCCGGTATAGAGTCATTGTTCAGCAACGATTTCAGGGAACCGGACGGCGGTCGCGCCGCCAACCCCGCCAGGTCCGAAAGGAAGCAACGGTAACGGTTGTTGCCGGGTGTCCGGTTCCCAAAAGGGCGCAGAGCTTTCTGCGCCCTTTTGTTTTATCCGGATGCCGGGCAGGGGCCCCTGCGGCAGAAGGCGCGGGCCCCGTCGGCAGACGTGGCCGGAAGGCGCTCTGCCCGGGAATTTGGGCCTGGCACGACGTGCCGGGGGGCGTTTCATGCCGCTTTTTCCGGGGTGCGGAAGCGCCTTCGGCAGAAAAATGAAAAAAGTGGTGGAAAAAGACTTGCCAAAGCCCGGCGTTTTTTATAGAAGAACAGCTGTGCCCAGGTGGTGGAATTGGTAGACACACTATCTTGAGGTGGTAGCGCCGAATGGCGTGGGAGTTCGAGTCTCCCCCTGGGCACCAGTCAGCAAGCAGGAGCAGCAGACGTAAGTCTGCGGCTCTTTTGCGTTAATGCGCCTTTTGCGGAGCCGGGCACGGCCCGCATGTCCGGGAAGGGCGGCCGCTTCTCTGTCTGCTCCGGGCATCGCTTCCCTGCGGGGCGTGTCCCGGAGGCAAGGCCGGGCTGTTCCCCGGGCCGGGAGGCGCGCCGAAACGTGCCGGGCCGTTTTCCGGCCGTCAGGGGCGGTATGGGGCCGTGTTTTTTGCCGGAGAAAAGGCGGACCCGGCTCCGGGAAGGAACGTTCCGTGCGAGGGGACGTTTCCCGCCTTTTTCGCGCCTTGTTTTCCCCACCGCCTGTCCATGTTTTTCCGCCTTTCCCGTTCCGGGAGGGCGGCTTTTTTGTACCCGGAAGGGGGAGGCGCCCCGGGGACAAGCGCGCCCGGCGGCGGAAGCCGTTTTTTTACCCTGAAAAAAGTGCAATAAAACATATTGGAATTATTTGTGAAAATTATTATGGCACGCATTTTGCTTAAAGAAAAATGCCAGTTTCACAAGATGTCCGAGGTTGTTTTATGCAGACGCTATTCACCCCTGTTTCCATCGGCGCGCTGACGTTGAAGAATCGTTTCATGATGTCGCCCATGGAAAACGGCATGGCCCATGTGGGGGGCATGGTCAGCGACAGGCTGACGGAGTTTTTTGCCGAACGTGCGCGCCGGGGCGTGGCCCTCATCATGACCGGTTCCGTCGCCGTTTCCCCGGAAGGGGCGGGGCTTCCGGCGCAGATAGGCATTTATGACGACCGCTTCGTGCCCGGTCTGACCAGTCTCTGTGCAAGAATCCATGCCGAAGGCGGCCGCATAGGGGCGCAGCTGTATCATGCCGGCAGGCAGGCCACGGAGGCGACGACGGGCCTTTGCCCCGTGGCGCCCTCGGCGCTGCCCTGTCCTCTTCTCGGCAATCATCCCCGTGCGCTTGAGGCTTCCGAACTGCCGGATCTGGTGCGGAAGTTCGGCGATGGCGCGCGCCGCGCCGTAAAGGCGGGTTTCGATCTGCTGGAAGTGCACTTCGCCCACGGCTATCTGCTGGCGAGTTTTCTTTCCCCGCATTCCAACAGGCGCACCGACGAATACGGGGGCAGCCTCGAAAACCGCTGCCGTTTCCCCCTTGCCGTGCTCCGGGAGGTCATCCGGGCGGCGGAAGGCCGGGTACCCGTGACCATACGCATTTCCGTTTCCGAATTTCTTGAAGACGGACTCACGTTTGAGGAAGTGAAGAAGATATGCCTTCTGGCGCAGGAAGCGGGCGCGCAGGCGGTGAGCGTCACCGCAGGCTGCTATGAATCCATCCATACCAGCATTCAGCCCATGTTCGTGCCGCAGGGCTTTCTCATTCCCTATGCCGCAACGCTGAAGAAGCTGCTTTCCGTGCCCGTCATCGTGGCGGGCAGGCTCAACGACGCGGCGCTGCTGGAACGCTGCGTGGCCGAAGGTCTGGCCGACATGGTGGCCGTGGGGCGCGGCCTCATTGCCGATCCGGGCCTGGTGGAAAAAATACGCGACGGCAGGCCGGAGGATATCCGCTACTGCGTGGCCTGCAATCAGGGCTGCTGCGACGCTCTGTTCCGGGGGGAAAGCGTGGGCTGCATGCTCAACGCCCGGGCCTCCTTTGAGCGGGAACGCCGCATTCTGCCGGCAGAAGTGAAAAAGAACGTGGCCATCGTGGGCGCAGGCCCGGCAGGCATGGAGACCGCCCGCGTGGCCGCCATGCGCGGCCACAACGTCACGCTGTTTGAAAGGGGCGAGACGGGGGGCAAGCTTTCCCTCATCGCAGCTCCGCCGGAAAAGGACAGTTTTCTTCTGTTCTCTTCCTATCTGAAGACGCAGCTCGACAAGGCCGGGGTGCGCATCATCCGGCGCGAGGTGCGTTCGCCCGAAGACATTGCCGAAGTCTCCCCCGACCATGTGGTCATCGCCACCGGCGCGCAGCAGACCATTCCGCCCATCCCCGGCGCGGATCTGCCGTGCGTGATGCCTGCTGAAGACGTGCTGGCAGGGCGGCGTTTCCCCGGGGCTTCCGCCGTCATCATCGGCGGGGGGCTCGTGGGGGTGGAGACCGCGCATTTTCTTGCCGCAAAAGGGGTGAAGGTGACCATTCTGGAAAAGCTCGACGCCGTGGCCCGCGAGGCGGGCGCCACCTGCGTGGAGCATATCCATGACATGCTGAAGAAGTACGCCGTCGATGTGCGGACCGGCGTGAACATCGAGTGCATCACGAAGGAGGGCGTCCGCACGTCGGAAGCCTTCCATGCCGCGGAAGCCGTGGTCATTGCGGCAGGCTATGCTCCCCGCACGGGCCTTGCGGACGCCATGCGTCGGGCCTTCGGTCAGGTTTCCGTCATCGGTGATGCGCGCGGCAGTGCCAACGTGCTTCAGGCCGTGCACGACGGTTTCCTCTGCGCCTCGCAGCTGTAGTTTCACAGTCTTTCCGCCGGGCCTCTTCCGGCCCGGCCGGCAGCGACGCCCCGGCTCCGGCCGTACCGCAGGGCGGGTCGTCGACGTGTTCTTTCATGACGCCGGATGTGCCGTGCACGGTCCGTGCGTCGCCGGGCGCTTCGCGGCGAAGCCGCCCCAACCCTGCCCCGGCAGGTTTTCAACAAGGAGCTGTTCCATGATTATTGATTTCCGTGTGCGTCCTCCGTTCAAGAGCAATCTGAACCTCGCCATCTTCGGCCATGCCTGGGACAAGCCCGAACGCCCCGAGGAGGAAATGTTCAGCACCATGGGCCGCGAAGCCATTCCTTCCGCCGATCAGCATTCCGTGCCGCTGCTCATGGAGGAAATGGCGGAAGTGGGCGTGACAAAGGCCGTGCTCATGGGGCGTATCAGCGAAACGGGCGTATCCCACGGCGGTTCGGTGAATGCCGACTCCCTGGAACTGACGAAGATGTATCCCGATATCTTCCAGGCCTTTGTGGCCATTGAGCCGCGGGATCCCCATGCCGTGGAAACCATTGAGGAATATGTGGGCAGAAAGGGCTTCAAGGGCGTGTGCATCGACCCGAGCTTCAGCACGCCCCCTCTGCATTCCGACGATGCCGAGATCGACCCCGTCTATCGGTACTGCGAAGAACACGGCATCATCGTTTCCATCATGCAGAGCGGCATTTATGTGCCGGACATGAGCTATGCCGATCCGCTGCGCATAGAACGTGTGGCCATACGCTTCCCGCGCCTGACCATCATCGTGCCCCATGCCTGCTGGCCCTTCATCGACGGGCTCATGGGCGTGGCCATGGTGCACCGGAACATTTACCTTCTGCCCGACTGCTACGCCTATCTTCCGGGCATGTGCGGCGTGGACAACATCGTGAACGCAGGCAACCACATCCTCAAGTACCGCATGCTTTACGCCAGCAGCTACCCCGTGCGGGGCATAAAGCAGAGCTACGAACTGTGGACCCGGCTCGGCTTCACGGATGAGGCTCTGCGCCTGAACATGTACGAGAACGCCGCGCGGCTGCTGCAGCTTTAGACTGCCGCACTGTCCGGCATGCCGGAGAGGCGCGGTGCGCACCCCGCGCCTTTTCTCCGGACGGCCATGGACTTTCCCGGCCATGGCCGTCCGGAGACCGGCGGCCGCAGGATAAAGGAAATCTAGCCAGGGGCGCGGCTTTCACGTTATCATCCGGTTTCGTGGGGGGCTTTTCCCCTGCGTTCCGCTCTTTGGAGAAAAGACATGGACGCGATTTTGGAACTTGCCGAATTTATCCGCCGGACCACATTCAGCGACATACCCGGGCGGGTGCTGGAGCACGACAAGCTCATCATCATGGATACGCTGGGCGTGGGTCTTGCCGGTTCTTCCGCCCCCGGCGTGGCGGAACTTGCCCAGTGGGCGAAGGAAATGGGCGGCCCCGCGCGCAGCACCATGCTGGTGTTCGGGGAAAAGGTGCATCCCATGTATGCGGGCATGGTCAATGCGACCATGTTTCAGGCCCTGGACTTCGACGACACCAACGACGACGCCTTCCTGCATTCGCACTGCACCTGCCTTTCCACGGCGCTCGCCGTGGCGGAGAGCCTGGGCGGCTGTTCGGGAGAGAAGCTCCTTGAGGCCGTCATTCTCGGGGCGGAAGTCATGGGCCGCATCGGTCGTTCCTGCACGGGCCTGGCCCGCTTCACCCATACCGGCACCATGGCCTATTTCGGCGCCACGGCCGTGGCGGGCAAGCTTCTGGGGCTTTCGGTAGAGGAGCTTGTGGACGCCTTCGGCATCATGTACGCCCAGGTGTCCACCACGCTTCAGTCCAATATCGACGGCGCGCTGGTGAAAAGAATGCATCCCGCCTTCGGCGTGCGCGGGGCGCTCACCGCATGCATGCTGGTGAAAAAGGGCTTTACCGGCGCGAAAAACGTGCTTGAGGGCCGCTACGGCTACATGAATCTTTACGAATCGGGGCAGTACGACCGCAAGGCCATGCTGGACGGTCTCGGCAGCGACTGGGATGTCATGAACATCGGCATCAAGCCCTTCCCCTGCGCCCGCGACTGCGCCGGAGCCCTGGAATGCGGCATAGCCCTGCGGGAGCAGGGGAAGGCCGATCTTGAGCGTATTCGTTCCATTCACATCGACATGCCGGAAATCACCTGGTCCGTGGCCGGAAAGCCCTATGCGGAAATTTCCGGCAACATCGTGGTGGAAAGCATCCTGAGTTCCGCATGGTGCGGTGCTCTGGGGCTCTGCCGCGGTACGGCCCGCCTGGAGGACTTCACGCCCGAGGGCACGCGCGATGCCGCCGTGGCCGCCGTGGCCGCGAAAACGACCATGAGCGTGGACAGAAGCGCCCCTCCCATGGACATGACCCCCGTGACCATGACCATCACCTATGTCGACGGAACCACGGCCTCCCATACCTGCCGCAGACTGACGGGTATGCCCGACACGCTTCCCGACATGGAGAGCATGCAGCGCAAGTTCCGCGACTGTGCGGAACATGCCCGCATGCCGTTCGGCCGCGAAAGGCAGGACTGCATCATCGACATGGCGCTGAACCTGGAACAGTGCCCCGACGTGGGCAGACTTGTGGAACTCATGTGCGCTGAAAAGCGCTAGAATATGGAGCAGAAGCCCTCCCGCCCGGGCATGGAAATGGCGGAACCGCATCCCTTCCGGAGCGGTCCGCCGGGCGGGGCATATCCTTTCAACCTGCAAGGGAGCACCGCATGGGAATTGAAATCCTTCACGACAGATGTCTGTCCTGCGAATGCTGCGTCAGTGCATGCCGGCGTTATATTTTCAGGATGGGGGGCAAGGGAAAAATAGAAATAGATCAGAACCTGCTTCCGCTGTGCATGCACTGCGGCCACTGCACGGCCGTGTGCCCGGGCGAGGCCATAGTGCTGGACGGCGTGCCCTCCGCCTCCTTGCCGGAACTTCCGGCAAATCTGGGCCTTTCCCCCGACGCGCTCATGCTCTTTCTCAAGAGCAAGCGCTCCGTGGGAGCCTATTCCTCGCGGGAGGTGCCCCGGGAAGTGCTGGAAAAGGCCCTGGACGCGGCCAACTACGCGCCTTCCGCAAGAGGGGCGCATCCCGTGCGCTGGGTGGTCATTACCGAACCTGCGAACAGGGAACGCCTGCTTCAGGAAATGCTTCCCTACTATGAACATGCCGAAGATGTCACTTCGCGCAGTCATTACGAAAATTACCTGAAGGGCGTGGATTCCCTGCTGCGTTACGCGCCCTGCATCGTACTGGCCTGTGCGCCCGAACATGTGTACGGGGAGGCGGACTGTGTTTCGGCCGCCACCTACCTTTCCCTCGCCCTGTATGCGCAGGGCGTGGCCTCGTGCTGGGCGGGCAGCATTCTTGCCCTCACCCGGCAGGGAAGCCTGAAAAGCGTTGCCGTGCCCGAAGGCTGTGAAGCCTATGCCGCGCTCATGGTAGGCTACCCGGACGAGAACTTCCTCAAACTGCCGCACAGGCCCGATCCCGTGGTGACCTTCATGTAGGCACACCCCTGCTGCCGGGCGCAGGGCGGAATACGCCGCCGCGCCCGGAAAGGCATGCTCACGCCCGGCCTTTCCGCCTGCCGGGCGGAAACGCTCCGGCGGACGCGAAGAGATGCGTCCGCCGGAGTATTTTTTATTGTGCGCGGCGCTTTCCCAAGGCTCCGCAGGGCAGAGGCGCTTGTGCCGCATTCCGGCCGGGACCGCCGGAGAAGGGCGCTCCCGGTCTTTTTCACTCCTGGTTGTCGGAAGGCCAGCTCAGGCCGTGCTGCTTCATTTTCCGCAGCACGGTCTTCTGGTCCACGCCGAGCACTCTTGCGGCCTTGCGGGAGGAGCCGCAGCTCCGGATCACTTCCCGGAGCAGCGCCTTTTCGCATTCCTGCACGGCCGCGCGCAGCGTGGGGAATTCCGTCTGGCGCGGGGCCTTGTAGTTCTGCCGTATCTTCGAGGGGAGATAGTTGGGGCTGACGATGGAATACGGGCAGAAGGTCAGCGCCTGTTCCACCGTGTTTTCCAGCTCGCGTATGTTGCCGGGCCAGGGATATTCCATGAGCATGCGTTCCGTCATGCGGGAAAAGTACTTCTTTTCCTTGTACTTTTTTTCAAACTTTTCCGCAAAGTGGCGGCACAGGGGCATAATGTCGGCCTTTCTTCTGCGCAGAGGAGGGATTTCTATTTTTATCACGTTGATGCGGTAGTAGAAATCCTCGCGGAAGCGGCCTTCCTCCACCAGCTTTTCCAGATGCTGATTGGTGGCCGTGATGAAGCGCACGTCCAGATTGATGGCCTTCTTGCTGCCCAGGCGCATGATGGAACGGTTCTGGAGCGTGCGCAGAAGCTTCACCTGTACCGTGGGCGACAGGTCGCCTATCTCGTCCAGAAACACCGTGCCCTTGTTGGCCATTTCCAGAAGCCCCATGCGCGAGGTGGTCGCGCCCGTGAACGCCCCCTTCTCATAGCCGAACAGCTCCGATTCCAGAAGATTTTCCGGGATGGCGGAACAGTTGATGGGCACATACGGCCCGGAACTGCGCGGTGAAAGCTTGTGAATGATGCCGGCTATGCCGTCCTTGCCCACGCCGGATTCGCCGATGAGCAGAACGGTGGCATCCCTGTCGGCCACGCGGGAAACGATTTTCATGACGGCCTTCATTTCCTCGCTCTCCACGATGAATCCGTCCGAATGATAGGAGGACTGCAGAAGATGCGAGGCTATCTGCTGGGCCAGCAGCGCGTCCTGCGCAAACTGCATGGCTCCCTTGTAGATGTTGAAGGCGATGATGAAGGCGATGTCTCCGTTTTCGTCCAGAATGGGATAGGTGGCTATGTCCGCAAGTTCCCCCGTGCGGGTGAGCACGTCCTTCTGACAGATGGGCTTGTGGGTCTTCAGCACCTGTTCCATGTTGCGGCTGGTGGAATAGCCCAGTTCCGACATGGTCACCGTGTTGTTCATGAGCACATCTTCCAGGCGTTCGACGCCGATGGCCTTCATGCCCGAAGGGTTGATGTAGAGCACGTCTCCCCGGGCGTTGAGAATCCAGACGCCGAAATTCTGAGCGTCGAGAAGTGTCCGGAAGCCGGAAGAAAAAACGGTGTTGAACTGCTCTGAGTCCGTCATGGCGACGCTCCTTCCTGAAAATGAGGTATTTCTGCCTCAGAATATTCCCTTGTTCCATTGTTAAGCAAGATGTTGCGGCAGATGGGGAGGGCCGGGGAGAAGGGGGAGAGAAGGCCCGCGGAAGGATATAAAAATAATAAAAGAATAAAGGTACTTTTATAAGGTGGAAACCGCCTTCTCCGGTAGGGTGAAATTAACATGCCCGGAGGGGCTTGTCAAATTTGCCTCATCCAGGAGGAGGACATAAATGCTTCACTTTGAGAGGAAAAATCATTTATTATAAGAATAATAACAGGTTAATAATCACTGACAAGTGAGGCAAAATTGTCCATGCTTAAAAAATTTCCTTAAAAACAGGGACATTTTTTGATTCGTTCAAAAAGTGACAAACGCTTTTTTCCCGGAAGGAAGGCGAATTCTTTCGCAGGTTCCGGGGAAAAGGGGCAGGGAAGGGCGTTTATTGGCACGGAATTTGCACAGTCCAGGGTAAAGCCGCGTGTGGAAGCCCTGCCATAACGAAACTGGCCGGGCGGGCCTCCGCCCGGGGCTGCTGTGCGGGAGTTCAACCGGAACAGGAGGAGACTGCGGAACATTGCTTGTATCGTTCATACCGTCCAAGGTGTTTCTTGTCCGTTTTTTCTGGAGGTAGGCGTGTTACATCTCATCACCAAATATGTGGATCGGTGCGTGATTCTGCTGGGAGTAGCGTCTCTGGGCATACTGGTTTTCGTGGCGTTTCTCCAGGTGGTCATGCGGTATGTGTTCTCCCATGCACTGCCGTGGCCGGAAGAACTGTGCCGGTTCATGTTCATCGCGCTGGCCTATGTCGGCATCGCGCTCACCATGCGCGGTGACAGGCATCTGTGCGTGGATCTGCTGCTCACCTACAGTCCCCGCGGCGTGCAGAAGATTCTCCGTCTGTTTTCCCTGGGCTGCACGGCGGCCTTCATGCTGCTGCTCGGGTATCTCTCCTATCAGATGATATGGGAGGTGAAGGCCATGAACTATATGGCTTCCTCCATGCCCGTGCCCATTTACATAACATGGATACCCATACCGCTTTGTATATGGCTTTCGGCGTTCTATGCGATCCTCAACATGATCGCCGTGCTGAAAAATGAGAAAACAGGAGACTGAGCGACATGGATCCATCCCTCATACTTCTTTTCTGTCTGCTGCTCGGGGGGCTCGCCCTCACGCTGCACATAGGCACGGCCATCGGCGTTGCGGTACTTGCAGCCTGCTGGTACAACGACATTCCCTTCGCTCTGCTCGTGCAGAAATGCTACGATACCTTTGATTCCTTTCCCCTCATGGCTCTGCCGTTCTTCGTACTTGCCGGCGATATCATGCAGCGGGGAAGCATGGCCCGCGCGCTGCTGGATTTTGCAAGCACGCTGGTAAGGCACATCACCGGCGGTCTTTCCCTGGTTTCCGTGCTCACCTGTCTGTTCTACGGAGCGCTCTGCGGTTCTCCGCCCGCCACCACGGCGGCCGTCGGCGGCATACTCATCCCGCCCATGGAAAAGGAAGGCTATTCCAAAACCTTTGCAACTTCGGTGAACAGCGCCTCGGGCTGCCTCGGCGCGCTCATTCCCCCGAGTACTCCCGCCATCATCTTCGGTGCGACGGCAGGCTGTTCCATCAGTGACCTGTTCATCGGCGGCATATTGCCCGGCATCGTCACCGGCGTGGCCTTCATGGTGATTTCCGCCTGGATATCCGCAAGGCATCACTACGGCATCAAGGCTCCCAGGGCCACGGCCCGGGAACGCCTCACCGCGGCGTGGAACGCCAAGTGGGCGCTCATCGTTCCCTTCATCGTGCTCGGCGGCATCTACACGGGCATCACCACCCCCACCGAAGCCGGTGTGGTGGCGGCCGTGTACGCACTCCTGGCAGAAACCTTCATCAACAAGACCATGACGCCCCGGAAGGTGGTGGAAATCTTCACCTCCACCATCAAGACCACGGGCATGATCTTCTACGTCATCATCATGGCCACCGCCATGGGTATTCTTCTGGTCAGCCAGAACGCCGACGCCGTGGTGGCCGACATGTTCGCCTCCATATCCACCAACGCCCATGTGCAGTTCTTCCTGGTGGCCACGCTCATTCTCATTCTGGGCACCTTCATGGAACCCGGTTCCATCATTCTGCTCATGACGCCCATTCTCCTGCCCGTGGTCGCGGCCTGCGGCATGGATCCCGTGCACTTCGGCGTCATCATGGTCTTCGGCACCGTGGTGGGCAACATCACGCCGCCCGTGGGACTCAACCTCTATGTGGGGTGCGGGCTCAGCGACATTCCCTTCGCCGCACTGAGCCGCGCCATTCTGCCCTACGTCTGGGTCATGCTGATCATCTACTATGTGCTGGTGTACATGCCCCAGTTCGCCCTGTTCCTGCTCTGATCCAACCTTATGAGGAGGTCATCGTGAAACATCTTACCCCTTCCCTTATTGTCGGCTGCATGGCGGCCTTCGGCCTGGTTCTGGGATACTCCGCCCCCGCCCTGGCGGCGAAGCACGTCAAGATCACCACCCACGGCAACACCTCGCATCCTCTCGTGGTGGCCATGGAGGAGATGAAGAAGTTCATTGAGGAAAAGACCGGCGGCGAGTATGTGCTCGACATCTACCCGAGCTCCAAGCTCGGCACCATGGAAACCTGCTATCAGGGAATGCGCCTCGGTACCGTCCACATGGTGGTGGAAGGCCCCTCCAACATCTGCAAGTTCGTGCCCGCCTTCAAGATCTTCGATCTGCCGTATCTGTTCCCGAATCAGGACATCGCCGATGAGATACTCTCCGGCCCCGTGGGCAAAAAGCTTCTCGCCGATACCAGCAATCCTTCCGTGACCATGCTCCGCTTCCTGCACTACGGTTCCCGCGTGCTGTTCACCACCACTCCGGTCAACAGTGCAAACGACCTCAAGGGCAAGAAGATACGCGCCTCCGGTTCCCCCGTGCACATCGCCGCGCTCGAGGCCTTCGGCATCAGCTCCGTGCCCATGCCAGTCACGGAAATCTATACCAGCCTTCAGCAGGGCGTCATCGACGGTACGGACGTGGATATTCCCGGCCAGTTCACCAACCGCTGGTATGAAAAGGCCAATCATGCCTTCATGAGCCGCCACATCTATGTGCCGCATCTGCTCATGGTTTCCACCGCATGGTGGAACAAGCTCCCCCAGGACGTGAAGAAGGTGTTCGAGGAAGCGGCGGACATGTACTGCAAGCGTTCGCGTGAGCTGCTCATTGAAAACGATGTCACGAGCCTCGACGCCATGAAGGAAAAGGGCCTCGTGGTCACGGAAATGAAGCCCGAGGAAGTGGCGCTCTGGAAGGAGGAGACCAAGGACCTGTACAAGCAGTTCCCGGATATTCCCGCCGATCTTCTGAACAGCATCCGCGCCGAAGTCGCCAGACTTGAGAAGTAGAAGACACACAGGCATCGGACGGAAACCGGCCCTTTTCCGAAGGGCGGGGCCGATTTCCCCACCGCCTGCCCATGTTTTTCCGCCTTTCCCGTTCCGGGAGGGCGGTTTTTTTTGTACCCGGAAGGGGGAGGCGGCTGTTTTTCCGCTGGTTGCATGTCGACAATATTCATTTTTTTTCCCGGAGGGCCGCATCCGGAAAAAGGCCTTTCTCCACGCGGATTTCGCGGCTTTTGGGGCGCGTTTTTTCCCCCGTGAGCGGGGGGAAGAGGGCGGTTTTTCGTCCAGAGAACTTGGCGGAAGCGTTGACAAGAAGAGGGATGTGTTTTTTAACGACTTATACTAATACTCTAATGAAATAAGGTAATAGGGCCATAAGGCCGTCTTTTTTTCAACCAGGAGAAGGGAAGGCATGACAAGAGAACAGGAACTTGAGATCGCCAGTTATCAGGACGCATGGTCGAAGCTTTACCTGCATCTCGCCACGGCGGCGGACCGGGAATTCGGCATCGACGGGGAACCGCTGCTGCGTGCAGCCGTGCGCCAGTTCGGCATCGACCGCGGCCTCGCCCAGCGCGAAAAGCATAAGAAGGCCGGGCTCAAGCTCAACATGGAAAACCTTTTCGGGCACGGCGATCTGCCCGGCGATCCGCGTTTCCGCCGCAACAAGATACGCCTCACGGCGCAGGAACGCTTTTCCGAAACTCTGGTCTGCCCCATTGCGGAAATGTGGCGCAGCATGGACGGGCTGCGTCTCGGCCGTCTCTACTGCGAGGAATTCCATCACGCCAAGTTCGGCGCCTACGCCCCCCATTCCCAGACGAACCTGAGCCAGACCCTCACGCAGAACGATTCCTTCTGCCGTTTTTCCGTGTATCTGCGCCCCGGCAACCTCACGCCTGAGGAGAGAAAGGAAGCCTTTGCCGAATTCGACCCTGATTTTGATCCCGCCAGGGTGAAGCCTCTGGAACCGGTGACGGCCCATGACGGCTTCACCATGCTCTGCGTGCGCATCGTTCAGAACATCGTGGTGGTGATGCTCGACGCCTACGGCGAACGGGGCGAGGCCTGCATGCGTGCGGCCGTGCGCGAGTTCGCCGCCGACTTTGCCGGCTATCTCAAGGCCCGCGCCGCCGCGCTGGGCAGAAGCTTCGACCGCGCCTTTGCCGTGGCCAACACGCCGCTCGACTTTGCGCCCGACGGCCCCGGCGCCGCCATCTGGGCCTGCTACAGCGACCCGCGGCCGAGAAAGCTCTTTGAAGAAGAATTCTACAGCGCCTTCGGCATTCCCTTCGGCGCGTAGCGTGCACCGGCCTCCTGCGCCCTGAGCGGCGCGGGAGCGCCTGCCCGGGGGGCCCCTCCGGGCGGAAATGCCGCCGGGCCGCAAGATCCGGCCCACCTGTTTCTCGTGCCCGAGGCACGGCCCCGTCAGGGGATGAAGGACCCGGAACGCCCTCTCCGCATGGGGCGGGGAAAAGGGTTCCGGACAGGGAGAACCGCCCCGGAAGGCGTGTTTCTCCATACTGGAGGCTTCCATGTACCTATTTGAGAACAATCGCTTTTCCCGCCGCACCTTCCTTAAAGGCATGGCCGCGGGAGCGGCTGCGGTGACCCTGTGCGGAGTGCCCGGTCTTGCTCTGGCGAACGCCCCCAAACGGGGCGGCACGCTCCGCGTGAGCGTGAGCCGTGAGCTGAAGTCTCTGAACCCCTACCGGCATGTGAACCTTTCGGAATACATGCAGGGCGAACTCATGTACAGCGGGCTTGTCAAGCTCTCCCACGAACTCAAGGCCGTGCCCGATCTGGCCGAAAGCTGGGAAAGCTCCGACGCCGTGACCTGGCGCTTCCGTCTGCGCAAGGGCGTGCGCTTCCAGAACGGCAAGGAAGTCACCGCCGACGACGCCGTGGCCTCCATCCGCAAGGTGCTGGATCCGGAAACCGCCTCCCCCGGCCGCAAGAACATAGGCCCCATCACCTCCGTGGATGTGGAGGACAAGTACACCGTCCGCGTGGTGACGGCCTATCCCTTCTCCTTCCTGCCGCAGTCCATGGCCTACCCCTGCATGAAGATCTGCCCTAAGGAAGTGCTGGAAGGCGACTATGCCTCCCTCGCCACAAAAGGATGCGGCAGCGGCCCCTTCAAGCTGCGTGAATATGTGCCCGGCACGCATGTCATCTTCGACCGCAACCCGGACTACTTCGACGGGGACAAGCCCTACCTCGACGAAGTGCAGATGCTCATCTTCCCCGATTCCGTGGCGGAAACCAACGCGCTGCTCACCGGTCAGAGCGACTGGGTGCTCGAAGCCAACATCAGCCAGCTTGCCAAGCTCAAGGAAGCGGGCATCGTGGTGACGCGCACGGGCAGCGGCCAGTTCCCCAGCGTGGTGTACGGCTGCGACATGAAGCCCTTCACGGATATGCGCGTGCGTCAGGCCATAAGCCTTTCCCTCGACAGGCAGATGGCCCTCGACATGTGCCTTGAGGGCTTCGGCCGCATAGGCAACGACAACCCCGTTTCTCCGGAATATCCCTTCTACCATCAGCTTCCCGAACGCAAGCAGGATCTGGACAAGGCCGCCCGTCTGCTCTCCGAGGCCGGATTCCGCTCTGGCAGCACCATTCCCATGTACATTGCCGCCGTGCCCGCGGTGCGCGGCAAGCTCGGCATCGTGCTGCAGCAGTGCGCGGCCCAGATCGGCGTGAAGATCAGGCTGCAGCATGTGGATTACAGCACCTTCCTCGACCAGTACTGGAAGAAGGCCAATTTCTATGTGGGCTTCTACAACATGCAGTCCTGCGAGGACGCGCTCTTCCAGCTGCTCTACACCTCCGACGCCTCGTGGAACGAAACGCGCTGGAACAACAAGAAGTTCGACCAGCTCGTGCTTCAGGCCCGCCAGCAGCTTGATCCGGAAAAGCAGCGCAAGGCCTTCGCCGACTGCCAGGAACTGCTGTATGAGGAAGTGCCC
Source organism: uncultured Mailhella sp. (assembly GCF_944324615.1). GTDB lineage: Bacteria > Desulfobacterota > Desulfovibrionia > Desulfovibrionales > Desulfovibrionaceae > Mailhella. The sequence continues at coordinate 17,665 of NZ_CALUWY010000011.1, forward strand.
TCCTGCGTGCCCTTCTTCCTCGACCTTGTCTCCGCCTATCAGAGCAAGGTCAACGGCATCGTGCGCAATCCGAGAAATACCTTCTTCACCATTGAAAACGTCTGGCTGAGCTGACAGCCCAGGCCCGGAGGCGGGCGCATGCGCCCGCCCCCGCCGCGCCCGGCGCCAAGGGCGGAAAAGGGGAGAACATGAGTCCGGTTTATATCCTGAAACGCTTCTGTTTCATGCTTGTCACACTTTTTTGCATTTCCATCATCATTTTCGCCATCACCATGGTTCTTCCCGGCAATCTCGCCCAGGTCATCCTCGGGGAATTCGCCACGGATGACGCGCTGCGCGCTCTTGAGGAACAGATGGGCCTGAACCTGCCCTTCTACGAGCAGTACGGCAGATGGATATGGGGCGTGCTGCACGGCAACTTCGGCCATGCCCTTTCCATGGATCAGCCCATACTGCCCCTGCTGCTGTTCCGTCTGAAGAATTCCGCCATTCTGGCCGCCTTCAGCATCGTGATCGTGACCATCATCGCCATTCCCCTCGGCGTGTTTGCGGCCCTTCGCCGCAACAGCGCCGTGGACCGCATCATACAGGTGAGCTCCTACATCGGCATTTCCGTGCCGGAATTCGCCACGGGCTCGCTGCTCATCATCGCCCTTGCCGGCCCCGTGCTCAACCTCTTCCCCTCCGCAGGCTACGTCCCCTTTTCCGAAGACGTGCCGAAGGCCCTTTCCCACATCGTCCTGCCCGTGATGACGCTGGTCATCGTGCTCATCGCCCACATCATGCGTCAGACCCGTTCGGAAATGATACACGTCATGCAGTCCGACTATGTACGCAGCGCCCGCCTGCGCGGCCTGAGCAACACCATGGTGGTGTTCAAGCACGCGCTGCGCAACGCGCTCATGCCCACCATCACCGTGCTTGCGCTGGATGTGGGCTACCTCATCGGCAGCGTGGTGGTCATCGAGGAAGTCTTCGCCTATCCGGGCATAGGCCGCCTCATCGTCTACGCCGTGACCAGCCGCGACGTGCCGCTGCTTCAGGCCACCGTGCTTACCGTGGCCTGCGTGTACTGCCTGGTCAATTTCCTGGCCGACCTCGCCTACGGTCTGGTCAATCCGCGCATCCGTTATCATTCCTAGGGGAGCAGGAACATGTCGTGCATTCGTACCGTTTTTTCCACGCTGCGGCGCTATCCTTCGGCCATGGTGGGCAGCGTGCTGGTTTCCATTCTTCTCATCGTGGCGATTTTCGCGCCCTTCATCGCGCCCCATGATCCGCTCAAGCTGAACCCCCGGGAACGCTTCGCCCCGCCCAGCGTGGAACACGTCATGGGCACGGATGAATACGGCCGCGACGTGTTCAGCCGCATCATCCTCGGCACGCGCACCTCGCTGGGCATAGGCCTCAGCGTCACCCTGGTCTGCGCCGTGGCCGGCGGGCTCATCGGGCTGACCAGCGGCTACCTCGGCGGCCGCGCCGACGAGCTCATCATGCGCGCCATGGACATACTCATGGCCTTCCCCGGCATTCTCTTTGCGCTGCTCATCCTTTCCATGCTGGGTTCGAGCATCGTCAACGTCATTGTGGCCATCAGCATCACGGGCATACCAAAAACCGCGCGCGTGGCACGAAGTTCGTGCCTCAACGTGCGCGGCGAGGAATTCATCGAGGCGGCTAAGGCGCGGGGTGAACGCACCTGGTACATCCTTCTTGTGGAACTTCTGCCCAACGCCGTGCAGCCCATCATCGTGGAAGCGAGCATCAAGGTGGGCTTCGTCATCCTCACGGCCTCTTCTCTGAGCTTCCTCGGTCTCGGCACGCAGCCGCCCACCCCCGACTGGGGTCTCATCATCGGTTCGGCGCGCGAGTACATCTTCGAGGCGCCCATGCTCATCGTGTGGCCCATACTCGCCATTGCCTTCACCACCATTTCCTTCAACCTCCTGGGTGACGGTCTGCGCGACATTCTCGACCCGCGCGAACTGGGGAGGGTGTGATGGCCGGTCCCATTCTTTCTCTGGACGACGTTTCCATTTCCTTCAAGACCATCAACGGCAAGGTGCGCGCGGTGCGCCATGTCTCTTTGGAGGTGCGGCGCGGGGAATGCTATGCCCTCATCGGCGAATCCGGCTCCGGCAAGAGCACCCTGGCCTTTGCCTCCATGGGCTACCTGCCCGCCAACGGCAGCATTGACAGCGGCCGTATTCTCTTCAACGGCGAGGACATCACAGGCTATAACCACGCCCAGCTGGAGAAACTGCGCGGCAAGCATGTGGGCATGGTGTTCCAGAACCCGCACACGGCCGCCAACCCCTGCTATACCATAGGCGAACAGCTCACCGAAGGCATCATCTATCACGAGGGCATCAGCCGCGCGGAAGCGGAGGAGCGCGCCCTTGCCATGCTTGAGGCCATCAATATCCCGGATCCGAAGCGCATTCTCGAACGCTACCCGCACCAGATTTCCGGCGGGCAGAAGCAGCGCATCACCATTGCGCAGGCCCTGCTCAGTCACCCCGACCTCATCATCATGGACGAGCCCACCACGGCGCTCGACGTGACCACGGAAATCCAGTTCCTGCGCCTTCTGGAAGACATACGCTCCCGCATGGACGTGGCCATTCTCTACATCACCCACGACATGGGCATCGTGGCCCGCCTTGCGGACAGGGTGGGCGTCATCTACGCCGGGTCGCTGGTGGAGGAAGGTTCGCGGGAAACCATGTTCCGTCATCCTGCGCACCCCTATACCCAGGGGCTCATGCACAGCATTCCCAGCATAGAGATGGACAGAAAGCACAAGGGCTATTCCATGCCCGGGCTTCTGCCCAACCTCATTTCCCTGCCTCCGGGATGCGCCTTTGCGCCGCGCTGCTCCGTGGCCGGGGAATGCTGCTCCTCTCTGCCCGAGGTGCGCCTCATTCCTTCGGAAGACGGTGTGGAACACCGCGTCTTCTGCCATCACGCAGGGGCGCCTCTTTCCTTTGCCACGGGCACGGTGGAGGAGTGCGTGTGCCACGACGAGGAGGGCGTGGCCTGTTCCGAGCCGCTTCTCGAAGTGCGGAACCTTAAAAAATACTATGAGCACAGCACCTTCACCGACAGGCTGCTCCGGCGCGCGCCCCGCTGCGTGTACGCGCTGGACGACGTGTCCTTCTCCATCATGCCCGGGGAAACGCTGGGCGTGGTGGGGGAATCGGGCTGCGGCAAGAGCACCCTCGGCAAGACCATCCTGCGCCTCACCGAGGCCACGGGCGGTTCCATTTTCTACAAGGGGGAGGACATCACCCACAAGCACAGCCAGAGCCTGTGCAAGTCCATACAGATCGTGTTTCAGAGCCCGGATTCCTCGCTGAACCCGCGCCACAGCCTCTACACCATCCTTTCGCGTCCGCTGCTTCTGCACGGCATAGCCTCCGGCCGCGCCGAGCTGGAAAAACGCTGCTTCCGGCTGCTCGACATGGTGTCTCTGCCGCGCACCTATCTCTACCGCAAGCCCCATCAGCTGAGCGGCGGCGAAAAGCAGCGCGTGGCCATTGCCCGGGCCTTTGCCGTGCATCCCTCCTTTGTGGTGTGCGACGAGGTGACCTCGGCGCTCGACGTATCGGTGCAGGCTTCCATCATCAACCTGCTTCAGGATCTGCAGCGGGAGTTCCAGACCTCCTATCTGTTCATTTCCCACGACCTTTCCGCCGTGCGCGAGATATCCCAGCGCATTGCGGTGATGTACCTCGGCAGACTCGTGGAAGTGGGGAGCACCGATCAGGTGTTCCAGCCGCCGTATCATCCCTATACCAAGGCTCTTCTGTCCTCCATTTCCCTGCCCTGCATCCCGCAGCCGCATCAGAGCATTCTTCTGGAAGGGCAGATTCCCAGCCCGGCGAATCCGCCTTCGGGCTGCCGCTTCCGCACGCGCTGCTACCGCACCCAGTGCGAAGCGTGCGCCTCCGTGCAGCCTGACATGGTGTTCAGGGACGGGCACGGCCTGGCCTGTCACCTTGACCGCGCCGTGCTTGAGGCCGACACGCCGGTGTTCCCGGAATCGTTTCTGTCCTGACGGAGAGTGCCGGAGGAGAATCCATGGAACAGACCGCAGACTTCATGAAAAGGCATGAAAAGGACATGTTCGAGCTTCTGCGCGTCCTTGTGGACATGCGCACCGGCACGGACAACAAGCACGGCATAGACGCCATGGCCGCCTTCCTTGCGGAGTATCTCTCCGCAAGGGGGCTGAAGACGCATATCGTGGAACAGCAGGACGCGGGCAACATCCTTGTGGCGGATGTTCCCTGTGCGGAAGAGGCGCCGCGCCGCATTCTGCTTTCCGGCCACATGGACACGGTCTTTCCCGCAGACAGCCCCTTCCACCGCCTCAGCGTGGAAGGGGACGTGGCCCGCGGTCCGGGCACCTGCGACATGAAGGGCGGCCTTGTGACGGGCATATTCGCCATGCTGGCCCTGCTGGAGCAGGGCTGCGGCGCCTCCATGCCCATGCGCTTTCTTTTTTCCCCGGACGAGGAGCAGTCCTCCCGCACCATGCGCGCCTTTCTCAGAAAGGAGGCCGCCCGGGCCGCCTTTGCCCTGGTGTTCGAGATGGCCGGGCCCGATGGCGAGCTTGTGCGCACGCGCAAGGGCAAGGTGGCCTTTTCCGCCCGCATACGGGGCAGGGCGGGGCACGCGGCCTTCATCACGAAGGGCAAGGTGAGCGCCCTGCGGGACGCGGCGCGGAAAATCGAGCTTCTGGAAGAGATGAACACCGAAAACGTGGTCGGTGAGGATTCCCTCAGCGTGAACGTGGGGCGCCTTGAAGGGGGACTGGCCTTCAACGTGGTGCCCGAAGAGGCCCGCCTCGACGTGGAGGCGCGCTGCAACAGCCTGCGCCAGCGCGACGAGGTGGAGGCGAAGATGCGGAGCATTCTGCTCACGCCCCAGGTGGAAGGCACGAAAACGGTCATTGAGCGCGAGGTGTTCAGCCCGCCTCTGGAGGCTTCGGCCACAGAGAAGCTGTATGCGCTGGCCCGGGAGGCGGCGCAGCAGGCGGGGCAGAGCGTGGGCGAGGATTTCCGCCCCGGCTGTTCGGAAGCCTCCTTCCTTGCCGAGGCGGGCATTCCCGTGCTGGACGGACTGGGCCCGCGCGGCGGCTGCGACCATTCCACCCGCGAATATCTGCTGCTTTCCTCTTTGAGGGAAAGGGCGCTTCTGAGCGCGCTTCTTCTTAAAAAGGCGTGGGAGCGCGGCGTGTCCGGGCCCCTGCGCTCTGGTGCATGAAAAGGAGAACCCATGCGGGAACAGAGCATGACCGGGGCCGTGGCGGCATACGCCCTTGCCCTTGACGTTGAGGATATCCCCGAAGAGGTCCGCGCCCATGCGCGCATCCTTGCGGCCGATCATCTTGCCTGCGCCTTCGGCGGAAGCGCGACCCCCCTTGCCGCCTCCGTGGCCGCGTATGCCCGTTTCATGGGCACGGAAGGGGATATCCCCGTGCCCGGCATGAAGGAGAAGCTTTCCCCCGCCATGGCGGCCTTTGTGCAGGCGGGCTTTGCCAATGCGCTCGATTACGACGACACGGGCTCGCGCGGGCATCCCGGAGCCAGCATCTTTCCCGCCGTGCTGTCCCTGGCCTCCCGTCTCGGCGCTTCGGGCCGCGAGGTTCTCGCCGCCCTTGTGGCGGGCTACGAGGTGAACGACCGCGTGGCCCGGGCCACGCTGCCTTCCCCTGCCTGCTATGCCAGGGTGCACGCCAACGGAAGCATTCAGGCCATAGGCGTGGCCGTGGCCTGCGGCAGGCTCATGAAACTCGGCATGGATGAGATGCTCAACTGCATGGGCATTGCCGGGGCCACGGCTCCGGTGCCCCATGCCGGAAAGTTCGGCTGGGAAGACAAGTCCATCACCTCGGTGAAGGACAACGTGGCCCTGCCTTCGGAAAACGGCGTGCGCGCCGCCGTGCTTGCGGCAAACGGCTATGAAGGGAGCGAATCCGTGCTGGACGGGGAGGTGGGCTTTGCCGCCATGATCGGGTCGGACCGCTGCGATGCCGGCGTGCTCTGCGATTTTTCCTCCTTTTCCCTGCCGCGCGTCTGCCTCAAGCCCTATCCCTGCTGCCGCTGGATTCACCCCGCGCTGGATGCGCTCTCCCTTCTCATGGCAGAGGAGCCTTTCCGGCCGGAGGATGTGGAATCCCTCCGTGTGGACACCACGCCTCCCGTGGCCGCCCGCTTCGGCAGGGTGCGGGCGCGCACCTTCCTCGACATGGAATTCAGCACGCCCCTCACCCTTGCCCTTGCCCTGCACGGCGTGCCGCGGCAGAGCTGGTTCGAGCGCCGCTTCTGGGATGCTCCTTCCGTGCGGGCCTGCGCCGCAAAGATCACCCTTTCCCCCGACGAGGGGCTGTGGAAGCGTTTTCTGGAACTCGGGCGCAATTCCTCCTGCGTGCCTGCGCGCCTCACGTTGCGCCTGAAGAACGGCCGCTGCCGGCAGGCCCTGTGCGACACGGCCTCAGGTTCGCCCGAAAAGCCCCTTTCCCCCGATGCGCGCAGGGAAAAGTGGGCGGGCCTTCTTGCCCCCATGGGGCAGGAGAGGGCGGCGCGCCTTGTGGAAACGGCCCTGCGTTTTGACGAACTGGAAGACATACGGGAGCTTACGGCGCTTTTTGGCGCGTAAGGCTCCGGGCGGCAGGCTGTGCCGTCTTTTTCGCCGGAGAGCGGCCCGTGCCGCCTGAGGCGAGGCTTCAGCACTGATAAGGATACATCATGACAGAGCAGCTTTTTGACGCCATAGAACGCAGGGCGGAGAAGTTTCAGCGCCTTGCCGACAGGATATGGGACTATGCCGAACTCGGCTTTACGGAAACGCGTTCCTGCCGCGCCGTGACGCAGGCGCTGGAAGAGGAGGGCTTTACCGTGGAAAAGGGCATTGCCGGCATGCCCACGGCCTTCCGGGCGAGCTTCACCCACGGCGAAGGCGGCCCGGTCATCGGCTTTCTTGCGGAATACGACGCTCTGCCCATGCTTTCCCAGCAGGCCGGGGCGGTCACGCCCTCCCCGGTGGTGGAAGGCGGGCCCGGGCACGGCTGCGGCCACAACGCCATGGCCCCCATGCAGGCGCTCACGGTGAGCGCGCTGAAACAGGTGCTGGTGGAGCGGGACATTCCCGCCACCCTCGTGGTGTTCGGCACCCCTGCCGAGGAACTTCTCGCCTGCAAGGGCTTCATGGCCCGCGACGGCGTGTTCGACGGGCTGGATGCCGTCATCGACTGCCACGCCAATTCCTTCCTGGGCACGTCCTTCGGGCTGCAGAACAACGCTCTCTTTTCCTTCCTTGTGGAATTTCACGGCAGAACGGCCCATGCCGGAAGCCGCCCGTGGGAAGGCCGCAGCGCCGCCGACGCGGTGGAACTCATGCACGCGGGCACGGAAAGACTGCGCGAGCACATGCTGCCCGAGCAGCGGGTGCACTGGGCCACGCTGAGCGGCATTTCCGCGCCCAACGTGGTGCCGGACTACGCCCGCACCTGGTACTACATACGCAGTCAGGATCCGGTGATTCAGGATCTTTACGAGCGCATACGCCTCTGCGCGCGCGGGGCCGCCCTCATGACCGGCACCACGGAGAGCATCACCTTCCTTGCCGCCTGCCATCAGCGCTACCCCAGCGAGGCCCTGGCCCGCGCCCTGTACGCGAACATGCTCAAAGTGGGCGTTCCCGAATACAGCGAGGAGGAACAGAATTTCGCCCGCGCCCTGCAGCATTCCCTCGGCGCGCCGGAAGTGGGCATGCAGGTGGAAACCACCCTTGTGGACGCGACCAAGGCTCCCTTCAAGGGCGATTCCAGCGACGTGGGCGACGTGACGCTCAAGGCGCCCACGGCCTCGCTCCAGTTCCCCACCTGGGTGCCCGGGGCCAAGGCCCATACCTGGTCGGTCACGGCCTGCCAGAAGTCCACCATCATGCACAAGGGCCTTGTCACCGGCGCGCGCGTGGCCGGACTCACCGTTCTGGATCTGCTCACCTCTCCCGGCCTTCTGGAAGAGATACGGCGCGAGTTTGCCGCCACGCAGGCCGCGCATCCCTATGTGGATTATCTCGATGCCGGGGCAAGGCCGCCCCTTTCCTGGCATGAGGAGGACATGGCGCAGTTCCGTCCCCTTCTCGACGCGGCCCTCGGTACGGCGGAAAAATAGCGCCTTGCCGAGGCAGGCATGAGATCGCCCCCCTGCCGCGCTTTGTTCTGTGCGGCAGGGGGGCATGTGCCATGGCCTTTCCGTTGCCGGGAAATTTGCGGTATCTGCTTGCTTTTTTGGAAGAAAAGGGCATATTGCCCGCTGTCCGGGCCGTTTTTTGGCCCTTTTTTTCCCTTTTTTCCCGCACGCGCCCGCCCGTCGGGCCGAAAGGAGCACGGTCATGGAAAACAACAGGCACGATTTTGCGTCCTTCAGAAAAATCGACGCGCATTCCCATATCGGTTCCTTCGGAAGCCCCTTCAACGTGGACTTCAACACGGAACTTCTCGCCCGGCAGATGGACGAGTACAACATCGAGAAAACCATACTCTGCCCGGCAGGGGCGCACCTCAACGAGGAACTGAACGCGGCCTGGCACGCCATGCCTGAGCGCATCATTCCCCTGTGCTGGGTGAATGCCAATCTGGGCACGCAGGCGTATGACATGCTTGAGCATTACCTGCGCGACGAAGGCTTTGCCGGGGTGAAGATGCAGCCGCTCTTCGACGCCTTCACCGCCGATTCCCCCATGGTGGACCCCATCATGGACATTGCGCAGGCCTGCCATAAGCCGGTGTTCATCCACTGCGGGCACCCGCCCTTTTCCCTGCCCTGGCAGATAGGCCTGCTTGCGGAACGTCACCCCGAGGTGCCCACGGTGATGATCCACATGGGCCACGGCCACGGCGTGTACATCGAGGGCAGCATCAACATGGCGAAAAAGTACGACAACCTCTTCCTTGAGGTGTCGGGCATGCCCATGGGCTGCCAGATCAGGAACGCCTATGAGACCGTGGGCCGGGAAAGGGTGATGTTCGGCATTGATTCGCCCTTCCATCATCCCAGTGTGGAAATTCAGCGCGTGCTCTCCTGCGGCCTGCCCGACAGCGCGCTGGAGGATGTGTTCTACAATAACGCCGCATCCTTCATGGGCCTGCGCTAGGCCTTTTCCGGCATGGTCGGACAACGAAAAGCCCGCACGGCAGAGTCGTGCGGGCTTTTTTGCTGCCTGTATGCGGCGGAGCGCATTATTTCAGTTTGAACACACGGCGCACCGTGTCCACGGCCTGCATGGTGTATTCGGGGTTGGCGGCCTCGTGGAAACGGTCCTTCATGAAGGATATGGGCTCGTGATTGAAGCGCCGCACCAGCGAGCTTGCCATGATTTCCAGCGCCTCCCGCGTGTTGTCGTCAACGGGGCCTAAGCGGTGCAGGGTCTTTGCCAGTTCCTCCCGCATGATGCTCTCGCCCCGTTCCACCAGCGCCACGATGGTGGGCTGAAGGGTGAGCGATTCCATCCACTGATGGAAGGCGAGGGTTTCCTCGTCCACAATGGCGCGGGCGCGCACGGCTTCCTTGCGCCTTTCGGCGATGTGTTCCTCCACCACTTCCTTGAGGTCGTCGATATCGTAGAGATAGACGTTGTCCAGCGTGTTCACGGAAGGGGCGATGTCGCGCGGCATGGCGATGTCGATGAGGAACATGGGGCGGTGCTTGCGCTTCTTCATCACGTCCTTCATGTCCGTTTCGTGGATGATGGCGTCGGGCGCGCCGGTGGAGCTGATGACGATGTCGGTATCCACGAGATGGGAGAAGAGCTGATCGAAGGGCACGGCCTCGCCGCCGAGGCGGTGGGCCAGTTCCTCGGCCCGGGCAAAGGTGCGGTTGGCCACGCGGATACGCCTGACCCCGGCCTGCCTGAGGTGCAGGGCGGCCAGTTCGGCCATTTCGCCCGCGCCGATGATGAGGGCGTTGTGACTGCCCATGTCGTCGAAGATCTGTTTTGCCAGTTCCACGGCGGCATAGCTTATGGACACGGCGCTGGAGGCCACGCCCGTTTCCGAGCGCACCCTCTTGGCCACGGAAAAGGCCTTGTGCAGCAGGCGGTTGATGATGGTTCCCGCGCTGTGGCTCTGGGTGGCCTTGCGGTAGGCGGCCTTGAGCTGGCCGAGGATCTGCGGTTCGCCGAGCACCAGCGAATCCAGGCTGGAGGCCACGTTGAAGAGGTGGCGGATGGCTTCGTCGTTTCTGTACTGGTAGAGGTAGGGCTCAAGCTCTTCCACGCTTCTGCCCCGGGCCCTGGCCCAGTATTCCAGGGCACGGAGACGGGGCTTGTCCCCGTCGCCCACCACAAGCACTTCCACGCGGTTGCAGGTGGAGAGAATGAGCGATTCGCCGATGTCGCCGCCCGTGGGAATGGCCCAGGTTTCGGGAGAGCAGAAGTTGGTGAGCGCGAATTTTTCGCGCACCTCCACGGCGGCCGTGCGGTGATTGATGCCGATAAGGTGAATGGTGCTGTTCATGATGTTCCTGGCAGAGAGGCTTGTTGGGGGCTAAAAACCGTGTTGTGTGGGGAAGACGGTGTTCACCACGAACATGGAGAACAGCGAGGCGGCAAAAATGACGAGGGCCAGTATGGCGGGCTTGCGTCCGCGCCATCCGAGGGCCTGACGCTGATGGAAGAGCAGTGCGTACACGGCAAGGATGATGAGGGAGATCCATTCCTTGAAGTCGCCGCTCACAAAGGTTCCCCAGCTGATGCGCGCCCAGAGGAAGCCGCAGAGCACGCCCAGGCTGTAGCAGGGGAAGCCGATGAGCGTGGCCATGGCGTTCACCTTGTCGAGGGCTCCCAGAGCGGGCAGATCCTTGCGGAAGCCTTCCAGCGGCGTTTTTCTCTTGATGGCGCCTTCCTGCCACAGAAAGAGCGCTCCGGCTCCTGCGGCCACGGCCATGACGCCCACGCCCACGAAGATGGCGGCAAGGTGCAGCACGAAAAGCGGCCCGGCCATGGTCATGGTGCCCGGCGTGGAGGCAAAGCCCAGGGCGCATGCGCAGAGGAAGAAGGCCCACGGCGCGGCGAAGTGAAGGGCTATGTCCATGTGCTGGCGGCGGGCCATGACAAGCCCGGCGAGTATCAGAAACCAGGAAAGGGGCAGCAGGTAGAAGCCGCGCGACACGGCGCTGAAGGCTCCCGTGGCGAGGGCCGCGGCCAGCCAGAGCGTGTGGGCGGCAAAGCCCGCGGTGCAGAGCAGGCAGGAGAGCTTTTTCACCCGCACGGAGCGGCCGAGCACCCCGGCAAGGGCGGCCACGGTGGCCGGTGCGTACAGGGCGAGGCTGAGATAGGAGAAGATATCAGTCCAGTCCATGGAAGAACTCCTTGGCGGAAAAGGAAAGGGCAGGGGGCAGATGAGGGGCAAGCAGCGCGTCCAGCGCGGAGGCGTCCTTATTAAGGAGTGCCTCCATGAGCTGCCCGCGCAGGGGGCGGGCGCAGAGGGCGCGGAAGATGTCCGCGTCCGCATCGCTTCCGAGGCGCAGGGCGAGCAGCTTCGGGCGCAGGGCCTTCAGCAGCAGGGCCAGCAGCGCGTAGCCGTTTTCCATCCAGAGCTTCAGATCTTCTTTCAGAGCGCGGGCGAGGGCGGGGCTGCAGCCTCCCGTGGAAAGGGCCAGGGTGATGGGTCCGTTTTCCACATGGGCGGGCACGAGAAAGGTGCCGCCTTCGCCGTTTTCCACGGGACCGGCCACGTTGCACGGCACGCCGGAGGCGCGGCACAGGCGGGCGATGGCGGAATTGACGGCCGCCGAGGGCGTGGCCGCAAACACCAGGGTCTTATGTTCCGCATCTTCCGGCCGGAAGACGCGCCTTTCCCACGAAAGCGCTTCGCAGGGCAGACCGGCCACGGCCTTTTCCAGAGCCTTTTCATCAAGCTCCGGGTCCAGCACCAGAAGGGCGGCGGGGCGGCATGCCAGAAGAGAGGCGATTTTGCGCCGCCCTACAGGCCCGGCTCCCACCACCAGACAGCGGGCTTCGGAAAGATCGAGAAACAGGGGATAGTAACGCATGGGCAAAGGTATAGCCTTTACCCGCCCTCCCGTCCAGTGAAGAGGTCACATTTCCGCCGCGGCAGAAAGAGGCGGGCAGGCGCGCCTTCCGCCTGTCCTCTTCCCCCGGGAGGGGCCTTTTGGGCCGCGTTTTTCTTCCGTTTTCCATGCGCGGCCTTCGTTTGCCTTTTCCGGCAGGGCGGAGCGCAGGCACCCTGCCTCCGGGGCGGAGCATGCCTTCTTCCGCGTCTGAGGCAGGGAAAACACTGGACGAACGGCGAAAAAAGAAGTAGGGTTTCCCGTCTTGAATCTCAACGCTGCGGTAAATCGGGCGACTAGGCGACTGTCCGCCTACCAAGGTGGGTATGGGCGAACCCGTGGGTCCGCAAATCATCTGAGGAGTGTACCATGAAAGAAGGCATCCATCCCAAAGTGTACAAGGCCAAGCTTGTCTGCGCCTGCGGCAACGTCGTGGAAGTTCTTTCCACCAAGGGCGAAACCGTGCATGTCGAAATCTGCTCCGCCTGCCATCCGTTCTTCACCGGCAAGCAGCGCTTCGTCGACACCGCCGGCCGTATTGACCGCTTCCGCAAGAAGTACGCCAAATTCGCCAAGTAACGCTGATCCGGCGTGATGTAGCCGGGAACGAGCGGAACCTCCCCAGGCTTTCCTGGGGAGGTTTTTGAGTTTGGGCCATGTCCTGCGGCACAGGCCGCGGGCAGGGCGCCGGGTCGCCTTCCGCACGGGCGCTTTGCCGCAGCGGGGGCGTATGCCGCTCACGGGCCGCCTTTCCTGCCGCGGCCTGAAGGGAGCGCATGTTCTGCATTTTTTTCAGGAAGAGGCATGAAGCACACGTTTTCTTTTCTCCGGCTCCTTGCGCTTGCGGGCGAAAGCTGCGCCCTTCCTCTGGTGGGCGGGCAGGCCGTCATGGAAGGCGTGCTCATGCGCAACGGCGCCTCCTGCGCGCTTGCGGTGCGCCGCCCTTCGGGTTCCATTTCCGTGGAAAGCCGCCGCTGGAGGAGCGTAGGCCCTCAGGGGCTTCGTTCCGTGCGCTTTCTGCGCGGATTTCCCATTCTGGTGGAAAGCCTTGCCAACGGCATCCGCGCCCTGAACCGCTCCGCCGATCTTTCCGGCGGTGAGGACGATTCCGCCCCCATGACGCGCGGCGAGGTGGCCCTCACGCTGCTCATGGCCCTCGGGGCCGCCATTGTGCTTTTCGTGGCCGCGCCGCATCTCATGGCCCTTGTCATGCAGTATGCGGGCCTTGGCGGCGACATGAAGGGCTTTTCCTTCCATGTGTGGGACGGCCTGTTCAAGTTCCTTATTTTTATAGGCTATATCGCGGGCATATCCTTCATGCCCGAGATACGGCGCGTCTTTCAGTACCACGGCGCGGAACACAAGACCATTCATGCCTTCGAGCAGGGCGGCATGGTCACGGTGGAAACGGCCAGGCGGGGCAGCCGCCTGCATCCGCGCTGCGGCACCACCTTTCTGCTTTTCGTGCTCTCCGTGGCCATAGTGCTGCACGCGGTGCTGGTTCCTCTGCTGCTCATGGTGTGGGACCCTTCTTCCGCGATTGTGCGCCATGCGGGCATCGTGCTTTTCAAAATACTGCTCATCGTGCCGGTGAGCGCGCTTGCCTATGAGATCATCCGCTACGCGGCCGCGCTGGAGAACGGCGTATGGGGCCGCGTTCTGCGCGCTCCGGGCTTTTTCCTTCAGCTGCTCACCACGCGGGAACCCGACGACAGGCAGCTTGAGGTGGCCGTTGCCGCGCTCAGGGAAGCGCTCGGGCCGGAAAGCCCCTTTGCCGACCGCTTTGAATCCCCCGACCATACCGTGATGGAGTGACTATGTTTGCGAAACTGGAAAATCTGGAAAAACGCTATGACGAGCTGGAGCAGACTCTGGCCGACCCCGCCGTGCTGTCCGACCCGGAACAGTACCGCAAGACGGCCAAGGCCCGCGCCGACGTGGAACCTGTTGTCCTCGCCTTCCGCGAATACCGCGACCTCCAGAAACAGCTTGAGGAAAACAAGGAACTTCTGAGCGACGAGGATCACGACATCCGCGAGATGGCGCAGGAGGAGATACGCCGCATCGAAAAGGAACTGCCCGACCGCGAGCACAAGCTGCGCCTCATGCTGCTTCCCCCGGATCCGCTGGATGAAAAGAACACCGTGCTGGAAGTGCGCGCAGGTACCGGCGGCGACGAGGCGGCGCTCTTTGCGGCCGACCTTTTCCACATGTACTGCCGTTATGCCGAACTGCAGCACTGGAAGGTGGAAATCATTTCCGAAATGCCCACGGATGCGGGCGGTTACAAGGAAGTCATTGCCCTTGTTTCGGGCAAGCGCGTGTACAGCCGCCTGCGCTATGAATCCGGCACGCACCGCGTGCAGCGCGTGCCCGCCACGGAATCGCAGGGCCGCATCCACACTTCCGCCGCCACCGTGGCCGTCATGCCCGAAGCCGAGGAAGTGGATGTGAACCTCCGTCCCGAGGATCTGCGCATCGACGTGTACCGCGCCTCCGGTGCGGGCGGCCAGCACGTCAACAAGACGGAATCGGCCGTGCGCATCACGCATATTCCCACGGGCATCGTGGTCACCTGCGAAGACGAACGTTCCCAGCACAAGAACAAGGCCCGCGCCATGAAGGTTCTCGCCTCGCGCATTCTTCAGGCGGAGCAGGAAAAGCAGCATGCCTTCGAAGCGGCGGAGCGCCGTTCCCAGGTGGGTTCCGGCGACCGTTCCGAGCGCATCCGCACCTACAACTTCCCTCAGGGCCGCGTGACCGATCACCGCATCAACCTCACCATGTATTCCCTCGACCGCTTCATGGACGGGGAAATCGAAGACATGGTGGAAGCCCTCGCCGCCCAGGCGCAGGCCGACGCCCTGAAGGCCGAGGTGGAATAACACGTTCCGCGGCCGCCCGTGCGGCCCGGCCGGAGGCGCTTTTTTAGCGCCTCCGGGCAACACAGCTCTGTGCGTCTGCGCAGATAAGGAGAACAGGCATGAGTCAGGAGTACGAAGGCGCGCCCGGCGAAGAAGCGGGCGTCACGCTGGAGGAAGAGCTGAAGGAACCGGCCATGTACCGCGTTCTTCTGCACAACGACGATTACACCACCATGGATTTCGTGGTGAACATCCTGCAGGATGTGTTCCACAAGACCCAGCAGGAAGCCGTGGCCATCATGATGTCCGTGCACGAGAAGGGCACGGGCGTGTGCGGCGTGTACCCTAAGGAAATTGCGGAATTTCGTGTGAACCAGGTGGCGGGCCGCGCCAGGGCAGCGGGCTTTCCCCTGCGCTGCACCATGGAAAGGGAATAGGGAAGGCCTTTTTCCCGCACAATCTGCAAAAGCGGGCCTTGTCCGCCCTCATGTTTCATCATCCCGGTTCCGTCCACACGGAGCCGGGTTTTCTTTTTCTGCCTTCCGTTCTTTCCCGTCCGCTCTTGGGCAGGGCTGCTTGCATTCTGCTTTCCGGGCAGGTACAATAGGGGAATGTTTCCAGAAAAAAGGGGTATTCCGCGATGATGGCACGTTCTCTGATGCAGGCACTGGCGCTCGCCGTAATGGAAATGCGGTCGCGCCGTCATGAATGTCTGACGGTGGAACATCTGCTGCTTGCCATGACGCGCGAGCAGCTCGGCCGCGTCATTCTCAAGGGCTGCGGGGCGGATATTCCGGCCCTCCGGCATCAGCTTGAAGAGTATCTTTCGCGCTATCTGCCCGCCACCGGGCCGGAACCTTCCGCAGAGAGCGAAGTCTTGCAGACCGAGGCTCTGGAACGGGTGCTGGAAAGGGCGGTGGCCCATGTGCAGTCTTCCGGCCGCCGCGATGCGGACATAGGCGACGTTCTGGCCGCCATGTTCGAGGAAGAAGACAGCTGGGCGGCGTTCTACCTGCGCCGTCAGGGCGTGGACAGGCTGCGCGTGCTGGAATTTCTGTCCCACGAGCTTCCCGAGATACTGCGGCAGGCCGCGCGCAGGCGCACGCAGGAAACCACGGAACGCCAGGAGGAGGCCCCCCAGGTCTCGGCGCTGGAACGCTATGCCGTGGATCTGGTGGAAAAGGCGAAGCAGGGCCGCATCGACCCCCTGGTGGGGCGCGATGCGGAAGTGGCGCGTCTTCTGGAAATTCTTTCCCGCCGCCGCAAGAACAATCCTCTGCTTGTGGGCGAACCGGGCACGGGCAAGACGGCCATTGCCGAAGGGCTGGCCTGGAAGATAGCGCAGGGCGAGGTGCCGCGCGCCTTCCGCTCCATTGCCATGTATGCGCTGGATCTCGGTTCCCTGCTGGCCGGTTCCAAGTATCGCGGCGATTTCGAGGCCCGCATCAAGGAAGTGGTGAACGAGCTTCGGCAGAAGCCCGGGGCCATTCTCTTCATCGACGAAATCCACACCATCGTGGGCGCAGGCGCCACGAGCGGCGGTTCCATGGACGCCTCGAACCTGCTCAAGCCCGTGCTGGCCGCCGGGGAACTGCGCTGCATAGGTTCCACCACCCATGAGGAATACCGCAATCATTTCGAGAAGGACCGCGCCCTGAGCCGCCGCTTCCAGTGCGTGGACGTGCGCGAGCCTTCGCAGGCGGACTGCCTCGACATTCTGCGCGGTCTTCAGGATCGCTACGAGAAATTTCACGGGGTGAAGTATTCCAGGGGGGCCGTACAGGCCGCCGTGGAACTTTCCGCAAGGCATATTCAGGACAGGCTTCTTCCCGACAAGGCCATCGACGTCATGGACGAAGCCGGGGCCGCGGCCGGGCTCAAGCCGGGGTTCCGCCGGGGCGCGGTGGTGTCCGTGCAGGACATCGAGCGCGTGGTGGCGCGCATGGCGGGCATTCCCGCCCGGAGCGTGAGCCGCGGCGAAAAGGAAAGGCTGCAGACGCTCGGCGCGGATCTTCGTGCCCGCGTGTTCGGGCAGGATCAGGCCGTGGACGCCATTGTCCGGGCCATACTGCGTTCCCGCGCGGGGCTGAGCCGGGAAAACCGCCCGGCGGCCTCCTTCCTGTTCCACGGGCCCACGGGCGTGGGCAAGACGGAACTGGCCAAGGCGCTTGCCGAACTTTTGGACGTGGCCTTTGTGCGCTTCGACATGAGCGAATACATGGAAAAGCACGCCGTGGCGCGGCTCATCGGTTCGCCTCCCGGTTATGTGGGCTTCGAGCAGGGCGGTCTGCTCACCGAGGCCATACGCAAGACGCCCCATGCCGTGCTGCTGCTCGACGAGGTGGAAAAGGCCCATCCCGACGTGTACAACGTGCTTCTGCAGGTCATGGACTACGCCACCCTCACGGACAATACCGGCCGCAAGGCGGATTTCCGCAACGTGGTGCTCATCATGACCACCAACGCCGGAGCGCGGGAAATGGAGCAGTCGCCGGTGGGCTTCTGGTCCACGAGCCGCGCGTCGGACCGCAGCGCCGGAGCCGTGGAACAGACCTTCAGCCCGGAATTCCGCAACAGGCTGGACGCCATCGTTCCCTTCCAGAGCCTGAGCTTCGATCTCATGGCCCGCATTGTGGACAAGACCGTGGCCGCCCTGGCTCCCGGGCTTGCCCAGCACCGCGTCAGTCTCGAACTTGCGGATTCGGCCCGCGAATGGCTGGCGCACAAGGGCTTTGATCCGCGCATGGGCGCGCGTCCGCTGCAGCGCGTGATCCGTTCCGAGCTGGAGGACAGGCTTGCGGAGCTTCTGCTCTTCGGCGGTCTGGAAAAGGGCGGCAGGGTGCGCGTGGAGGCGAAAAGCCCCGAGGATGAGCACCTTACCCTCACGGCAGGAGGGTAGCGTATCCATGGCGGCCCCTCTTGCGTGGATGCCCGAAGGCGGGCCGTTATGGTTTCCCCCTGCGGAACGCGCTCTGGAGGGCGGCCTGCTCATGGCCGGGGGCGATCTTTCCCCCAAAAGGCTGCTCTACGCCTATTCCCGCGGGATTTTTCCCTGGTATGAGGCCGATTCCCCCATTCTCTGGTGGTCGCCCGATCCGCGCTGCGTGCTTTTTCCCGAAAGGCTGCATGTGAGCGCAAGCCTGCGCCGCGTGCTGAACAGCGGGCGCTTCAGCTTCAGCGTGGACAGTGCCTTTTCCCGCATCATACGCGCCTGCGCCGCGGTTCCGCGCCCGGGGCAGGATGGTACCTGGCTTGTGCCCGACATGGTGGAGGCCTATGAGCGCCTGCATGTTCTCGGCCATGCCCATTCCGTGGAGGTGTGGCAGGACGGGGAACTGGCCGGGGGGCTGTACGGCGTGCTGCGGGGCCGGGCCTTTTTCGGAGAATCCATGTTTCATCTGCGGCCGGATGCTTCCAAGGCCGCCGTGGTGCATCTCATTTCCTGGCTTCGGGAACGGGATGTGGCCGTGGTGGACTGCCAGCAGACCACGCCGCACATGCTGCGCCTCGGTGCGGAGGAAATACCGCGCAGGGAATTTCTCGCCCTGCTGCGCGTGCTCTGCCCCCGCTGAGGCGTTCCGCCGCAGGGTCATGCCCCGGCGGCTTTTTTTGCGGCCTTTTTCCGCAGAGGCGTTTCTGCCCGTATCCCGCGCCTTCGTGCCTCTGCGCCGGATTCACGTTTTACCAGCAAGGAGCTTTGTCATGAGCGATGTCGTCACCTTTGAACAGACCCCCCGCGGCTTCACCGTCCATACGGGGCACCCCCTTCTGGGGGACATGCACGCCGATTTTGCCACCGTCGCGCCGGAAAAGCGGCAGGGCACGGCCCGCGCGCTGCTTGTTTCCGCCGCGCTGGACTGCTTCTGCGGCACCCTGAATGCCGCGCTTCTGGCCCGCGACGTGCAGTACCGCAGCATGACGGGCACGGGCCGCGCGGAAAAGGTGCAGCGCGACGGCGTTTCCTACGTCACCCGCATCGACATCGACGTGCGCGTGGATGTGGACGAGGCGGACCGCGAAACGCTGGAACACTGTCTCAGAATCGTGAAGGGCTGCATGATCACCCGTTCCCTCATGCAGGGCATGGAAGTGGAGGTGCACGCTTCCCGCGCGTGAGCGCTCCGGCCTGGGCGTTCCGGGCGGATGCGCGCCGGAGCTTCCGGGCGCCTTCTGCCGGGGAGCCTGTGCGGCGCAGGGCATGCACGATATCCGTGCACTTCTCTTGATTGAAGTGCCGGAGAAAAGAAGGCCGTGCAGCTTTTCCGCAGAGGTTCTGCCGTATCGCATCTTCTCCCTTGCGGAAGCGGGAGCTTTGTTCTAACGTCGCGTTGAAAGACTTCCATTTCGGGAGTCTTTTTCAACCCTGAGGAGGGTATATGAACAGGTTCTTCGCTTTTGCGGCGGCTGGGGCCATGCTTCTGGGTGTGTACGGTCAGGCTCAGGCTCTTCCTGAACCCGACATGTCTCCCAAGTACACCTACGAACTGAAGGATGTCATGAAGGTCGACGGCCGCCAGGGTGTGGCCTGCGACGGCAAGTACATCTATGTCAGCTGCAGCAAGGTGCTCTACAAGTACGACATGGACGGCAAGCTGGTCCTGAAGAACGACAAGCCCTTTGAAACCGGCTACACCAAGGCGGTGAATCACCTCGGCGACATCGACGTGTACAACGGGGAAATCTACTGCGGCGTGGAAAACTTCATGGACGGCGTGGGCAAGGACATTCAGGTTTCCGTGTACGACGCGAACACCCTCAAGTTCAAACGTGCCTTCCCCTTCAACGAAGCCTCCGGTCAGCAGGAAACCTCCGGCATCACGGTGGACCCGGTGAAGGGCACCGTGTGGATGTGCTCCTGGGTGGGCGAGGAATCCGGCCGTTACCTCTATGAATACGACCTGGACGGCAACTATCTGCGCAAGGTGCATCTGCAGCCCGTGCCGCAGTGGGTGCAGGGCATATTCTACTATGACGGTTCCCTCTTCCTCACGGCGGACGACGGCACGGCCGACGACAATGAACCCGACCATCTCTATCGTGTGGACATTTCCTCCGATACCTACGCTCCCGTGATTCTGGAAAAGACCTTTACCGAAACCATCCGTCAGGGTGAAATTGAAGGCCTCTGCGTCGATCCTTCCACCGGCGACCTTCTGGTGCATCAGAACCGCGGCGCGCGCATCGTGCTCGGCATGACCAAGGGCATGTATCCCGGCTACAAGGAAGAAGTACACGAAATTTACCGCTTCAAGATGACCCCTGCAAAGTAAGGTTTTACCCTATGCGTCCCGCCTGTGCGGGGCGGTCATGATCCGAAAGGCTCTGGCTCTGCCAGAGCTTTTTTTTGCGGCCCGGCAGCGCCCTTTTCCTGCTGAGCGCACCTGAACAGGGGGAAAAAGCCTGCGGCGCAGGCCCTGTGCGCGGCGCTGTGCCGCCTGCGTCACGCTTGTGGCTTTTAGGTTTTGCCTTGCTGTTTGTATTATTATGCGATACCATGAGGAATTATTGCTTTTCTCCATAAAGGTACTGCAACATGGAATGGCTTACGCTTGTCAACAACTTCGTCTGGGGCCCGTGCATGCTGGTGCTCCTTTTCGGCACCGGCCTGTATCTTACCATAGGGCTGCGTTTCTTCACCATCCGCAACTTTGCCCGGGGCATGCGCCATGCCTGGGCAGGGCGGCGTCAGGATTCCGAGCACGGGGAAATTTCTCCGTTCAACGCGCTCATGACGGCCCTTGCCGGTGACATAGGCACGGGCAACATCGTGGGCGTGGCCACGGCCATCTATATGGGCGGCCCCGGGGCCTTGTTCTGGATGTGGATGACGGCCCTTGTGGGCATGGCCACCAAGTTCAGCGAAGTGCTGCTCGCCGTGCATTTCAGGGAACGCACCCCTGCGGGCAACTGGGTGGGCGGAGCCATGTTCTTCATTAAAAACGGCCTGGGCCGCCGCTGGATGTGGCTGGGAAGCGCGTTTGCGCTTTTCGGCATCGTGGCCTGCATCGGCACCGGAGCCATGGTGCAGAGCAACGCCATAGGCGGCGTGCTGGAGGCGGGCTTCGGCATTGCTCCCGAACTTTCCGCCGCGGTGCTTCTGCTGCTTTCCGGTCTG
This sequence comes from uncultured Mailhella sp., assembly GCF_944324615.1. Lineage (GTDB taxonomy): Bacteria > Desulfobacterota > Desulfovibrionia > Desulfovibrionales > Desulfovibrionaceae > Mailhella. The sequence goes on from NZ_CALUWY010000011.1 coordinate 38,727, forward strand.
GTGCTGCTCGGCGGGGTGAAGCGCATCGCCGCCGTGGCCGGCAAGATCGTGCCCGCCATGGCCCTGTGCTACGCGGCCATGGCGCTGGTGGTCATTGCCATGCACATAGAGGAGGTGCCCGGCATCTTCCTCATGGTGCTGCGCGAAGCCTTCACGCCCACGGCCGCCCAGGGCGGCGCGGCGGGCGCTTCCATCATGATGGCCATACGCATGGGCATGGCCCGCGGCATTTTCTCCAACGAAGCGGGACTCGGCACGGCCCCCATGGCCCATGCCGCCGCGTCCACCCGTTCCCCCATGACGCAGGCCACCATAGGCATGCTTGATACCTTCATCGACACCATCGTGGTGTGCAGCCTCACGGCCTTCGCCCTGCTGGTCACGGGCGAGTGGTGCCATGCCGAAGAGGGCGCGGCCGTAACCTCCGCCGCCTTTGAAAGCGTGCTGCCCGGCGTGGGCGGCATTGTGGTGACGGTGTGCCTTTCCCTGTTCGCCTTTACCACGGCCATGAGCTGGTGCGTGTACGGCGAGCGCTGCGCCATCTACTTCTTCGGCGACAGGGCGCAGCTTCCCTTCCGCGTGGTGTACTGCATTGCCATACCCGTGGGCATACTCATCAAGCTCGACCTTGTCTGGCTCCTGGCCGATACCTGCAACGCGCTCATGGCCATACCCAACCTCATTGCCATCCTGCTGCTCAGTCCCGTGCTCTTCCGGCTGGTGAAGAAGGAGGAGGCCGACTTCCGCTCCGAATGCGCCAGGGACGAATGAGCCTGAACAAAGCCTGACCGCCGGAGGGTTTCCCCCTCCGGTTTTTTGTTTAAAGGGGCATGGCCCTGCGCTTTTCTGCGGAAGGCATGTTTTTGGGGGAAAGAATGCAGGCGGAGAAAGGTGCTGCCTGCAGAAGAAGGGCGGGCTCCGGGCAGAGAACAGGACGGAGCCTGTGCAGGAAGAAAAGATAAAAGAAAAGGCCCGTCAGATGACGGGCCCTTATATCTATATGGAGCGGGAGACGGGATTTGAACCCGCGACTTCAACCTTGGCAAGGTTGCACTCTACCACTGAGTTACTCCCGCACAGTAGGAACAGTGGTCTTTTATAAAAGAAGGCCGGGGCTGTCAACAAAAAAATTTGCAGAACCGATATTTTTTTTGCGGCAGGCTGGAAAAGGCCCTTCGCAGCATACAGAAAGGCCCGGAAAAGGCGGCGGAAGCCCGGGGAAAAGGGGGGGCGGAAGCGTGAAGGCGCAAGGCCCTTTTCTGCCTTGCCGGGCCTTCAGCTGTACGCGGACAGGCGCAGGGGGGAGGAGGGGAACGCCAGCCGCGGGCAAAAAGAAAGGCCGCTCCTTTCGGAGCGGCCGGGGGGGGGGAAGGCGGCCGCAGGGCCGCCCTTCAGGGTTTACTTCCTGGGCTGGTCGTAGTCATAGCCCTTCAGATCGGTGGTAGGAGCGTTTTCCACCTTGGGAGGACGTCCGCCGTTGGGGGAAGCCTTGTATTCAAGCAGACTCTTCCAGTCGGGGCAGGAAGGCGCAAGCTTGCGGATGGGCTTCAGGTCGCGGCCCTTGAGCTGGGGAGAATCGGCCGCATAGCGGAAGGCGCGGTGAATCTGCGTCCAGGGGTTGTTGTCCTTCTTCACGCAGTAGGGTTCGTCTCCGGACATGGGGTTCAGAAATTCCCACACCACTTCGCCTTCGGGGGTGACTTCAAACACATGGCCGTTGTTGGTGGCCGTGATCTGCCAGTTGCCGTTGGGCAGCTTCTGCGCGGCGCTCTGGTAGTCGGAATAGAAGCTGTTGGGATCCTGGGTCTTGAACGACCATACGATCTTGCCGCCGTTGAAGGTGCCGTCGCGTTCTATTTCATAGGCGGCGCTGTGGTTGCCGCTGGGGCGCATGGTGCCGTTGTCGAAGATGCTCAGGTTGCCGTTGGGCAGCCAGTTGCAGTCGTGGGAGCCGAAAAGAATCTGGTCGCCGTTGCGGGCGTAGCCCTGTTCCTTGGTGCCCGCGCCGTAGGCGTAGGGGTTGCCCCAGCGCCAGACCATTTTCTTGGTCTTTCTGTCGATGATGTACATTTCACCCCAGTCGCGGGAGTTCACCAGATACTGGTCCGTCTTGGGGTTGTAGCGCACGGAGTTCCAGTGCGTCCAGTCCGGGCCGGCAAAGTAGGCGGGCATGTAGCCGAAGGGAAGATGATAGTTGGGGTCCCACTGGTCCTTGGCCGTGCCGATGTGATCCTTCACATGGAATTCCCACACGATCTTGCCGCTGGGGTCCACTTCGATGATGGCGTCGGGCCATACGCCTTCGAGCACCTTGCCGTCGGGGTACTTGAAGCCGTCCTTATAGATGGTGGGGTCCTTGGGGTCGCGGCCCTTGGCGATCATTTCATCCCAGTTCATCTTTTCCCAGATGAGCATGGCGGTGTTGCCGTTGGGCAGGCGGTCGAAGCCGTGATGGGCCACCTTGTTCTCGTCGCGGATGGTGTATTCCCACACCACGTTGCCGTCCCAGTCGTATTCACGCAGGGTTCCGTGCCAGCCGCCGAAGGTCACCGGGGAACCGGGGCCCTGTTCGGCGCGCAGCAGGTGGCCGTTGGGCAGAAGCTCGGCCATGAAGGCCTGACGGCCGTGGTTCCATTCGTGCACCACATTGCCTTCGAGGTCGATGAGGTAGGTCTTGGTGCCGCCCAGATGGTTGGTGTAGAGCACATAGCCGCCGTAGGACTTCTCTTTCTGATAGTGAAGAACGCCCAGAGGGCCGCAGATGGCCTCATAGGCCTGAGAAGGGGCGGGGGCGGTGCAGAGCCCCGTGACAAGGGCGGCTCCGGCCAGGAAGGCAACGAGTTTACGCATAGCATTCTCCTCCAGTGTTGAATGTGCGTAGAAAGAGTTAGCTCATTTTTTCACAATTTAAAGCAAAAAGTCAACAATAATTAAAGTAAAACCTATTTAAATGGGGAAACTTTTGTCGAATTCACAGAAAATTCACCCTTTTCCGGCAGTCCCGGGCATAGGCGCGCCTTTTTCCGCACGGCTTCCGCGAAAAGCCGCACAAGGCGGGAAGGCCTGCGGCACAGGGGGTAAGGCCCGCACAGGGGCGGGAAAAGGGGCTTTTGGGGGAAGGGCAGCGCCGTCCGTCAGGGATCTTGTTCCTGAACGGTGCATGCTCCTGCCGCGGCAGGCCTTGCGGGCGCAGGTCACCGGCCCTTTTTCACGGGCAGGCCGCCGGGCGGAAGGGCGGAGAAGCCTTCTGCGCCGGGGCTTCGGGGCGCGCAGGCCGCCTGCGGCCATGCTTTTTGTTACAAAGGCAGTTTTTCCATTGACAGGAGAAGGGGGTGTGCTGAACAATGAAAAAAATTTTCGTTACTTCCTTCAGCAGCTTTCCTCTGGGATGTGAACGCTCCCTCCGGGGAGTGTCTGTCCTCACGGCTCTGCCCGCCGGAGGTGGAATCAGTCGGCGGATGGGCCGGATGCGGATTGAAACATGCCTCAGAAACATAACCTTTTCACCCTGATCTTCCTTGCGCTCCTTCTTTTTTTCTGCCTGCCCGCAGAGTCTTTTGCCGCCAATCCGCCTGACTACGAAAGAGCCAAGGCGCAGCTTGCCCGCCTGAAGGAGTCCCGGCCCGGGGCCAATTCCTGGCAGGCCTGCGCCGATGCCTTCCGCAAGGTGTACGACAACAACCCCAAGTGGAATCTGCGCGTGGCGGCGCTGTTCCGCTGCGGCGTGGCGCTGGAGGAAAAGGCGAAGGTCACCAAGTCGGCGGTGGATGCCAGAAAGGCCGCCTCCGTGTATGAGCAGGCGGCCAGGAAGTTCCCTGCAAGCGCCCTTGCCGACGACGCGCTCTTCCGCGCCGCCGTGGTGTACAACGAGCTTCTGAAGGATCAGAAAAAGGCCATCGTGCACCTTGAGCACATCGCCCGCCGCTATTCCCGGGCGGATCACGCCAAAATAGCGGCGGAATACCGCGAGAAGATGGACGGGGGCAAGGCTTCCTCCTCCGGCCGGAAGACGAAGAGTGAAAAAGCCTCGAACATCAAAAGGCCGGACCGCACGGGTTCGCACATGCTGGCCGCCCAGCTCGGGCTTTCGGTGCGGACCATCATCATCGACCCGGGGCACGGCGGCCGCGACCCGGGGGCCATGCACAACGGCGTGGTGGAACGCGACGTGAACCTCGACGTGGCCCAGCGCCTGAAGAAGATTCTGGAAAAACTGGGCTACAAGGTGTACCTCACGCGAAGCGGCAACAAGGGCATATCCCTGGCGGACCGCGTGAACTTCAGCCGGCGCAACAAGGGCGATCTTTTCGTGTCCATCCATGTGAACGCCTCGGAAAACACCTCCATCCGGGGCCTGGAAACCTATATTCTCGATTTTGCCCGCTCAAGTTCGGCAAGCCGTCTGGCCATGGTGGAAAACGCCGACAGCGGCCGCCTCGGGGACATGGACAAAATCCTCACCGAAATACTCACGGGCGCGCGCACCAGCGAATCGCGCCGCCTTGCCGAACGCATACAGCAGAACACCCTGAGCTATCTGAAGAAGAACGGCGCCTCCACCCGCGACGGCGGGGTGAAGGGCGCGCCCTTCTTCGTGCTGGTGGGTTCCTCCATGCCCAGCGTGCTGGTGGAAATAGGCTACTGCACCAACAAGAGCGAGGCCGCGCGCCTGAAAAGCAGCAAGCACCGGCAGAGGGTGGCGCAGGGCCTGGCCAACGGCATACACGCCTATGCCCGGAGCCTTCTGCAGAAATAGGAAACCGCAGGGACAGTATGGCAACGCCCTGCCGGGGCACAGGGCAGAGCGCATCCCTGAAAGACGCGCCTTTTCCCCGCGAGGCGGGCAATGCCCCATGGTTTTTCCCGGTATGAGCGGGCTGCTTTCCCCGATGTTTTCTGTGTGCGGAGGCGTCGGCATGGTCTGCGCGGCAGGGAAACGGCTTCGGCCATGCAGCATCGCGCCGGAAAGGCGGCAGGTTCCGGCAGAGGGCGTTTTTCCGCGCGGGAAGGCTCTGTATGCTTCCGGGGGACGGCCTTTTCTGAGCGCCGGAGGCGGAAGCGTCCCCGGCCTGTTTTTCCGTCCTGCGCGCCCTGCGGCTTTCCAGAGCACGGAATACGAGAAACGCTGCTTCCTGCGTGGCGGAGGCTCCCCCGCATGAGCGGGCTGCTTTCCCCGATGTTTCTCGCGCGGTAAAGGGGGCCCGGCCTGCCGGGAGAAGGGCCTTGTACGGGCGGAATGCGGCCGGGCTGAGGGGAGTTTTCCCGGCGGGAAAGAAGCGTCGCACATGCGTTTTGGCCGGTATTTCCGCCATGATGCCGTCTTGACAAGTCGTTCGGTCAAGGGGAAGATATGCCATCTTTCCGGGCCCGGAAAGGGGCGCATGATGGCGCTCCGGGCCGTGCGCCCGGCGGAGGTGGGGGAACAGGCCATGGCGTTCATGCGCCTTTTGCCGTGTTCTGCCGGATTTCCGGCGCCTTCCGAAAAGAAAGCGGGGAGACCGGGCGTTCATCCGGGCGCTTCGGCCGCAGTCGGTGCCTGTCTGCAGAACGGGGCATTTTGCCGCCGCTGCAGGGCGCCGAAGGCAGTAAGAATGTGGTCCGTGGAGGAGAATCATGTTTCGCATTGCGGAGATGATTCGCGTCGTTGCGGCAGTCGTGCTGATGCTTGCCTTTTCCCTTTGCGATACGGCGGCCCGGGCGGAAACTGCGGATATGCCGGCGCAGAGCAGGGAGCTTCAGCAGCATGCCGCTTCGGAGCCGGGAAATGCGGATCACATGGTTCTCACCAGAGAGATGCAGCAGGGCTTTGTTTTTGATCCGGAAAATGCGGAGAACAAGGCACTGACCCGGGAACTTCAGCAGCGTTTTTTTTCCGCGCCGGAACCTGAGGACCGCCCTGCGCTGAGGGTGGGCGTGGAGCGTGACTATCCTCCGTTTTCCATGCAGGATGCGCAGGGAAACACCTCCGGTTTCGATTTCGACATTGCCAATGCCATCTGCAGAACCATGAAACGCGAATGCGTCATTGTTCCCATGGCCTTTCATGATATTCTCAGCTCGCTGGAACAGGGGAGCCTGGATCTGGCCGTGGCCGGACTGGCGGTCAAGGCCGACAGAAAGCGCTACATGAATTTCAGCGACAGCTACTACCATTCCCGTTCCCTGTACATCACCGGAAACGGCGTGTCTGTGACCAGGGAATGGATGCAGGGAAAAAGACTCGGCACGCAGAAGGGCACCGCACAGAACGCGCTGGCCGAAAAAATGTGGAAGGGCGTGGCCGAGCTTTACACCTATGCCGATCATCCGGCCATGCTCAACGCGCTGAAGTCCGGGGAAGTGGATGTCGTCATCATCGACGGACTGGCGGCGTACGATTTTCTTCTGAGCAGGGAAGGTTCGGCCTACACCATGCAAGCCCTGCCGCTGGAGCTGGACAGCCCGACGAACAAGGCGTGCATAGGCGTGCGCAAGGACGACGAGCAGCTGCTCAGGGATGTGAATGCAAGCCTTAAGATCATAAGGCTCAGCGGCGAATACAGCCGCATTGCGCGCAAGTATTTCCCCTTCAGCATCTATTGAGCGTACCATGGCCGGAAAATATCGCAGAGTAAGCCTGCACAGGGTCGTATTTCTGACCTTTCTGGTCCTCGTGCTTTCCCTCGCGGGCTCGTTTCTGTATGTGTACAGTACGTTCCATCATATAGAAAACATTTCCGAACTGACGAAGGACAGGTATCTTCCCCAGCTTATCGACAAGCAGCGGATACTCGTCAATATCGAAACGATGCGTCAGCAGCTGGAGCTCATCTACACGTCCGACAGGCCGGATGTGCTGCGGAAGGCCCGTGTCGTTGCGCAGGCGCTCATTGCGGAAGCCGTTTTTGAACAGAGCAGCGAGTTTCATGAGAAGGTGCTGCATCTCAAGCCCGATATCATGCGTCTTCTGGATCTGAAGGAAAAGATTGTTCAGGTCGAAGACGAGCTGCACGAGACGGCACTTCAGCTGGAAAGGACGCTGGGGCGGCTTTCGCTGCGCACGGGGCGGCAGTTCGGGTCCCTGTCCTTCCAGGCGCACGGGCGCATGCCTTCCGACGACGGTTCGGAAGGCGATATGCAGGCATCCGATCTTGATGACATTGCCGGAGTCGACGGCATCTGCAAGGGCAATGCCGCCCGGAAACCCGACTGCATGGCCCTGGAGGAAGGGCGGGAGGCTGTGAGGGCGTACAGGCAGAGCCTCCGCGAGCTGGACGAGCAGGCGTTCGTCATCAAGGAACGCCTGAGGGACGGCCTGCATTCCCTGTTGGATTATGCGGTGACCCGGGAAGTGCTGAAGATAGCTTCGGACATGTCGAAGGTCGAGGACACGGCTTCCCGTGTCCGCATGCGCTTTTTTCTGCTGGGATGCATCGTTTCCGGCCTGCTTCTGGGCATCTGCGTGCTGATCCGCTTCCATATTCTGAATCCTCTGCTCAGCATGGTGGATTTTCTGCGTGACCTGCGGAAGGGCAGAAAACCGGGAGAGCTTTCTCCGGTGCGGATCCGGGAAATGCAGCAGATCATGGACATGCTGCCGGTGCTGCAGAGCGCCATGGAGCGGCTCAACATGCGCACCAGCCTGCTCATGGAGGAGCGCGACGAATACGCCCGCCTTTCCCTGCGGGATGCGCTGACCGGACTCGGCAACCGCTGGGCGCTGGAGGAGAGGAAAAAGGCCGACATATCCGGGCTTCCTCTGGCGGTCATCATGTTTGATATCGACTTCTTCAAGAAGTACAACGACGCCTTCGGGCATCTGGAAGGGGACAACTGTCTCCGTCAGGTGGCGTCCATCGCCAGGGGAAGCCTGCACAGGCATTCCGACGCGGTGTTCCGCTACGGCGGGGAAGAGTTTGTGGTGCTTATTCCCGGCGCGGACTCTGCGGCGGCGCAGATTGTGGCGGAAAGGCTCCGTGAGGGCGTGCGTCAGGCGGGCATAGCCCACCCCGGCGTGCCGGGAGGCATGCTGAGCGTGAGCGTGGGCGTGGCCTGCCGCGGTCTGGGCGAGGCCACAAGCTTTGATACGCTGGTGGATCAGGCGGATCAGGCGCTTTACACCTCCAAGCGGAACGGGCGCGACAGGGTGACGGTTTTTTCCGAATGAGCGCGGGCCTTCCCGCATACCGTTTTCGTTATCTCATGCGCAGGGCCTGCGCCCCTCTCTTCCTGCCCACGTTTCCCGCGTCCCCTTTTCCGTGGGGTGCGTTTTCTGCAGGGCTTCCCTTCCGGTAAGCGGGAACTCCCCCTTGCGGCTCCTTCATAAAGCTCTTTCTCCGGCAACGGAGCGCGTCGCGGCATGTTCCTGCGCCTTTATGGGCCTTTCAGGCTATGCCTGCACGGCAGAGTGCCGCAGAAGCAGGGGCCTGTGCCCTCGCTGTTTCCGCGTTGTTTCTGTGTTGTGCCGTCTCCGGCCGCTTTCGGGCATGGTGAGGCCGTGTTTTTTTGCAGGGCGGGAAGGTCTGCGCCCCTCTCTTCCTGCCCACGTTTCCCGCGTCTCCTTTTCCGTGGGGAGGGCGTTTTCTGCAGGGCTTCCCTTCCGGTAAGCGGGAAATCCCCCTTGCGGCCCCTTCATAAAGCTCTTTCTCCGGCAACGGAGCGCGTCGCGGCATGTTCCTGCGCTTTTATGGGCCTTTCAGGCTATGCCTGCACGGCAGAGTGCCGCAGAAGCAGGGGCCTGTGCCCCTCTCTTCCTGCCCACGTTTCCCGCGTCTCCTTTTCCGTGGGGAGGGCGTTTTCTGCAGGGCTTCCCTTCCGGTAAGCGGGAAATCCCCCTTGCGGCCCCTTATAAAGCTCTTTCTCCGGCAACGGAGCGCGTCGCGGCATGTTCCTGCGCCTTTATGGGCCTCAGGCTATGCCTGCACGGCAGAGTGCCGCAGAAGCAGGGGCCTGTGCCCTCACGGGGCTGTTTCCGCGTTGTTTCTGTGTTGTGCCGTCTCCGGCCGCTTTCGGGCATGGTGAGGCCGTGCGCTCCGACAGCAAGGGGCCTGCGCGAAGCGCTTTTTCCGGGATTCCGGCAGAAAAAAGCCCCCGTCCTTTTCCGGGCGGGGGCTTTTTTCTTATGCGCCGGCCTTGTTATCGGCGGGCATGGTGTTTTCCGGGTTTTCTCCGGGCTCTTCCTTTCTGAGTCCGGGGATGGGGGGAACGGCGCCCTCCTCATCGGTCTTCAGGTGCACGTCGAGCTGCGGGAAGGATATTTCTATGCCTTCCGCCGTGAAGGCTTCGTTGACCTTCACGCGGATGTCGGAGGTGACGACCGTGCTGTCGTTGTACTCACGCACCCAGAAGCGCAGGACGAGATCCAGGGAACTTGCGCCGAAGTTCATGAAGAACGCCGTAGGTTCGGGGTAGAAGAGCACCTTCGGATGTTCTCTGGCGGTTTTCAGCATGAGGTCGAGGCAGTGGCGCACGTCGGAACCGTAGGCCACGCCCACGGCAATTTCCTTGCGCACGCGGCGGTTGTTGTGCGTCCAGTTGGTGAAGGTGCTGTTCAGGAAGCTGGAATTGGGAATGAAGATGATGGCGTTGTCGAAGGTTTCCACCATGGTGGAGCGGATGTTGATCTTCTTCACCACGCCGGTGATGCCGCCCACTTCCACCACGTCGCCCTCGCGTATGGTCTGGCCGAAGATGACGGAAATGCCGCTGGTAAAGTTCTGCACCATGTTCTGGAGACCGATACCGATACCCACGGAAAGGCCGCCGGCGATCATGGAGAGGCTGGAGAGATTGAAGCCCAGGGCCTTCAGGGCGTAGAGGCCGAACAAGGCCCAGAGCAGGCATTTGTAGATGGCCTGTATGGGGGCGAGCAGGGAAACGGAGATGCGCGATATCTGCGTCTGCATGCCGGCCATGAAGGTGTTGCCCACGGCGAGCAGGGCACGGGTGAGGTAGAACGCAATGAAGATGCTGAGTATCTGCATGGCGTTCAGGGAGACGTTGCCGATGTTGAAGCCCAGGGTGGCCATGTTCTGGAGCAGGAAGTAGCCGCCGGGGTAGGCCAGTATCCACACCACGGCCGCCATGACGGCGATGAGCAGCACCACGGGCATGACGAGGGCCATGGCGAGGCTGGCCATGACGGCGATGGTGCCTTCCTTGGGCAGATACGATTCAATGAGGTGTTCCACCTTGAAGATGGACACGCAGAGCATGATGGTCACCGTGACGGAGGTGAAGCACATGCTGATGAGAATGGAAAGGCGCGAGAAGCCGAGAAGGCTGATGACAAGGGTGATCCACAGCTGCACGGTATAGAGCCGCATGATGGCGCGCGGCAGGGGCTGGGCCGGCAGGGGCAGGCGGCGCGTCTTCCACAGGTCCACGGTCTGCACCACGACCCACACCACGCAGATGAACAGGGGGAACGGGTCGAAGTTGAGCAGCACCATACCTATGAGCAGGGGCGGGAACATGGGCCAGAGCGGGGAAAGGCGCGGCCTTTCCGGGTTCTCGAACTCATAGAGGTCCCAGGCAAGCAGCATCTGGCCCCAGCACAGGCACATGGTGCCGAGGGTGGCGACCATCTGATACATTCTGCCGTCGCCCCAGGCGGAAAGGTGAATGGAAATGCCGAGGGCTATCCATATGGCGCTGTTGCGCATGACGCGCCGCACCCCGCCCAGCATGGTTTCCGGCAGGCGGCGGCTTGCGGTGCGGGTGAAGGCAAGGCCGAGCAGCGCGAAGAACAGCAGCGAGGTGCCTATGCGCACGAACACCGTGACGAGGGCGTCCATGGAGCTGGGCAGTTCCGTGGTGATGCGGAGCGAATACAGCTCACGCAGGGAACCCAGATTGCGGAAGTCCTTGCTCAGGGCCACCACGTCGTAGATGTGGCCGGAAGACTGGAAGTAGTAGCTGTTCCAGAGCGAGGGCATTTCCTTCATGATGGCCGTGATGCGGCCCTGCACCGATTCAATCAGCTCCAGAGCGGGGGCGATGATGGTGTCGTAGTTCTTCTGAAGCCTTGTGATGTTCTTGTCGGCTTCCTTCAGGCGGGAGGAAATCTTGCTGTCCACGTCGCTCTGACCGGAAAGGGACTTGTCGAGCAGGGCAAGGGCCTGCTTTTCCTTTTCCAGCTCTTCCTTGGTGTTCATGAGGGGCTTTATGAGCGACTGGGTGCGGTCCTTGATGCGGTGCAGCCTTTCCGCAAGCACCGTAAGGTCGGAGGGCATGCTGCCCTGCACCTGCGAGAGGGCGTCGAGCTTCTGAAATTCCTCTTCCAGCTGGGCAATGCTCTGCTTGGTGCTGGAGGAAAGTTCGGAAAGGCCGTCCTTCAGCGTCTGCGAATGCTCGATGATGCCCGCAAGCTGGGCGTTGTGGGAGGCGAGCAGCGCTTCCCAGGCTTCCTGTACGCTTTTGGCCGCTTCCGCGGCACGGGCCTCTTCTTCCTTCTTGGCGCGGGCGGCGGCCTGCGCCTCGCTTTCGGCGCGGGCCTTGGCCGCGGCCTCGGCCTGCTCCTTGGCGTCGGGCAGGGGAGCGTTCTGCTCCTGCGCTTCCTCTTTCGCCTCCTCGGCGAGAGCCGTCCCGGTCAGAGAAGGCTGGGCAAGGCAGAGAAGGCAGACGAGGGCTGCGAAAAACAGCGGGAAAAAGCGTGAACTGCGCATGGAATTCCTCGTGGGCTGTGGCTCAGCGGGCGCTGAGAGTGAAGGAAAGGGAAACGCTCTGTTCCATGTGGGCCGGGGGCGGGGTGATGGCGCCCGGGCTCTGCACCGCCGCCATGACGGCCGCATCCACCTGCGCGTTGCCGGAAGGAGCGGTGATGCGGCAGTCCTTGACCGAACCGTCGGCCCATACGTCTATGCGTACCACGGTTGTCCATGAGCCGGAAAGCCCCTGAGGCATGATGATGCGCGGCGCGATGGACTGGCGCAGCATTTCGGCATAGCTCGGGGCGCGCTCCACACTCCCTTCCGCCTTTCCTCCGGTGTAGGACACGCCGAGAGAGACCACGGCCTGGGCGCCGAAGGGCGCGTAAGGGTAGGGCGCGGCGTTCTGGGCGGCGGCGCAGAGGGCCGCGTCGGCCGCAGGGGTGACGGAATTCTTGCGTATGGCGCAGCCGGCAAGGGAACCGGAAGGATCAATGGTCAGTTCCAGCACGGCCGTGCCGCGCGCGCCCATGGGTTCCTGCCAGACCTGAAGGATCTGGGCGAGCACCTGGGTGGAATAGCCGCCTATGGTGTCTGCCGTGAAGGTGGCGCCCGCCGAGGGCGCGGGGGTGAGAAGAAGGGCGATGAGCGCGGCGGGCCCCATGCCCCTGAAGAGCGGGGAAAGGCGTTTTCCCGGGAACAAGCGCGAAACGGAGGGCGATGACGTGTTCATAAGACTCCCGATCAGGCCCCGGCGGAACCGGAACCGGCGTGCGAAGAAAGCGGAAAGGCCGCTTTTCCTGAACGTTCAGGAAAAGACAGCCCGGAATGTTTCTGCGAAAAAGCGCAGACCCCGGAGGGTCCGCGCTTTCCCTGATATGTCAGCGTCCCATCATCTGCAGGGAATTGAAGCTGATGACGAGATCCTGCTGCGCCGGTGTGGGCGGCGGGGGCAGGGTTTTGGTGCGTATGATGGCGTTCACGGCCGAAGCGTCGAATTCCGGCCTGCCGGAGGAGCGTTCGATGTGGCAGTCGAGCACGCGGCCCTGCTTGTCGAGCTTGATGCGTACCTGCACCACGATGTTGTTGCGTGAGTAGGTGGGCATGCTCCAGTTGGGCTGCACGGCAAGGATGACCTGCGCGGCGTACACGTCGTAGATGCCGCCGCCGCCCGGGCCGTCGCCTTCGCCGCCGCCACCGCCCACGCCCGTGCGGCCCACCTGCTTTTCCAGGTCGGCCAGAGCGCGGGAAGCGGACGTGCCGCCGCCCTTGCCCGAGCTGTTGGAGCGCGCCTGCTTGCGCACATCGGCCAGAGCGTCGGCCAGGGCGTCCTTGCCGCTGTCGCTGCTCTTGGAAGCCTTGCTGTCCTTTTTGGAAGAGGCCTTGGCATCCGTCTTCTTTTCGGTCTTGGGCTCAGGCTTTTTTTCCGCCTTGGGTTCGGGCTTCTTCTCGGGCTTGGGGTCCGGTTTTTTCTCCGGCTTGGGCTCGGGTTTCTTTTCAGGCCTGGGTTCGGGCTTCTGGGGAATCTGCACCGGGTCCTTCTGAGGCTCGGGTTTGGGTTCCGGCTTCGGCTCCGGCCTGGGTTCGGGCTTGGATTCGTGCCGGACTTCCACGGCGGGTGCCGGGGCTTCATCGGGAGCCGGGGCGGGCGCGGGTTCCGCCTTGGGCCTGGGCGCGGATTCGGTGGACACCACCTGCTTGCCCGTCACGGGGGCACGCGCGCCCAGCACGGGAGAGGGCAGGTTTTCACCGCCCGGCGCACCCATCACGAGGCTGACCTGATACACCGGCCGCGTGATGTCCAGCGGGGGACGCAGCGGCACATAGAGTATGAAGGCCAGAACCGCCAGATGCAGCAGTATGGATAGGAAAAGACTGCTTATTCGCATGGGATTACATATTCCGCCTAGCGGCGGCCCTTCTGGGCGCTGCCGGACTGCGCGGGGGCAGCGGTTTCCGTGCTGGGCATGGCCACCACGCCCAGTTTTTCAATACCGGCGGCCTTGATGCGTCCCATGACGTCCACCACGGTGCCGTAGGGCACGCCCTTGTCGGCCTGGAGGAACAGGGCGCGGTCTTTTTCCTTCACAATGGCGGCGAGACGTTCTTCCAGCTCTTCCAGCTGCACTTCATAGGTGTCGAGGAAGAGCGTGCCGTCTTCACGCACGGTGAGCACGAGATGTTCGGAATCCGTGGGCAGGGTATCCACCTGCTTGGCCTGGGGAAGGTCCACGTCCAGACCGGAATCCATCATGGGCGCCGTAACCATGAAGATGATGAGCAGAACCATCATGACGTCCACGAAGGGCGTCACGTTGATTTCCGAGACAAAGCCTTTTTTTCTGGCCATGGCGCCGACCTACCTGTCGTTGCCGCGGGAGCGGTGCACGTTGACTTCGCGCTGCACGCGGTTCAGGAAAATGCCCGCGAAGTTGATGAGGCGGGTTTCGATGCTGTCGAGCTTGCCGAGAAACATGTTGTAGGCAATGGTGGCGGGCACGGCCACGGCAAGGCCGATGGCGGTGGCGATGAGGGCTTCGGAAATACCGGGGGCCACGGTGGCCAGGGATGCGGACTTCATCTGGCCGATGGCGTGGAAGGAGGTCATGATGCCCCACACCGTACCGAACAGACCGATGAAGGGGGCGGTGTTGGCGGCAGTGGCCAGGATGGAGAGGTTCTTGTGCAGGCGGTCGATTTCCAGACCCACGCCCTGATTCAGGGCGCGGCGCACGGTTTCCACCACCACGCCTTCGTCGGCGCCGGCTTCCTTGCCGTTGTTGAACTCACGCACGCCGTGCTGAGCCACGCCGTAGAGCGGGGAGGAAGGATCGCCGCCGAGGCTCTGCACGGCCTGGCGCAGATCCGCCGCGTCGGTGAAACGGGAAATGCCCGCCGTGGCCTTGCGTTCGGCCGCGGAAAGGATGACCATCTTGCTGATGATGACGGTCCAGCTCAGAATGGAGAGCGCAATAAGAATGATCATGATGATCTGTGCGATGAGGCTTGCGCTGGCGAAGACGGAAAAAATGTTGTAATCCATGGGTGCTCCGAATATCCGATGAGATTGCCGGCAAACATGCCCGCCGGCGCGGAAGAGGGCCGCCTTGTTCATAATCTTGAGCGGCCCTGCATGCAACGAAAAATTGCTCCGTGACCCCGGCGGGGAGTGACATACGGCCGCCTTTGAGCTAGACAGGGAAGGTACCTTGAAGGAGTTTCCCATGTTCTGGCGTTCTGTGTGCTGCGCGGCTTTCGTCTCTATACTGTTTTTGTCTCCGTCCGTCAAAGCCGGGGAAAGCTATTCCATGGAGGGGGCGGTGATGCGCGCCCTTGAGCACAACCCCGATGTGGAGAACGCCCGGTTCACGGTGCAGGCCGCGGAATCCGCGCGCAAGGCGGCGCGGAGCGCCTTCGGCCCGGAACTCGGAGTTTCCTACAGCTATTCCCGCTACAACAAGGACCGCCCCTCCCGCTACGAACCCAACGTGACCACCATGACGGTGACGGCCTCCCAGCCGCTGTTCACGGGCTTCAACCTTCTGAACAGCTATCAGAAGGCGGCGCTGGAAGAGGAGCGGCAGGCCCTGCAGCTGGAATCCCAGCGCCTTTCCGTGACGGCCGCCGTGCAGGAGGCCTTTGTCACCTATCTCAAGGCCATTGAGAGCATACGCAGTACCGAACGTTCCCTTGAGCGGGCGAAAATGCAGCTCAACATGGCCAAGACCGCGTGGAACATCGGTCTGCGCCCGAGGCTCGACGTGCTGCAGGCCGAAACCGACCTTGCCCAGACCGAGGCCCTGCTCATCCAGTATGAAAACGAGCGCGACGTGTGGCTCACGAGGCTGAACACGCTGCTCGACCTTCCGCCGGACGCTCCCACCAACTATGAGGGGGCTCTGGATCTTCTGCCCTTCCGCCGTTCGCTGGAAGCCTGCCTTCAGCAGGCCATGGACCACAGGCCCGACCTTCTCATGGCGAAAAAATCGGTGGAAATAGCCCTGAAGGATCTCGGCATCACCAAAAGTCAGTTCTGGCCGCAGGTTTCGGCCATACTCGGCTGGTCCACCACGGGCAGCCATCTGGACGCGGCGGGCAGCCGCTACACGCAGAAGGATTATGCCTACGGGGAACTGGGGCTTTCCGTGGACTGGACGCTCTTTTCCAGCGGAAGGCGCATGTACCTCACCCAGCAGGCGAAAAGGCAGGTTTCCGCGCTGGAGGCGGCGGTGCGCTCCTCGGTCAACAACTGCGCCTATGCCGTGCGCTCCAGCCTGCTTTCCACCCAGGACGCCTACCGCGCCGTGCAGGTGGCCCGGCGGGCCGTGGCCAGCGCCCGGGAATCCTATGCCGACGCCAAAATGCGCTACGAGCTGCAGTCCGGCTCCTACCTCGATCTGCTCACCGCCCAGTCGGCCCTTTCCGAGGCGGAACTTGCGGAAATCTCCACCCGCGCCGACTGCCTCATCGCCCTGTCGCAGCTTTATGAAACCATGGGTGAACTGCATCCCGATCTGACGGAACCGGCCGGAACCGGCGGGAAAAAGGCTTCGTAGGCGCACCTTTCCGAAGGCGTGCGGAAGCCTGCATCGTCCCTGCGTTTTTTGTAAACATACGCCCCGGCGCGTTCCCGTGCCGGGGCGTTCGTGTCTGCGGGCCGGGAGGGGGGGCCGGACGGACTTTTCAGATGCTGCGCCGGATTCTTTCTTCCATATCCTCCATGATGCAGGCAGGACGCACGTCGAGAGCTTCGGCGATGCGGAAGAACATTTCCAGATTGGGATATTTGTGCCCGCTTTCCAGCATGCTGACGTAGGGTGCGGCAACGCCGAGCCTTTCACTCAGTTCTTCCTGCGTGAGGTGTTTTTCCAGGCGTATCCGGCGGAGCACCGGGCCGAAGGCATCCGATTTTTTCTTCATATCCTTCTGCTAGCCCATTGTGTTCAAAAAAAAAATTAACCTATAGCTTAGAAAAATAAGCAATAGGTTAATAAATCATGTGCGGCGCGACGCATTCTGCCGATCCGTCCTGCTGCGGAATCTACACCGGAAGGAGCTCCATGCATGGAAATGCCGTTTGCCGTGAGTGAAGACGGGCGTCTGGGCTTTGTGTACGCGGACAAGGTGTTCTTCAACCGCGAATGCGTGTTGACGGTAGCCGATATCTACGCGGAAACATACTATGTTTCCGTTGTGCCCCATCAGGAGGACAAGGTGCGGATCACTCTCTGCGACAAGCACGGCGCCCGCATGCAGGAAAGCACGCTGAGGAGCTTCATGAATGATCTTGTGGATTGTCAGGTACGGCTGGATCTGCAGAAGGAATTCGGCGATCTCCGAAAACGGATTGTCGAGTATGCGTTTTCTCCGGTGAGTTAGGTATGTCCGGGTATACGCTTCTTCCCTTCCGTTTCCGCCGTACGGATCAGCACGACGTGCTCATGGTGAACGAATGCGGCGATTTTCTGTTTCTGCCGGAGCAGGTCTTCGAGCGTTTCCTGCGTCATGAACTGCCGGAGGATGACGGACATTTTTTCAGGCTGAAGTCGCATCTGTTCTGCGCCGGAGAGGATATCGAGGTTGCCCTGCACAAGACGGCGGCAAGGTATCGCACGCGGAAATCCTTTCTCCGGGAGTTCACCTCGCTGCACATGCTGGTGGTCACCCTGCGTTGCAATCAGCGCTGTTCTTACTGTCAGGTATCCTGTGCCGGAAAGGATGCCTCCTTGTACGACATGGACGTGGAAACGGCCTTGAAGGCGGTGGACATGATTTTTCAGTCGCCGACGAAGCACCCCAAGCTTGAGTTTCAGGGGGGCGAGCCTCTTCTTCACTGGGAAGTCGTCACAGCCACGGTCGCCTATGCGGAAAAGCTGGCCCGGCGTCTGGAGAAAAAGGTTTCCTTCGTGCTGTGCACCAACCTCACGGCGGCAACGCGGGAACAGCTTGAATTCTGCCGTGAACACAACGTGGCCGTTTCCACCTCGCTGGACGGGGATGCCGCTGTTCATGACGCATGCCGTAAAGACAGGCTGGGCCGGGGAACGTACCGTGTTTTTCTGGAGAAACTGGCACTTGCCCGGGATATCCTGGGCAGGGACAGGGTGGGCGCGCTGATGACGACCACCGCCTTTTCTCTGGATCATCTCAGGGACGTGACGGATGAATACCTGCGCCTGGGCATGGACGGAATATTTCTCCGCTCCCTCAATCCCTACGGCTTTGCGGCAGAAGAGGCGGCGACACTCGGCTATTCCATGGAACGCTTTGTGGAAAAGTATCTGGAAGCTCTCCGCTATATCATGGAACTCAACAGGAAGGTGTTTTTCCCTGAGTATTTTGCCACGCTTCTTTTCTCGCGCATACTGTCTCCCTTTGCCACGGGCTTTGTCGATCTTCAGTCGCCTGCGGGCGCGGGTATAAGCGGGGCCATCTACGATTTCGACGGTTCGGTTTTTCCTTCGGATGAGGCGCGCATGCTTGCCCGAATGGGGGATCGTCACTTCTGCCTGGGAAACGTGAAGACCGACGACTACAGGGAGATATTCGTCACACGCCTGAAGAAGCTGACCTTTGTATCCTGCCTTGAAACAACGTTTCCCTGTGCCTATTGCGTGTATCAGGCCTATTGCGGAACAGACCCCGTACGCAATTATCTGGAGACAGGAAACGAGCAGCGGAACATGACGCATGCGCCCTTCTGCATCAAGCACAAGGGCATACTGACGGGGCTTTTCGACATGCTCCGTCATGCCGACGATACAACCAGGGACATCATCTGGAGCTGGATAACCGGAAACGCGGAGCTGGTGAACAGGTCATGTTGACACTCAAAGGCAGAGCTTCTGAAGCTTTTTCCTCGTTTGTGGGAGAAGTGACCTTTGCAGGAAGGCCCTTTTATGCACGGAGCCGGGCTGTTCTTGTCTGCGAGGAGCTGACGCATGCGGCCATGGGCTACAAGGGATGCATTACTTCCGGAGGGCGGGGATCATGGTTTCATCCGCATCATATCTACGGGGTGGAGCAGCCCGGGCTGCTCCACGAAGGCGACATTGTCGCCATGGACGGAACGGGCACCATAGAGGTGCTGTGGGAGGAGGGCTCTTCCCAGAACTGCCTGTTCCTCACGGAAAACTGCAACTGCCGCTGCGTCATGTGCCCTCAGCCTCCGGCGCAGAGCGATCCGGCGCGTTTTTTAAGGCAGGCGGAGGAAGTGCTTGAACTGATACGCGGCAGAAGCATTTCGGACTGCTGCATCACGGGCGGGGAACCGACGCTTGCCGGGAAAGCCTTTTTCGACATTCTCAGGCGAAGCGCCCGGGAGCACCCGGAAGCCCTGATCAGCGTTCTGACCAACGGACGGCTTTTTTCCGACCGAGCCTTTGTGCGCAGGCTGGCGGGCATTCCTGCGGAAAACGTTCTTTTCTGCGTTTCCCTGCATTCCGAACTCGACGCCGTCCACGATGCGATGGCGGGGGTGAGGGGAAGCTGTGCACAGACGCAGCAGGGCATATACAACCTTGCCGGGTACGGCTTCTTTGTGGAGATACGAACGGTGATATCGCAGTACAACTGCAGGTATCTTGCGGAATTTGCGGAACATCTGGGCAATTACTTCCCGTTCTGCGCCCATGTGGCCTTCATGGGACTGGAACTGCACGGCCATGCGGAGACGAACAGGGATCGGGTGGAGGTTTCCCCGGAAGCATACGCCCCCTGTGTGAAGGATGCCGTGCTCACGCTTGTACGCAGGGGAATTCCCGTTTCCCTGTACAATATTCCGCTTTGCCTGTGCCCTGCGGAAGTGCGCGGGTACGCCCGCCGTTCCATTTCCGACTGGAAGAACATCTATCTTCCCCGCTGCCGCTCCTGCGCGCTCAGGGAGGAGTGCTGCGGCTTTTTCAGCACCTCTTCGGCTCTTCCCGAAACCTTCATCAAACCTTTCACATCAGGGGGACATGTATGAGAACATGTGTATACAGACTGTTTATGCTGGCGGGGCTGATTCTTGCCCTGTTCGGTGTTTCTTCCGGCAGGGCGGAAGCGGCGCTGCCCCGCGAAGACGCCGTGACGCACGATCTGCAGGAACGTCCGCTGGTCTTTTCCGATGTCATGCCCGACAGCCGGAGCGTGCTGTCGGCGTATCATTACAGTCACAGAAGTCACGCCAGTCATTACAGCCATTCCAGCCACAGAAGCCACTATTCGAGCAGGTGGTAGGCCGTCCGGAGCGGGCCTTTGTGCACAAAAAAGCCGCGTTTTCCGGAGAAAGCGCGGCTTTTTTTGTTTATGAGGTGCAGGCTTACAGGGAAGCCTTGTAGGCGTCGGCGGACATGAGGGCGTCCACGGCGGCCATGTCTTCGGGCTTCACTTTGATGAGCCAGCCCT
>NZ_CALUWY010000012.1 GCF_944324615.1 uncultured Mailhella sp.
ACGCGGGAGTAACTCAGTGGTAGAGTGCAACCTTGCCAAGGTTGAAGTCGCGGGTTCAAATCCCGTCTCCCGCTCCACGAACTTAAAAAAGGCTTACCACGCAGTAAGCCTTTTTTCATATTGCGGGCATAACTCAACGGTAGAGTGTCAGCTTCCCAAGCTGAACGTTGCGGGTTCAAATCCCGTTGCCCGCTCCAGATATTTCAAGGGGTTATAAGTGATGAGCTTATAACCCTTTTTCGTTATGGCCTTCCATCCGTCGAGAGAGCAGAAGCGAGCAAAACAGCCCGCCAGGCGGGTGGCCCCCAAAACGGTTATAGCTGACAAAACACCTTTTCGATAAGACGGCGTTATTCATGCCCCCGGCCTCATCGAAAAGGTGTTTTTTATGGCGCATTGAAAATTGAAGGATGCATGACGACGGATCATGTCCATATACCCATGACTGATGATGCCGAAGTATGCGACATCATCAGTCATGGGTATATGGGGGGTAAAAGTTCCCGGATGATTTTTGACGGATTTTCCCCGCTGAAATAGAAGCATGGCCATAGAAGCTCCTTGAGCATGGGGCATGACAACAGCAGACTTGAACGAAGCGACAATCAGAAATATAGGAAGGGAGCAGGATGGAGAGGATATCATGCTCGATAAGAGAGCGTCCCCCAAATCCGTCCAACGCGAGCCAGGAAAAGCTTCTTCAGGAGCAGGCTACGAGCCAGATGACACGGGCTGTCTTGCACCTTGGAAACAAGGACAGGGCGCAGGCCTGTGTAATTCAAGCCGGATCCTAAGGCGCGAGCAGGTAACAAGCTCTTGCGGGGCTGGACAATCCACCCGTTTTACGGGCTATTCTGGCTTTTGCAGAAAAAATCATATTCAATATATGCAATGAGTTGCTAAAATTAATGACATGGCATCCATCAAAAACAGAGGAATATACAACCATCTTATCCCGGAACGTACCGTGTACATGCATATATGCAGACTTTTTTCATTATAGCTGTTGACAGCTGCAGGTTATCGGTATACTCTATAAAAAATTTAAATATTAATTATAACAGGTGGTTATAATGGCATATCTCTATGCGCGATATTTTTGTATAGACGGTGGCGAACATCAAATCGAAGACTTCCACGACGAAAACTATATGGAGGAAACCGGAGGAAGTCCCTGCATAGAAATGGCTCATATCAACGGCGGCATAGGCTTCTGGCAGTATGCCGTGAGCGAAGATGACGTGGACGATCCTTCGGAGCTGAATTACTATCAATCTGATATCAACGGTCAGCTTCTCATAGGCCAGGATGCCCTCGCTGAGGCTGCCAGAACATACTTTGATAATGTCGCCGACCACCTCAAAGAGATTGCCTACTATTCCGTTAATGAGACGGCCGACGTTCTGTCCGAGATAGAAGCGTCGGCGAGCGAAGTTTTCGGAGAAGACTCCTTCCACATGGAAGTAGAAACGGGCGTGAACCACATTCTCGCCGTGGACGAAGACGAAATCGAGAACTTCG
This sequence comes from uncultured Mailhella sp., assembly GCF_944324615.1. GTDB lineage: Bacteria > Desulfobacterota > Desulfovibrionia > Desulfovibrionales > Desulfovibrionaceae > Mailhella. The sequence goes on from NZ_CALUWY010000012.1 coordinate 1,522, forward strand.
ACCTTGATAAGTTTCATATCATCTGGGTGATGTATAAGCGTTGCGAAATCGACGATTCGTGGGTACGCCTGCTTCCCCTGGAAGAGTTTGAACCCAATGCGGAGTACGCCACCGTTGACGAGGCTATGGAAGCGGAGGCCATTGACAGTTTCTACGGGCTGGACATAGAAGCTATGCCGAAGGAATATCGCGATAATCCTGAACTGATCCATGACGAGCTGTGCGATGAATTTCTTGATGACTTCGAACAGTTCGGCTACGTTACCGCGTTGAAATAACGTCTCCATTCCCTGGCCGTGCTCTGCGTTCCGTCTTGAAACGGGCGCGAACGATGCTTTGCAGCTGTTGAGCGTAAGGGAGATTCCTTGCATTCCACAATTGAACGGCCCGTCCCCCTGCCGCTGCCACAAGCGATGGCAAAGAGCTTCGTCATGTGAACCCTTCCACGAACGCCATATAAGCTCCCCTGCAAAAAACGACGGGAACGCCATCTGTCACGGGAGCAGACAGGCCGAGGATGAATCTCTTTATTTCAAAAGAGAGAATACGCTGGAGAATGCCATACAACAGCCCCATGCCAGGAATGACAGCTCTTCGCCTTGTTCTCAGGACAAGCCTTGCACCGGCATTGCTTCCCCCGGTAGAAATCCGCAGAGATTAAAAAAGACGTAGAAGTGCGATACGCCCTTCCGCTCTTTCCTCTCAGCTGCATTCCAGCATCACGGAGTACCTTTGTTCTTCATCCTTCGGTATGGGCACATCGGAATGCCTGCAGCCCTGCGACATCGCATCTGGCCCGATGGTCCGGATCGGCATCATGAAAGAAACGGAAAAATCGTCTCGAATCACAGGGGCTGGGAGCTTTCCCGCAACGCCCTGCAGCTTTCGCCTGATGTCCGGCCCCCCCGTTGCGACAAATGCGTCAAGCATCACCGTGGATGCTTCCGAAGCGGAGTTCTGGAAGGACTCCCCGTGTCCATGAGCGGGTGCAACGGCACCTTCCACCCCTGCGCCTCAGAATTAAACTCCCCATTCTACGGATACGGCGACATGGAGCGCCTTTTTCACAGCTGAGCTACAGGCAACTCTCCCGCAAAAAACGTGAGGAGAGGAAACAGACAAGAAATTCCTGTCGGTAAACAGCTCACACTTGGAGCACGTTCCCGATTTCCATCTGGTAATCGTGCATGGGGTGGCGCTTACTCTTCCACCTGAGCGTCCTGCCATGCATACTCCCGAAACAAAGCTCGTTGCCTGCCTCGGACGCCCCTTCCGTTCCGCCTTTATAAAGGTAAATCCTGCCGGACTGACGCCGCCAGCACTTCGGAAGCATACCGTTCGTCGTGAACTCAGGGCTGAATGCCACAGATGTACGGACGGAGCTTCCATAGCCGGTAAAGGCTATGCTGGCCAGAATCTCACTGAACCTGCTGTCGTTGAGATTGCACTGGGCAAAGATTTTTGTGAATCCTTCCTTGACGACCCAGCAGCTGTCGTTGAGCGAAAGCCCTCTGCTGACCTCAATGATGGCCATTGTGCTGTTCGTGGATAACCCGGCCTTTGCCAGAAGCGAATGAACGTAGGCTCTGTTTTGGGGAATCTGTGTTCAGCCAACGGGCAAGACCGCTGTCCGTCGCTTCCATACCAAACGACAGCAGCGACAGTGTATCCTGATCCGCATACGTTATGAAAACTTCGGGGGACTATCTCCGTTCTCCTCGGCGGAGAACCGGATCAGCTCCCTGTCGAAAAGCTTCAAGATATAGTCTGCCCATATCTGTTCCGTATTGCTTCTCTGCTTATCAGGATACATGTATCAAGCAGCAGTGAACGAGTGCTCCATGCTCTTCCTTTCTTTGACCGGTAGTCATTTTTTTGCGCGCATGGGGCACACGCCTATGCCTGATGCGCCTTGAAGTTCTGAACCTGTTCAAGTACCCGCTCATACACCTCTTCCTTCCATTCCGGGGGATAGCCATTTTTATAAAGAAGTATAAGCAGCTCACTGGACAGCTTGCTTTTCAGGTTGTCGTTATTCTGCCAGTCGGCATATACGGATGTCTCGTCAACACACGTTTTGATCTGTTTTGCAAGTTCAATACATTTCTCATCGGGATACTCGAAACCATGCCGGTCTCTCGTATCACACAATACATCATAGAAAGCTTTTTCCTCAAAGGAAATCCCCAGATCCCTGAACTTCTGACCGTCTTCCTTAATATGCTGAAACAGCTTTAAAAGTTCATCCGTGAGCGAATTTACTTTATCGGTCACGACCTGACTGATGGAATTGACGGCATCTTTGGCAACGTCATTGGCGAAAGAAAGGTTATCGCGGGTGTTGTAGTCGTTTATGGTTTTCTGAAGCAGATGATCAAAATAATCTGCCCTGACCTTATTGGTCTTTCCATACTCGCGTATGGCCTGTTTGAGCAGTTTGACCATAAGCTGGAACTTTGTGAACGGAAGTTTCACATCGGAAAGCTCCGTCAGGAAGTCTTCACCAAAAATATCTTCCTCGCCCTGGGATTCAAAAACATTCTCCACACCTGAACAGTTAATGGCCTCCTTCACCATCTGTTCAACAGCTTTATTCATGGACGTCACATCATGCACGGACGCCGTCATTTTATTGACGAAAGTACATAGTCCCATGAAGCACTGGGACCACTCTGCCTCTTCCTGACTCAGAAGTCCCGCAGGATTGCAGATATCAAAGGCGCTGTGGAGACGTTTGACATGCCCTCTGAACCTGGTCAGATACGAAGGCTTACCTTTTACCGGAATATCTCTGGCCAGCAGGTATTCAGCTCCGTTCTGAAGAAACTGAAGGCGTGCAATGGGCGTTCCCTGGAAAAACGGTGCAAAGTTCAACGCCGGCGTGAGATCACGGAGTATTTGAAGCTCGTTCTTCAACACTGCATGAGCTTCTTCCAGATCGTCCTTCTGGTTTTCTTGTCCGGAATACTGCTTCATCGCACTCTTCATATTTCCGCGAATACCGAAATAATCTACAATATAGCCGTATTCCTTATCCCTGTAGCGCCTGTTCACACGGCTGATGGTCTGAATAAGGGTATGCTTCTGCAACGGCTTGTCGTTATAGAGAACAGTAAGCGGCGGTGCATCAAAGCCCGTTATCCACATGTCGACAACAATGGCCACATGAAAATTGGACTTGTCATCCTTGAAAGCGGTATCCAGTTCCCGGCGGTGGGAGGCATCGCCCAGCAGGGCATACATGTCCTTGGGATCATCCTTTCCCCGCGTGGCCACCATATTGAGAAAACAGACCGGCTTTCTTTTTTCCAGTTCTTCCGGGGAAAGCCTTGTTTCATCGAGAGCCTTCAGAGGTCTGCACCAGTCCGGCCGCAGTTCTTTCATGATAATGTAGAGCTTGTAGGCTATTTCTCGGTCGTAACAGGTTATCATGGCCTTGAGGACTCTATCGGGGGCATCTTCACAACGCTTTTCATAGTCGGCAATAACGTCCGACGCCAAGCGCCGCAGCCGCCCTTCGTCGCCAAGAATGACCTTCATGCCGCTCATGGCCCGCTTGCTCTTGTCCACATCCTCCTGCGTTGCGCCCTCGGTTTCGCACTGGCGGTAGTATTCTTCGATCTGCCTGGCCTGCTCATCGTTCATGAAGACGCGCGGCAGCCTGGGATCATAGATGATAGGCACGGTAATGCCGTCTTCCTGCGACTGCTTCATGGTGTACATGTCAACGATCTGCCCGAACACATGGACGGTCTCGTCAATGGGGGTTCCCGTAAAGCCGACGTAGGTAGCCTGCGGCAATGCCTGACGAAGATGGCGGGCAAAACCATAGGAAAAAAACGCTCCTTTTTCTTTGTCGCCATTTCGGAACTTGAGCTTGCTGCCGAGGTTATTCTGCGTTCTGTGCGCCTCGTCACTCATGCAGATGATGTTGGAACGGTCGCTCAGAAGTCCTGTGCTTTCGGTAAATTTTTGAATGGTCGTTACATACAGCCCGCCGCTTTTCCGCAGAGCCATTTCCTTCTGGAGATCTTCACGGCTTTCAAAAACCTGAACGGCGTCGTCCAGCAAGAACTTCTTGGCATTGCAAAAAAGCTTTCCGGCCTGTGTTTCAAGATCTTCTCTGTCAACGATGATAAGAATCGTCGGACTTTCCAGCATGGAACGACAGCGCAGCATGAGCTGTCGAGCCAGAAAAAGCATGGTAAAGGTCTTTCCACAACCCGTTGCGCCAAAATACGTTCCCCCCTTGCCGTCGCCGCCATGACTGCGCAGATGTTCAACGATATGGTCTCTGAGCTTGCGTGTGGCAAAGAACTGCGGATAGCGACATACCACGGCCAGCTCATTCTGTGATACGTCCGGCAGGTACACATAGTCGCGGACTATTTCAAGGAGTCGCGCGGGAGACAAGGCACCCTGCACAAGAGTTTCAAGTTCATGCAGCCCCTGCCCCGCCTCGTCCTCGTTCTCCACCTTCTTCCACGCATAAAAGTATTCAAACGGGGACGTGATAGTACCGATGCGGGATCGACCGGCATCGCTGATGCAGGCCACGGCGCAGTATTTGAGCAGTTCGGGAATATCCCTGCGGTAGCGTACAGTAATCTGCGTGTGTGCAGTGTAAAGGGTGGCGTTCTCGTCGGTGGGATTCTTCAGCTCCATGATGCAGAGCGGAATGCCGTTGACGAAAAGAAGCACATCGGGAATGCGATGCGCTGTTCCCTGAACCATGTCGAACTGATTGACGACCCGAAAAATATTTTCTTCGGGATGTTCAAAATCAATGTAATGCAGATGAAAAGGCGGCAGGCCGTTGGATGGCGTGACGTCACAGCCGTTCTGATAAAGCCGGACGGCGTTGCAGAAGCTGTGATAGTCGGTAGCGCCGCCGACGTTGCGAATATTGGCGATGACGGCAGAGAGGTCATCGGCAGGCAGCCTTCCGGTGGAAACGTACTTTGCGGTAAGAAAATCCCTGAGATCGTCTTCCAGCAGGGCTTCCGTCACTTTCCGGTGCAGCCCGTCCCCGGAGGTATACGACCAGCCTTCCTGCTGAAGCATATCCACAAGCGCCTGCTCGAATTCGCTTTCATACAGCTTGCCGCCGTTCATCTCAGTCGCCTCCTCTTGCTGCGTACTGAATCAATGCAGGACAAATTTCCCTGCTCAGCCTGTCGGCCTCCTCCGCTATGCGCTTTGCTTCCGCAGCGCAACGATAAACCTCGACCAGCGCCTTCTGAACAGACAACGGCGGAAGGGGAATACTGACACGGCACATTTCATCAAAATTGAAAGTTTCACGTGCACTTCCCCAGGAATTAAAACGTGCATAACGGTCAAATTCTTTTTGCTGAAAAATAAGAAATAAAAATTCTGGTAATAATTTCTCTGTATTAGTTACCCTAAAAACTTCATAGGAGGAAGAAACAATGTAAGTTTTATTTGTTTCATTATAGGCTAAAGAAATTTTTTCTCCATTTCTGGAAGTTACTGTAACAAATCCAAAATATTGAGGTTTTACAAGTTTATATGGCTCAAGAGATACTCCTGTCATATCAGCTTTAGTTTCGATAAATTTTTTTTCAATACTAATGCCCATAACAGCATCTATTAAATAATTATTTTGTCTATTTCTATCATCACTCTGCTCAATATAATCCCCTATTGCTACTGCTTCATACTCCTTTTTCATTTCATGCAAGCGACTGCGGCACAAGGCAAACAGCGGTTCGGCCAAGGCCTCGTTCTGTTCCTTCATAGTGCGAAGTGCTTTCCATGCAGCGACAAGTTTTTCCTGTTCCTTCAACGAAGGCAGGGGAATCCTGACCCGGCACATGTTTTCCCAGTTAAAAAACTCGGTGGCACTGCCCCAGGAATCCCAGCGGACATAACGGTCAAATTCATCACACAAAAAAATTAAATACAGATACCAGCTCGACAATATGGCAGCCTTATCCGACCGAACGCGAAAACACACATAATCTTCCGTAAGAATATACGGTTGATCTGATGTATTGAAGCCTATACAAAGCCGATCGCCATGCCGATTAGTACGTCTATTAAAAACAAACTCATTATGTTCAACAATTAAAAATTTTTCCAAGGATCGTCCTTCAAGATTCGCTCGTGATGGAATAAACACCTTTTGACAGGTTACCCCACGAACATCTTTCAGACCAAATTTTAAGTTCCAGTTACGACGCTCCACTCGCTCAATATAATCCCCCAGCGTCACCACCTGAACATCAGTCTTTGCCATAGCCCAGCACCTTGAACGCTTCGAGAAGATTCTTCTGATTTTCCTGCTGACGCTCGACAAGCTCCCGCACCTTCGCTCCGGCGGTTGCAAGGGCCGTTTGGTAATCAAGCTCGGTATCCCTGTCCACAAACTCGATGTACCGGCTGGGCACAAGGCTGTACCTGTTGGCCGCTATTTCCTCTTTTTTCGCTGCATAATACAATTCGGGCTTCGCCCAGCCTTCCGCAGCTTCAGGCTTCGTCTGCCAGTCAAAATAGATGCCGCACACGGCTTCTATCTGCTCATGGCTGAACTGCACATATTTTTTTTCGTAAACATTACTGTTCCAGGTGCGCAAATCCACAAAAAGAAGCTCGTTGCTGCGGTCCCTGAGCGTGCGGCCGTTGCGGATTCCTCCCTTCTTGTTGTTGTTCAGAATCCAGAGCGTCACGCTGATGTCCGTGGAATAGAACATTTCGCGGGGCAGCACGATAATGGCTTCCACCTTGTCATTTTCAATGAGCCTCTTACGGATCTCCAACGTATCGCTGTCTTCAAGCGCTCCGTTGGCCAGAAGGAAACCGGCAATGCCGCGGGAAACATCCAGTTTGGAAAGAATATGCAGAATCCAGGCATAGTTGGCATTGCTCTCCGGCGGCACGCCGTAACCCTTCCAGCGGGGATCGTCCTTCAGTTCGTCAGCTCCGCGCCACTTCTTGAGATTGAAGGGAGGGTTGGCCATGATGTAGGTCATTTTTCTGTCGGGGTGCTGGTCGTTGCTGAATGTGGATGCCGGCTTGTCCCCCAGATGCGCGGAAATGCCCCGTACAGCAAGGTTCATCTTGGCCAGCCGGAACGTCGACGGCTCCGATTCCTGACCATATACGCTGATGTTTCTGGTGTTGCCGCCTCGGGCAGCCACCAGCTTCGCACTCTGAATGAACATGCCGCCGGAACCGCAGCACGGGTCGTATATGGTTCCGTCATACGGCTCTATGAGCGACGCTATCAATTCCACAATACTGTGGGGCGTGTAGAATTCCCCCTCCTCCTTATCGGCATTGATGGAAAACGCCTGAAGGTAGTATTCATACACACGCCCGATAAGATCCTTATCCTGGAAACGCTTCGGATCGATTTTATTGATGTCGTCCACGACGGCCTTGAGGTCTTTTGCCTCCAGCGCCACCTTGGTAAAAATCTGCTGGGGAAGCGCATTCTTGAGCGATTTCTGATCCCGCTCCAGCCGGGCAATGGCATTGTCGAAGGCCACTGCCATTTCGGAAGGATTTACCTGTATCAGCTTTTCCCAGAGACATTCATCAGGCAGATAAAAAATGCCTTCCTGCCCGTAAAAACTCGCCTGGGATACGATCATGGCAATGAGCTCAGCCGGCTCTCCCTTATGTTGCTCTTCCAGCGCTGCGCGGCGTTCCACAAATCTGTCGCCGATGAACTTGAGAAAGACAAGCGTCAGCAGAAGATCCCGCTTGTCCGTCATGGCGGCACGCCCACGCAGATCGTTGCGGCACGCCATGAGTATATCTTCCAGCCTCTCTTCCTTGGGAGTCTTGGGGGTTCTGGTTTTTCCGGGCTTTCCGGGGGTTGCGGGAGCAGCCTTTTCAGCAGCTTTTCTGGGCATGGCTTCTATCCTTTTCTATAAAAATCTCTTCAGCCAGTGTACGAACAAAAATACGGCAGCACAACGAGTCACAGAAGAAAGCTGAGAAACAGCCGGAAATTTCCAACGAACAGAACACATAATGTTTTCCGTGCCGGAAATTTCCGGAAAAATCTCTCGGAAACAGGCCGTCAATGACTGAGCGACCAGTGACGAGCGGCCAGCTCCCTGCGCTTTCTTTCCAGCTTTTCCATCTGTTCCGAGAGCGCAACTTCCTCTTCAAAGTCCCTGAGCATGGATTCCGCTTCTGCCAGAGGGGGAATCACGACCTCCAGCTGTTTCAGGTCCTTCATCTGCACCATGGGAACCGTGGCTCCGCAGGCCAGCTTTTTCAGAAGCTCCTGCCCAAGTTCCGACCGAAGATAGAGAAAAAGAAGACGCGGGTCATACTCTTTTCTCGCAGGTCGCAGAATAATGGATGCAGAACTGGCTATCCACGGATCATCCGTCGAAAACGCATCCGAAGCGATCGCCACCTTGCCGAGCGAACCGCGTATGCACAAAAGCACGTCACCGGGCTGAATGAGCTGATCCGTCTTTCCCCCATGTTCCACATAGGCCTCCGCCTGCGGCTCAGGCTTCGTATAGCCGAAAGATGAGAACTGCGCTACGTTCAGCACATTCAGCTTTTCCCCCTTCCTATCCTTATTGGAAAGCAGCGGACGGAAGAAATGCACGACATCGCCAAGCTTCACGGTATGAAAGTTCTCCAGAAGAGATCTGGCTTTCTTCTGCGCATCGGTCAGGCAGTGCGCAGAGGCAAGCAGGCTTGCATCCTGTAGTATCAGATCACGGGCGTCCACGGAAACACAGTCGGGATTCGTATAGTTGAGGGCTTGTCTGACATAGTCCCGCAGTTTTTCACGCTTCCCAGCCCGAACCAGTGCCTGTACCTCTTTCCCGTCAAGGCCACTGGCATCGATGAAGTTCACCATGCAGTCATGGCTTGCGGAGCTCCGGTCATTATCCAGGACAAGAATCGACACCCCCAGTGCCGTATATGGAAGAAGCCGTTCAGGGAGCATGATGGATGCCTCGACAGCGTTCTTTCTCAACAGTTCCTTACGGTAGCTGCGCAGCTCAATCCGGTTGGAAAAAAGTACATTGTGAAAAACAACAAGGTACAGCTTGTGCACGGAAGAGGCCAGGCTCCGCCGGATGAAGGAGACAATGGCCTCTTCCTCTTTCCTTGCGCCGGGAGGGGGAACTATTCCCACAAAAACAGAACACTCTTCCGCACGCTCAGGAGCGGGAATGTCGTCGGCTGTCCCCTCAAAACATCCCCGGAATCCCTGGCTGATAAACGCCGAAGTCAGCCCCGAATAGTGCGGACTGACGACGTGCACGATGTCCTTGTCAGCATCCAGAAGACTGGTCAGAATGGCAGGCAGTATGGGAGAAAGATCGTTGGCGTGCAGCATGGCAGATTCCTTTATGGTGATATGACTCTCAGAATTTATTCCAGGCAGTGATACAGGTATCATTTTCCACAACAACGGTGATTCCGCCCTTGTCGGCGATTTTCTTCAGGTCGGTCAGCATTCTTTGCAAGCGTGCAACAGCCTGCTCGGCCTCCTTTTTGTTCAGGGAGTAACGGTTGTTGTGGGGCGTGCCGAATTCCAGAGCCATGTCGAGCATATTCCTGTTGATGCCCCGCTGGTTCATCCTCTGGGATATGTGTCTTGTCATTTTCATAGTTTGACCATCCTACCAAAAGAGTACCGAGTACAAAAATATGTCCGCATAAAAAAATTTTAACAGCCTTCTCTTCCAGCCGTCGGAACCAGTATGCTCATATCCGATTAAATTGTCAAGAGCGAGTAAGAAAGTTTTTTCTACCATTATGATATCAGATAAAAAATCCCGACATGTCTTAATTTTTTATATTATATTCAACTGGTTAAAATAAATGTCCAGCAGAATGCAGCAGGGAGGGGACAAAACTCTCACCCCGCAGGGGGCATCTCTTCCGAATATCCCCCTGTAAGGAAGCCCTCTTGAGGATAACTCCGGGTCACAAGAAAATCCAGGGCGTATAAGCATCAGCCGCCCTGCATGATGCCGCCCCCTGCCTTTCCGGCCTTCCCCCTTCCGCATTCCCCCGGCCGGGCGGAGAGCTTCCTCTTGCCGCGCCCGCCCGCAACGTGATAAAATACGCCCTTCTGCCTCTGCCGGGCCTGCCGCAACAGGCCGGAAAAAACGGCAGTCATATCTGGCGGATACGGCCCTGCGGCACATGGCCGCATACGGCCGGGCCGGCGCCGGTTCTTTCCCAGCCTTCCGGAGGTTTTCCATGCTCTTTCCGCGCAGTATCGTGTTGACGCTGCTTCTTGCCCTTGTTCCCGCCGCCGCTTCGGCCTGGCCTGCTTCCATCATTTCCGTGCATGACGGCGATATCGTCACCGTGGCGCCCTGCGGCGACACCTCCACCCCCATCGTCATCCGCCTCTACGGCATCGACGCGCCGGAAACAAAGCAGAAAGGCGGGCTGGACTCCACCACCCTGCTGCGCCGCCTGCTGCCGGAAGGCAGTTCCGTGGAACTCATCCCGCAGGATGTGGACAGGTACGGCAGAACCGTGGCCATCATCATGGCGGACGGAAGCTGCATCAACGCCCGCATGGTGGAAGCCGGGCAGGCCTGGGTGTATTCCCGGTACTGCAGGGCCAAGACCTGCAAGAACTGGCAGAAGCTGCAGAAGCAGGCCCAGCAGAAGCGCGCCGGACTCTGGGAGGAAAAAGATCCCACTCCGCCGTGGAAGTGGCGCAAGGAAAAGTAAGGCATCCCCGCGCAGAGAAAAAACGCTTCGCCCTTGTGCCGCCGATACCCGAAGCCGCCCCGGTGCCAAAACACCGGAAGGCGCTTCTCCGTCCTCCCGCATGAGACAAAAGCGCCGTGCTTTTTGGCACGGCGCTTTTATTTCGCCCGAAACATCCCTGCGGCAAAAAAAGCCTCTATAAGGAAGGGCGCTGCGGGCTGTTTTGCAGCGTTACGGCCCCTCTTGCCGCGTCCTCACGGTCCTGTGACATGGATGATGCAGTTTTCGGGGAGAGCCTTCAGCAGGCCCTCCATGCGCGTGAGAAAGCGTTCGTAGACATTCACGGCTCCGGCAGGAAGCTCCGCTTCCGCAGGAGGCGCACCGGGCGGAAGCTCCCCTCTCCGTGCCTGCTCAAGGAGCCTTTTGCGCAACGGTATCTGCTGCCCGGCGCGCAGGGCTGAGATGGCGGTGCGGATGTCGGAAAGCATGGCCTGCACGGCGCTTCTGCCGTAATCGTTGCGGCCGTAGAAATCAAAGCCCTTCGCCTCCCATCCTTCACGCGCGTTGCGTTCCGGCTCGAAACGGCGTTCCCAAAAAGGCAGAAAATACGCTTCCAGCACGTTCTCATCCATGGAAAACGCCGCGTTCCGCGACACGCCGGCATCTTCAGGATCTTCCCCGCAGATCAGAAAGCCGTCGTCTTCCCCGCACCATCCGTGGCAGAGCAGAGGCTGATCCACACCGAGGGATGCTGATAAAACATGCCGATACGGCAGCAAGGCCGTCGCCCCGCCCGTGCCGAAAGCAAGCTCATACCAGCCCGAACCGTCCGACGTTGCCGTCAGCGTCTCATCCGGGGAAAAACAGAACACATACCTCACCACGCTCCCTTCCTTCTGGGAAGATTCCACACGGCCGCCGGAACAGACATACTGCCGCACGGCGGAGGATTCCTCCCTCAGGAAGATGCGCTGCAGGCTCCGCCCCGCAAGGTACGGCGTAAAAAGCAGCTCTGGGCGGAAATTGGGACGGTTCAGCCCTTCCGTGCAGGATGGAGGAATGAGATTCCATCCCATCCGGGCGGAAAGCCCCTCCCCGGGGTGAAATTCCAGAGCCGTGCCGTCGTCGAAATCCAGTATGAAGGGTTCGCACAGCATGACGCTGTGGGGAATGTTCAGAAAACGACGAAAGTCGCTCTCCCGTGCCGCCCCGTCTGGCCCCCGGTCGTGTCCGGACCTTTTTTCATATTCGCGGAAGGCCTCGCGCGTCATGTTCCGTGCCGCACCCACGACGCGCACGCCCTTCAGCCGCTTTTTCCTGAAATCCCGGGCATACAGCGCTTCCAGCACGGCATCCGCCCCCTCGTACACGGGGGCGGACCAGGCGTACCAGTCGAAACGCTCATGAAACTCGTTGTTGCCGAAACGCAGGGACATCACATTCTCCGTACCGGTGCCGGGCACCTTGCTGCTCCGCCGGGCGGAAGGGCGCGCCGCCTTCGCTGCCTCCGGGGAAAGCGCGCTTTCCGCCTTTCTGCAGGAACATTCTCCGGCGCATCCGTTGCAGGGCGGCCTTTCTCCTTCTCTTTCCCTGTCATGACAGAGAATGCGCCCCCGGGCAAGGGACCGGATGCACCGGAACATCCCTCCCCATCCGGGCTTTTTCTTCAGAAAAGCCGCAACTTCCCCGAAAGGACGGAGCATGCCTGCCGACGCCCTTTTCTGCCTCCGGCGAAGCATCCGCGGCATGCGCCGTGTGGGTGAAAAAGCACAAAGACATGAAAAATCTCTTTTTTGTCAATTCCTTCCTTTTCGCTCGGAAATGATGCTTCCCGCCTTTCGAAAAAATCCTTCCACTATTATTTTTTCAATAAAAATAGGCTATTGATTCCAGGAAAAACGCCCTTCTCATCACGCTTCATCCTCCTCTGCTCCGTCTGATGAGCGGCTTATTTTCTCTGCAACTTCACTTTCACTGAAAAAAAATGAAAGAAAACAACAGGACATTGTATTGTCATTACCTTATGAACATACAGTTTAAAAGAAGAAGAGCAAAAGGGAAAACATTATTGACAAATATTGAACCAGCTGGTATCTTTTTTACATTATTGTTAATCAACATTACGGCACTTAAGAAAAAAACAAAGGAAAACAGAGGGCTACGCAATATACACCTGCCTGCCCCGGGGAGAAAAACGTGATCAGGCTTTCCAATGTCCATAAATCCTTCGGCTCCCATGAAGTGCTCAAGGGCGTGAACCTGGAAGTGCGGGAAGGGGAAAAACTCGTCATCATCGGGCCTTCCGGCTCCGGGAAGTCCACCACGGTACGCTGCATGAACGGCCTGGAAATCCCCACCTCGGGCCATGTGTTCATCGACAACGTGGAACTGACCAGAAAAAACCGCATCGAGCTTGTGCGCAACACCTCTTCCATGGTGTTCCAGCAGTTCAACCTCTACCCGCATCTCACGGTGATGGGCAATCTCACCCTCGCGCCCGTGAAGCTCTTCGGCAAGTCGAAGAGCGAGGCGCAGGACATCGCCCGGCACTACCTTGAGGTGGTGGGCCTTGAGGAAAAGGCCCATGCCTACCCTGCCACGCTTTCCGGCGGCCAGCAGCAGCGCGTGGCCATCGCCCGCGCCCTGTGCAGCCAGACGAAGATCATTCTTTTCGACGAACCCACCTCCGCCCTTGACCCGGAAACCGTGCAGGAAGTGCTGAACGTCATGGTCAAGCTGGCGGGAGAAAAAAACATCACCATGGTCATCGTGACCCACGAAATGGGCTTTGCCCGTGAGGTGGCGGACAGGGTGATCTTCATGGACGACGGCACCATTCTGGAAGAAGGCACGCCCGAGCACTTTTTCGTAAGCCCCACCCATGAAAGGACAAGGCAGTTCCTGGGCAAGATCCTGCACTAGGAAGCTTTTTCAAAAAAACGCCATTCGGCATAACCTTCAAGGAGAAGGAAACGATGAGAAAACTGCACAACATAGGCAAGTTCCTGCTTTCCGCCATCGCCGTTCTGGGGCTGGCCGCCAGCGCTTCCGCCGCGACGCTGCCGGACGACGTTCAGGCCATCGTCAAACGCGGCGAACTCCGTGTGGGCGTAAAATCCGACGTGCCGGGCTTCAGCATGCAGGATCTTTCCGGTGAATACGCAGGCATGGAAGTGGATCTGGCGAAAAAGCTCGCCGAAGCCATGGGCCTCAAGCCCGACAAGGTATCCTTCACCGCCGTGACGGCCAAGACTCGCGGTCAGCTTCTGGATACCGGCGACATCGACATGGTGCTCGCCACCTTCACCATCACCGCCGAACGCAAGAACATCTGGAACTTCTCCTCCGCCTACTACACCGACGCGGTTTCCCTGCTGGTGAAGAAGAACGGCGGCATCAAGGGCTACGCCGACCTTGTGAACAAGCTCGTGGGCGTGGCGGAAGGCTCCACCTCCAAGGATGCCCTCATCGCCGCGGCCAAGGCAAACGGCGTCACCCTGAACGACACCGACAACATCCAGACCTTCCCCGACTATCCCTCCATCAAGGCCGCCCTCGACGCCGGTCAGGTGCAGGCCTTCTGCGTGGACGGTTCCATCCTTTCCGGCTACCTCGACCCGAGCACGGAAATCCTCACCACCGTCCGCTTTGCGCCGCAGGAATACGGTGTGGCCACCAAGCTTTCCAACAAGGGCCTGGCCGCCTTTGTGGAAGAGAACATCACCAAGTGGCTTTCCGACGGCACCATCGACAAGATCATCGCCGCCCACAACGTCGCTCCTTCCTTCAAGAAATAGGATTTTCACGGCGCGGCAGAAGCCGCGCCGCTCTAAGCAGGTTTGAACCGTGATCGAACAAATACTGTCCCCCGCCTGCTGGCTCGTCTTTCTGGCCGACTGGCACCTGTTCCTTCAGGCCTTCGGCGTCACCGTCATGGTGTCCATCGCCGCCCTGGCGCTGGCCCTGGCCCTCGGCGTCGTTTTCGGCGTCATGTCCACGTCGCACTTTCTTCTGCCGCGCAACGTGGCCCGCGCCTATGTGGAAGCCATCCAGAACACCCCGCTGGTGCTGCAGGCCTATGTGTTCTACCTCGCCCTCCCCTACATCGGGGTGATGATGGGCCAGGTGAGCGTGGGCATCTTTGCCGTGGGCATCTACCACGGAGCCTACATCGCCGAGGTGGTGCGCGCGGGCATACAGTCCATTCCGCGCGGGCAGTCGGAGGCCGCCGCCTCCCAGGGCTTCACCTATGTGCAGACCATGCGCTGGGTGATACTCCCCCAGACGGTGAAAATCATTCTCCCGCCTCTGGTGAACCAGATGGTGAACCTCATCAAGAACACCTCCGTCATCGCCCTCATCGGCGGCACGGATCTCATGAACCGCACCAACGACTGGGCCACCAGCGGGGCCAGCATCTACGGGCCCCCCTTCCTGGTATGCGGCGTGCTGTACTTTCTTCTGTGCTTCCCCCTGTCCACCTGGGGGCGGCGTTATGAGGAAAAGCTGAAGAAAAAGGACAGCCATGCCGGCGAAGAGCTCAGAAAAATAGAGGAAGAACTGTCGTGATCGAGGTCATTACCCGTACCTTTACGCCCGAAATACTCACCTATCTTCTGGGCGGCGCATGGCTTGTCATCGAGCTTTCCGTCGTCATCGTGATATGCAGTATTTTCTTCGGCCTTATTCTGGCGCTGCTGCGAAGCTACGACAAGTTCATCCTCGGCAGACTGGCGGGTGTGTACATCGAAATCTTCCGCAACACCCCGAACCTCATGTGGGTGCTCATCTGCTATGTGTACGCCCCCCTGCCCACGGCCTTTCTGCGCTGCGCATTCGCCTTCGTGCTCTTCACCTCGGCGACCATCGCGGAAATCATCCGCGGCGGGCTGAACTCCATTCCCCGCGGGCAGTTCGAAGCGGCCTCCTCCCAGGGCTTCAGCTTCGTGCAGACGCTCATCTACATCATTCTGCCCCAGTGCTTCCAGAACATCGTGCCCACGCTGCTCAGTCAGGTCATCACCGTGGTGAAGGACACCTCCTTCCTTTCCATGGTGGCCGTGGCGGAACTCATGTTCCGTTCCCGCAACGCCCTGGCGCTGCTGCCCCGCTACACGGGCCAGACCGTGGGCATCGCGCAGGTGGCCGTCATCTTCGGCTTTGCCGCGCTCATCTACTTCATCATCAACTTCTCGCTTTCCTGCATCGTCCGCCACATGCACAAGCGCCGCCATGCCCAGGCAAGGCAGGCGACGGCCCGGGCCTAGCAGAGAACCCATGCCGTGAACGGCCCGGTGCAGCGTGCGCTGCGCCGGGCTTTTTTTCGCCCGTGCGCCCGGGCCTTCCGACGGCTGGAATATGCCGGCAACTTCATGCAGCACGCCTTCCCCGCATCTCCCGGGCCTTCTTTTAAGGATGGAACCTTTCCCCCTCCGGCAAGGCCCCACGGCGGAGGGCGGCCGACAAGCCGCGCCCTTCCGCCTGCCGCCATGCAAGGCAGGCCCGCAAAAAAGGCCATGCCGCAGGGCAGAGGCCGGAAAGCATGTTCCCCCTCACCCTGAAGGGCGCAAAATGCACCTCATCTCTCTCATGCGCCCTCGGCCTTTCAACAAAGCCCCTCCTGCCGGAAAAAAGGCAGGGCGGCATGCACAACTTCCGCCCCCTGCCGCAGAAAAAATCGAAAAGAAGGCAAAGAGGAAAAAGGAACACTCTTGATAAAGAACATGATTTAAGATAATTACAGGAAACCCTGACTATTAGGGCGACATTGCATCCCTTGTGCCGTTATCCCTGACGTACAGAACCTGTCTTCTCTTTCCGGGGCCGCGTCCCCTCATGTTTCGCAGGCATTTCCGCCCGCGCTCCCACAGGCGTCCGCCTGCGGGAAACCCCTCATGGAATGGGATATCTGCCATGAAAAGCACCGTTGAACTGCATGCCCGTGCTCCCATGCCCCTCGTCATCGCCCACCGCGGCGCACGGGGACATGCCCCGGAAAACACGCTCACCTCGGCCGAACTCGGCCACAGCGTCGGGGCCGACCTCTGGGAACTCGATGTCAACTACACCAAGGATTACAAAATGGTGGTCGTGCACGACGATACGCTCGTGCGTACCACCAACGTGGAAGAAGTCTATCCCGGCAGAAATTCCTACCGAGTGTGCGACTTCACGCTGGAGGAACTTTCCCGGCTGGACGCAGGTTCCTGGTATGAAGGACGCGATCAGTTCGGCCGCGTGGCCGCAGGGGAAGTAAGTGCGGAAGCTCTCGCCTCCTTCAAGGGACTCCGCATCCCCACGCTGGAAGAAGCGCTGCTTCTTACAAAGCGCTTCGACTGGTATGTGAATGTGGAAATAAAAAACCACGAACACCTCATCGGTCATAATACCGTCACAAAAGATGTGTTAGACCTGATACGCCGCCTCGACATGGTGGATCAGATCATCATTTCCTCTTTCCAGCACCGCTACCTGGAAGAATGCCGCGTTCTGTGCCCCGAAATGGCCACCGGCGCTCTTGTGGAAAGGACGCGCCCGGCCGACCCCGTGGCGCTCTGCCGCCGCCTCGGCGTGAACGCCTATCACCCCGACAGGCTCATCCTTGCCCCCGGAGACCTTGAAGCGCTGCGCGACGCAGGCTTTGCCGTCAACGTCTGGACCGTGAACGACATGGATGAGGCAAAGGACCTGGTCGCCCACGGAGCAAGCGGCATCATTACCGATTTTCCGGCCGCCTGCCGCACTGCCCTCGGCAGAGGCTAGGCATGCCGGCCCTCCGCGCGGGGCTTTCCCCAGCGCGGAGCATCCCATCCGGGATTCCCCCGGGAACCCCAACCGGACGAAAACGTCCGCAAGGCAGGAGAACGTATGCGTTCCTTCCGATCCGTGGCCATGCTGGCCATCAGTCTCATGCTTGTGGCCGCCCCTGCGCAGGCCAAAACCACCATCACCTTCTGGCATGGCATGGGTGGTGAACTCGGTGAAATCACCGACAACATCATCAACGACTTCAACGCTTCCCAGGACAAGTACGAAGTCAAAGGCGTGTACAAGGGCAACTACGACGAGGCCATGACGGCCGCCATCGCCGCCTTCCGCGCCAAACAGCACCCCAACATCATCCAGATCTTCGAAGTGGGCACCGCCAGCATGATGGCCGCCAAGGGCGCCGTGCGACCCATCTGGGAAATCATGGAAAACGCGGGCACGCCGCTTGACATGTCCAAGTTCCTGCCCTCCGTGACGAGCTACTACTCCACGAGCGACGGCAAGCTCATCGCCATGCCCTTCAACGCCTCCACCACCGTTCTGTATTACAACAAGGACGCCGTGAAGAAGGCCGGGGGCGATCCGGAAAACTTCCCCCGCACCTGGCCCGAAGTGGCCGACCTCGCCCGCAAGATCAAATCTTCCGGCGCGTGCAAGTACGGCATGACCAGCGGCTGGCAGTCCTGGGTGCAGCTTGAAAGCTTCTCCGCCTGGCACAACGTTCCCTTCGCCTCCAACAACAACGGCTTCGACGGACTCGACACCGAACTTCTGTTCAACGGTCCCCTGCAGGTCAAGCACATCGACTTCCTCTCCCAGCTGAACAAGGAAGGCGTTTCCGTATATGTGGGCCGCAAGTCCGAAGCCATCAACACCTTCACCGCCGGTGAAGCGGGCATTCTCATGAACTCCTCCGGTTCCTACGCCGCCGTCAAGGCCGGCGCAAAGTTCAACTGGGGCGTGATGGTTCTGCCCTACTGGCCCGACGTGGAAGGCGCTCCCCAGAACACCGTGATCGGCGGCGCGGCCGTGTGGGCCATGGCCGGTCATTCCAAGGATTCGGAAAACGGCGTGGCCGCCTTCCTGAACTATGTGCTCAAGCCTGAAGTGCAGGCCGCCTTCCATCAGGCCACCGGCTATGTGCCCGTGACCCTCGAAGGCTATGAACTCACCAAGCAGCAGGGCTTCTACGACAAGAACCCCGGCACCGACGTGGCCGTGAAGGCTCTCTCCGACAAGAAGCCCACCATCAATACCCTGGGCCTGCGCCTCGGCAACTTCGTCCAGATCCGCAACATCATCGACGAAGAACTCGAAGCCGTCTGGTCCGGCAAGAAGAACGCCAAGGACGCCCTCGATTCCGCCGTGAAGCGCGGAAACCAGGAACTGCGCCGCTTTGAAAGGGCCAACCGCTAGGCACGCTCATCCGGGAGGGGCTCCGGCCCCTCCCCCTCACCCGCACACAAAAGGAGTTCACAATGCAGGATGAGCGTTATGCGTTCCGGGGCAAGAAGCATCTGATACTGCCCATACTCTTCCTGCTGCCCCAGCTCGTCATCACGGTGGTGTTTTTCTTCTACCCCGCCGGCGAAGCTCTGCTGGGGTCGGTATATATGGAGGATTCCTTCGGACTGTCCCGGGAATTCGTCGGACTGGACAACTTCGTCGTGCTCTTCTCCGACCCGGGCTATCTGGAAACCCTGTACCTCACCTTCATCTTCAGCATCGCCACCATCACCCTCACCATGGGCGTTTCCCTGCTCATGGCCGTCGTGGCCGACCAGGTGCATACCGGCGGCACGCTCTACAAATCGATGCTCATCATTCCCTACGCCGTGGCGCCGCCTCTTGCGGGCGTGCTCTGGCTCTTCCTCTTCAACCCCTCCGTGGGCGTGCTCTCCACATTCCTCGACGGACTGGGCTATACCTGGAACCACAAACTCAACGGCAATCAGGCCCTGCTTTTGCTCATCATCTCCGCCTCGTGGAAGCAGATTTCCTACAACTTCCTCTTCTTCCTCGCAGGCCTGCAGGCCATTCCCCGTTCTCTCATAGAAGCGGCCGCCATCGACGGCGCCAGCCCCTGGCAGAGATTCCGCAACATCATCTTCCCCCTGCTTTCGCCCACAACCTTCTTCCTGCTGGTGGTCAACACCATCTACACCCTGTTCGAGACCTTCGGCATCGTGCACGCCGTCACCCAGGGCGGGCCCTCCCGCGCCACGGAAACGCTCATCTACAAGGTGTTCAATGACGGCTTCATCGGGCTTGACTTCGGCGGTTCCTCCGCCCAGTCCGTGGTCCTCATGTTCATCGTCATGATCCTGACGTTCCTTCAGTTCCGTTACATCGAGCGCAAGGTCAACTACTAGCCGCAACAGGAAAAGGGATTCGTTATGGTAGAAAAGAAAGGACTGGGAAGGGCGCTGAGCCATGCCGTGCTGCTCTTCGGCGCGGCCATCGTGCTCTTTCCCCTGTATGTGGCGCTCGTGGCCACATCCCACAGTTACGACGTGCTCATAGGCTCCACCCCGCTGTGGTTCGGCGGGGAACTCATCAAGAACTTCACCACCGTGCTCACCCAGGGCCTCAAGGCCGCAGGCGGCATCCCCGTATGGGTCATGATGAGCAACAGCCTCATCATGGCGCTCGGCATTGCCCTCGGCAAGATCGCCATTTCCATCACCGCCGCCTACGCCATCGTGTACTTCCGCTTCCCCGGGCGCGAGCTGTGCTTCGTGCTCATCTTCATCACCCTCATGATGCCCGTGGAAGTGCGCATCGTGCCCACCTTCCAGGTGGCGGCGAACCTGAACTTCATCGACAGCTACGCCGGGCTCATCCTGCCGCTCATCGCCTCGGCCACGGCCACCTTCCTGTACCGGCAGATGTTCATGACCATTCCGCAGGAACTGCTCGAAGCCGCGCGCATCGACGGCGCCGGCCCCTGGCGCTTCTTCGTGGACGTGGTGCTTCCCCTTTCCCGCACCAACACCGCGGCGCTCTTCGTGGTGCTGTTCATCTACGGCTGGAACCAGTACCTGTGGCCCCTGCTCGTCACCAACCAGGAAAGCATGTACACCGTGGTCATGGGCATTCAGCGCATGGTGAACATTCCCGACGCCGTGCCGGAATGGAACCTCATCATGGCCGTGGCGCTTCTGGGCATGCTGCCCCCGCTTCTCGTGGTGCTCGGCATGCAGAAGCTCTTCGTCCGCGGACTTGTGGAAACCGAGAAGTAACCCGTACAAGGAAGAGACAATGGCAAACGTTCGTCTTTGCGATATCGACAAGACCTTCAATAAGAACAAGGTGCTTTCCGGCCTCAACCTCGAAGTTCCGGACGGTTCCTTCATGGTCATGGTGGGCCCCTCGGGCTGCGGCAAGTCCACCGCCCTGCGCTGCATCGCCGGCCTGGAGGAAGTGACCTCCGGTTCCATCTACATCGGCGACAGGGACGTGACGCACATGGAACCCAAGGACCGCAACATCGCCATGGTGTTCCAGAACTACGCGCTCTACCCGCACATGAACGTGTATGACAACATCACCTACGGCCTGAAGGTGCGCGGCATTCCCGCCGAAGAACGCAAACGCCGCGCCGAGGAGGCCGCAAAGCTCCTCGGACTCGACGGCCTGCTCACCCGCATGCCCCGGCAGCTTTCCGGCGGTCAGCGCCAGAGAGTGGCCATGGGCCGCGCCATCGTGCGCGAACCCAGCGTGTTCCTCTTCGACGAACCGCTCTCCAACCTCGATGCCAATCTCCGCAACCAGATGCGCATCGAACTGCGCCGCCTGCACCAGCGCCTTGCCACCACCAGCATCTACGTCACCCACGATCAGGTGGAGGCCATGACCCTGGCCGAAAAAATCCTCGTGCTGCGCGCCGGACACATCGAACAGTACGGCACGCCCGACGACGTGTACCTGCGCCCGGCCTCCGTGTTCGTGGCCCAGTTCATGGGTTCGCCTTCCATGAACATCGTACACGCCACCGCTGACGGGGGAGACATCATTCTGGCCGACGGCACGCGCCTTTCCGGCGTGCAGGCAAAGGACATCAACCTTTCCGGCAGAAAGGGCGACGTGCTGCTCGGACTGCGCAGCGAGGATCTGCTCTTCGACCCGGACGGCAATATCCGCGTCACCGTGGACATTGTGGAAGCCCTGGGCTCCGACACCCTGGCCTACTGTCACCCCATGGGCAAGGATGCCGCGGTGAAGAAGGATGAAACCATCATCGTGCGCCTCCAGGGCGCCCAGCGCCCCGCCTCCGGCGACGTGATACGCCTCACGGCCCGCCAGGGCCACGGCCATGTGTTCGATCCGGAAACGCAGCTGCGCTGCCTGTAGGCTTATCCGCCACCTGTAAAAAAAAACGGAGTCTCCCACGGGGAGGCTCCGTTTTTTCGTGCCCGCAGGCGCCCCTGCGGAGCGCTTCTTCCCGGAACGCATGCCTGCACGCGGCCCGGAAAATTCAGAAACCATGACGGCCCCGCTGCAGGCACTTTTGTGCAGCGGGGCCGTCTCACGCAGGCAGGAGCCGGAAAACACCGTTCATGCAACGCCATGCCCGGCGCAGCCCTGCCCTGTTGCTCCGTTCCTATTTGTCGGCAATGATGGCAAGCACTTCATCCACCAGTTCCTTGCCGCCGACCTTGTCATAAAACTCCGGCCAGATGGCGCGGGCTTTTTCCATCCATACCTTTTCATCCTTGAGCGGAACGATGACCATGCCGTGATCGAGGCACTGCTGACAGGCCTTCGCCTCCTGTTCCGCAGCCCACTTCCATTCATGCTCCACGGCCTGCTGGGCCGCCCTGTCCACCAGAGCGCGGGTGTTGTCGTCCAGCTTGCGGTACCACTTTTCGCTGACCAGAATGGGCCCCGTCCACACAAGATAATGCACGGGCGTAATGTACTTCTGCACTTCCCAGAACTTCTGCGCGCGGTTCACGGAATGAGGATTCTCCTGCCCGTCGATCACGCCCTGCTGAAGCCCGTTGAAGGTTTCCGTCCAGGCCAGGGGATGAGGCTCCACGCCCCATGCGCGAAACGCGGCAAGCTGCAGTTCCACGGCGGGCACGCGGATCTTCAGACCCTTGAGGTCGTCAATGGTGTGGATGGGCTTTTTGGAGTTGGTGATCATGCGGTAGTCGCCGTGCAGCCAGGCCAGCGGACGGGTATAGCTCTGTCTGGCACAGATGTCCGCAAGCTTTTTGACGAAGTCCCGGTTGGAAAACACCTTTTCCGCATCTTCCATGGTGGGGAAGATATAAGGCAGATAAAAAAGACCGGCCGCCGGAGCAAACGGCGTAAGGTTGCCCGTGGACATCTGCGCAAACTGAAGCTCCCCGTCGCGGCACTGCTTCACGTTCGCCTGCTCATCCCCCATGGAGCCGCCGTAATAAATGGTGACCTTGATGTTGCCGTTGGATTCCTTTTCCAGAATCTCCTTGAACTTATCAAGGGCCACGGCCTGAATCTCATCCCCCGCAGGGTTGGCGGTGGCCCCGCGGATGTGCATTTTCTGGTATTCAACGGCACTGACGCCGTTGACGGAAAAAAGAACGGCAAGCAAGGCGACGCCACAACAGGTGAAAAGCTTCATAACACGTTCTCCTTCTGTGTTCATTTGTGTTAATCGACACCTGAGCCTTCTGAAAAAAGCTCGTGAAACATGCTTCCGCACAATATGCGACCCCGTCGGCAGGCAGGACGAGGCGGAAAACCCTGCCCGCCATGGTTGAACTTTCAGGGCAAGCGTCCGCCGATCCTGCAGAGTCCTGCCGGCCTCATGCCCGGAAAGGCTGCCCTGCTCTGGAGCTTATGACAAGAAGGCGAAGGACGGGAAAAGGCGCGTGTAAAGAACTCAAGAACAGGTTTGCCGGGGTTGACCAGCCCGTATCTCAAAATCTGCTTCCGCCCGGAGATTGGGGCGGAAGCAGACGTTTTCTCAGGCGAAGAAGTACAGGCCGGCGCCCATGATGATGCCGCTGAAAATAAGCGTCATCACGCACGGCCCCATGATGTCCCGGATACCGAGTCCGGCGATGGCCAGCATGGGCAGAGCCCAGAAAGGCTGGATCATGTTCGTCCACTGATCGCCGTAGGCCACGGCCATGCCGGTCAAACCCACATTGGCGCCCATATCAATGGCCGGAGGAATGGAAATGGGAGCCTGCACAATCCATTGCCCGCCGCCGGAAGGAATGAAGATGTTGATGATGCCGGCGGAAATGAAGGTCAGCAGAGGCAGCGTTTTTGCAGTCGCAATGGACATGACGCCGCTTGCTATCATGGAGGCGAGACCGGAAGCCACCATGATGCCCTGTATGCCGCCGTACAGAGGGAACTGGGTGATGATGCCGCTTGCCCCGGCCACGGCTTCCTTCAGCGCCACCACATAGCGGATGGGAGTGCCGTGCAGGAAAATTCCCAGCCACATGAAAATGATGATGAGAATGTTCAGGTTGATGTCCATGCCCCTGGTCCAGAAATGATATCCCAGGTATGCAAAACCCAGCGCACTGAACAGGAGACTCAGGGCACGACTGTGCTCCAGCCGGGACGCAGGGGAATCTTCCAGCGGAGGAACGGCAAGATCCTTCTCCTCTCCGAACAGCGCAGGGTCAACGGGAACCACTTCATCGGGATGAGGATGGATGGCCTTCAGCATGAACGGCAGCACGATGAGCATGACCGCCGTGATGGTGATGTTTGATGCGGACAGGATGGAATCGCTGAAGGGAATAACCATATCCGGCAGGCCGCGGGCCGCCAGAGCTTTGGACAATACGCCTCCAGAGGTGGCGAGATCGGCCGCGACGGCGCTCGAAAAACCGCCGTGCCACACTACAAAGCCGGAATAGCCTGCGGCCACGGTAAAGCCGTAGTCGATGTTCGGCACTCTTCGCGCCATTTCACGGGCAATGAGTCCCCCCACCACGAGTCCGAAGCCCCAGTTGAACAATGAACCGAAGGCCGTGACGTAAAAGGTCATGAGCGCGGCCTGAAACGGCGTGCGGGGGATACCTGCAACGGAATCAAGCAGACGGCGGACGGCGTGCGTGCTCGCCAGTGCATGCCCGGTGGTATAAATAAGAGCCGACTGTATGGTGAACATCAGCAGGCTGGAAAAGCCCTTGCCCCATGCATTGATGAGGTCAATGCAGGAGGACTCCGTAAAGATGAACGCGGTGATAAAACTCACAAGCGTCAGGAGGATAACCAGAATATAGGCGTCCGGAAGAAAACGCTTCACCAGCATGGTGAAAAAACGGGACAGTCCGTAAAGCATGGCTTACTCCTTGAAGTATCAGGCGCGTTCCCACGCGGCATACGGATTCTGAACACAATACTTTCCACCGCTGATTTCCACTCCGCTGCCCGTGATGAAGCTGGCGGCATCGGAAGCGAGAAACACCACCAGAGGCGCGATTTCTTCCGGCGTACCGTACCGATGCTGGGCAACCTGCCTTTTTATGGCGTCGCCTTCGTACTCGCCTACCACAGGCGCCGTCAGTTCCGTTGCCACAAATCCCGGCATATACGCCGTAACCCGGATATTGTCGGGAGCCAGTTCCGCACCGAGCACCTTGGTCAGGTGGCCTACGGCCGCCTTGGTGATGCCGTAGGCACCGCGTCCGGCCGTGGGCATCATGGTGGCGAACGACGCAGCGTTGATGATGACGCCGCCCCCTCTTTTTTTCATCCACGGTACGGCCGCACGCGCCCCGTACAATACGCCGCTCACATTGATATCGAAGGTCTTCTGCCACAGATCAAGCGGCATTTCGGTCAGATATCCCTTGGGGTAAATGCCTGCATTATTGACCCACACATCAATGCCGCCGAACTGCTCCGCCACTTTCGCCGCAAACTGTTCCATATCGGAAGGACAGGAAACATCCGCGCGCAGAGTCAGGACGCTTTGCCCCTCATACTCCTTGCGGAACGCTTCCAGCTTCTCCTCGGACCTGGCACAGATGGCAACTTTGCATCCTTCTTCAAGAAAAGCATTCACGCAGGCCTTTCCTATCCCTGCGGTTCCCCCGGTAATCACAACGACTTTTCCTGCCAGATTCAGTTTCATGGTTCCCTCCTTGAGGCTAAAACATTACCTGCTCTCTAGCAAAAAGCGTGCCAGACAAAAAAATAGCAATAATACACTTTCATTATTGAATTTTTTATTTTTTCTTCCGGGAAGGCGGAATTTCGGGGGACGAAAAGGGACGATTCAACCATGTGAAATATTTATCCAAATGCAAAGAAACCATGCGGAGAAAAAATGTGTTTGCATCATATTTCATCAATAATTTCCCATAGATGAAAGCTATGCGATGCGTATATGCAACACAACGAGAAGATGTGACCATATTGCATCGCTCCGCTTTTCTTCCCAGTACCAGGCTTTTTGGAGGAAACGACGCAAGAATGCGTATCCATTTTGCAACACATTGTCATGACATTTTCCCTCATGTATGCTGAAGGCCGTCTCCGTCCTTAACGGAGCGCCCCGGCACTTGCACGACAAGTCTGGAGGAAAACTCTCTTTATCAGCGTCAGAGAACGGCATCGCGTTGCTTTGAACAGGACTTCTGCCTTGCGGAAACGCAGGAGGATTTTCATGCTTTTGTGAAACTCCGGATCGGAATCGTGTCCATTTGAATAGAGGAATAAAGGAATATCCCGCCGCATGAAGCGCCATGCCCCTCTCCGTGCCTTCCCGAACGTGCCAGATGAAACGCCCCGGTGCAAAAAAGCGCAACGTTTCCTCCGCACGCTGGAGCATGACGGCTTACGATATCAAAACGCCTTCCTCCTCCGCCGGAAGGAGAAGGGCACCCTCTTTTCACGATGCGGCAGAACACGGCGGAACATCGTCCTTTCCCCGTTCTCTCCCTGCTCCATGCCCGGCCTTCACGCCGGCGAACGCGGCAACCTTTTTTCTTCACCCATGGCGTGCCTGCCGCCTCACGCCCCGAAACGTACTCTTTGCCTGCAGCATGATCATGACATGTCGTTTCTCATCAAAAGCACCATGCCCGGCCATGAATCATGGCAACGTTCCCCGGCCGTCATGCTGCCTGCCGTCATGACAGTATCATGCCGTCTTCATCATTCACCCCTGCATTCAACAGGAAGGAGCGTGACATGGCTGAGTTCAAATCTCTGCTCTATGATTATCTGGATCAGATCCTCGACCTTCTTGACGAGGGCATCTGCATTACCGACGTTCGGGGCGTCATCATCTATCTCAACAGGCGTTACGAGGAAATCTCATCCATTTCCCGGGATGTCATGCTCGGAAAAAACGCTCAGGACTTCGTTCATCAGGGGGTTCTCAACATCATCGTCAATCCTGAAGTCATTCAGACGCAGGAAAAAGTGACCCGTGTCCAGGATACGGACACGGGAAGACGCCTGCTTCTTGAAGGACATCCCGTTTTCGACGAAACGGGCCGGGCCGTCATGTGCCTTACCTTTGTGCGTGATGAATCATGCATGGCGAATCTTCAGGCCACACTGCTCAGACAGAAGGAAATCATAGAGACCTTCTCCAAGCTCGATGTGGAAAAAGTCGGCGCAGACAATGAACCCATGGAAATCGTCCAGAGTACGGCCATGCGGAACATCTACAAAAAGATCTCGCGCATCGCGCTGTCGGACATCCCGGTACTCATTCTGGGAGAAACGGGAACGGGCAAGGACGTCGTTGCAAGGCACATTCATCATCTGAGCAGCCGGCAAAGCGGCCCCTTCATCAAGGTGGACTGCGGAAGCATCACGCCTTCGCTCATTGAATCGGAGCTTTTCGGCTATGAGGGCGGGGCCTTTTCCGGCGCCCTGCACAAGGGAAAGATGGGGCTTATTGAAGCCGCCTCCCACGGCACGCTCTTTCTGGACGAGATAGGGGAACTGCCCCTGTCCATGCAGACCAAGCTTCTGCGCGTGCTTCAGGACGGGGAAATCCTGCGCATCGGTTCCATATCGCCCAAGAAGGTCGACGTGCGCATTGTTGCCGCCACCAACCGCAACCTTGAGGAAGCCGTACAGGCGGGAGAATTCCGCCGGGATCTGTATTACCGGCTGAAGTTCATCGGCATCGAACTGCCGCCCCTGCGGGACAGAAAAAGCGAGATCATCCCCATGGCCCACGCCTTTCTGAACTACTACGGCAGAAAATACCGCCGCGAGCTGAACTTTTCCAAGGATGCCGACAAGGCCCTGCTCTGCTACTCCTGGCCGGGAAACGTGCGGGAGCTCAGGAACATGATACACGGCCTCTCGGTATGCACGGACGGAAAAACCATTGAGGCGGAGGATCTGCCCTTTGTCGCCCGGGCGGAAAAGGACAGGGACGACGAGCCCGGCCGGATACTGCTTTCCCGCACCTACAAGGAGGCCATGGAAGAGTATGAAAAAAAGCTGCTCGACGAGGTGCTCTGCGCCTTTTCCTCGGTAAGCGACGCGGCGCGGCACCTGGACATGGACAGAAGCACCCTGTTCCGGAAAATCAAGGCGTGGAAAAAACGCGGGGTGCTTCTGGGCAAGCGCCATGTGAAGATCGTGGAAAAAACCTAGGCCATGGCCCCGCCTTCCGGCAGTCCTGCGGCGGGAGTATGCCGCCCGGGCCGCTTCGCGACGCGCCGTTTCCGCACCCGACCGCCCTTCTCGGCCTGCCCGGGTTCATCGCCGCCATGCGTCTGCCCGAAGGCACGGAAAAGGCCTGACGCGGCAACGCCGTCCCGGTACGCCCGCAACGGGCCGAAGATACAAAAAACGCGCCGGATTGCTCCGGCGCGTTTTTCATGTTGCTTCAGGGAAGTTACGCGGCCTTTCCGGCCTTGCGGACGGGCGTGCCGTCCATGCGCCAGATACCGAAGCCGGTGATGGCGCAGACCAGGGAGAAGATGGGCACGAACCAGTTGAAGAAGGCATAGGGCACGAAGTCATAGGCGCTCACGCCGAGCACGCCAGCAATGTAGAAGGCGTGCACGCTCCACGGCACCAGGGGGCAGCCGATGGTGCCCGCGTCCTCGCAGGTACGGGAAAGCACCAGGGGGCTGATGTCGGCATTCTTGAAGGAATCGAGGAAGGCGCGGCCGGGCACGATGACGGCCAGCATCTGACTGCCGGTGCCGAAGTTGATGAGATACGCGGCGGCCAGGGCGGAGGCCACCAGACGCAGGGCGGATCTGGCGCCCTTGAGAATGGCTTCGAGCAGCACTTCGAGCACGCGGGAGCGTTCCAGAATGCCGCCGAAGGCCATGCCGGAGCAGAGCAGCAGCACGGTGGGCATGATGCTCATGAGTCCGCCGCGGGAAAGCAGCGGATCGAGGTCGGCAATGCCGGTCTTGGACACATAGCCCGAGGTGAGCATGGTGGCCAGCTTGTTGAAGGGCACGCCTTCGGCAACGGCAATGACCATGGCCGCGAGCAGGCACACCAGCATGACGGGAAGCACGGGGTAACGGCGGTAGGCCAGCACGATCATGAGCACCGGGGGAATGAAGGCCACCGGGCCGAGGCTGAAGTTGGCCTCAAGGCCGGTGAGGATGGCGTTCAGGCTGTCCAGAGAGGCGCTCTGCTGCGCCGCCACGGAACTGCCGAGCACGGTGTAGGCCACGCCCGCCAAGATGAAGGCCGGAATGGTGGTCCAGAGCATGGACATGACGTGGGAGAAGAGCGGCACTTCACACACCGAGGCGGTGATGTTGGTGGAGTCGGACACGGGGGACATCTTGTCGCCGAGATACGCGCCGGAGACAATGGCGCCCACGGTCATGTACGCAGGGTAATCCAGAGCCTGCCCCACGCCGAGAAGCGCCACGCCTATGGTGCCCATGGTGCCGAAGGATGTGCCCGTGGCCACCGAGGCCACGGAACAGAGCACCATGGCCGAAAGCAGGAAGTGTTCGGGAGCGATGAGCTTGAGGCCCCAGTAGATGATGGCGGGGATGGTGCCCGAGGCCAGCCATGCGGCGATGATCATGCCCACCATGGCCAGAATGGCAATGGCTATCTGTATGCGGCCGAGGGCCTCGAACATGCCGTCCTGAAGGTCCTCCCACCTGTAGCCCGTCTTCATGGCCATGACCGAAGCCAGGGCCACGGCGCCGAGCAGGGGCAGCACCGGGGGCCTCACGCCCACCACGAGGGTGCCGTACAGGATCATGGCTACAGGCAGCACCAGCGACAGCGTTGCCCACCAAAGCGATGGTTTCTTTCCTTGCGTCTCCATCTGCGTTCCTTGTGGTAAAAATTCTTCCATACCCGCCCCCTTCCGGGGCTCTCCTCTATGCCGGGGCAAAGCGCGCGGCGCCCTGCCGGTTATGCGGAAACCTCAAGCCGGGTGGGTCTGCCGGCCTTCATGTCCAGAAGGCTTTCAATGCCGCAGTCCACCATGCTCACAATGGATTCTTCCGTATAGAAGGCCATGTGCTGGGTAAGCACCACGTTGGGGAACTGACGCAGATACACCATGTCCTTGTTTCTGAGAATGTCGGTCTTTCTGTCGGCGTGATAGATGCCCTGCTCGTTCACGAACACGTCCATGGCCAGAGAGCCTATCTTTTCCGTTTCAATGCCCTCGGTCACGGCGTCGATGTCCATGAGTTCACCCCGGGCGGTGTTGATGAGAATGACGCCGTCCTTCATGCGGGAAAGACTTTCGCGGTTCACCATGCGCCGGGTTTCCGGCGTGGCGGGCACATGGAAGGTGATGATGTCGCTTTCCCGGTACAGGGTGTCGAGATCCACAAAGGTGGCATAGGGGCGCAGATTTTCGCACTCCACAAGGTTGTAGGCCAGAATGCGGCATCCGAAACCGGCAAGGGCACGGATGACGGCGGCGCCGATGCTGCCCGTGCCCACCACGCCCACGGTCTGCCGGCGCAGGCTGCGGCCCATGAGTCCGTAAAGGGAATAGTCGTTCACCTGCTGCCGCCACATGGCGGGCTTGTAGCGGCGGAGCACCATGAGCATGAGCATGATGGTGAAGTCGGCCACGGCGTCGGGCGGATAGGAGGCGTGGCTCACGCGTATGCCCGCTTCCTTTGCCGCGGCAAGGTCGATATGGTCCACGCCTATGGTGCGGGTGGACACATAGCCCACGCCCATGGCCCGGAGCGCGTTCAGAAGCTCCCGGTCAAGACGGCTGCGGCCCAGGGTGGACACGGCCTCGCACCCTTCGGCAGAGGAAAGGGTGTCCATGGAAAGGTTGCCTTCCACCAGGCGGAGGTTCACGTCGAGGGTGCGGGAAAGGCGGTCAAGCTCCGCCCGTTCATCGCTGCTGACTTCAAACACGGCGATATTCATGGCAAGTACTCCCTTGGGATGAAGAAACGCGGCCTACAGAAACGTGACCGCAAGGCCGTAGAGAATCACGCTGACAAAGAGCGCGGGCAGCATGTTCAGCGTTTTGCAGTCTTTGATGCGCAGCATGGACACGCCGGAAACAAGGATGAGTATGCCGCCCACGATGGAAACTTCGGTGAGAAGATCGCGCGGCACGAAGGAACCGAGCCACAGCCCGAGAAGGTATAAGGAACCCTGCCAGCAGAAGAGCACCGGCGCGGCAAAGGCTATGCCCAGGCCGTAGGTGGAGGCCAGCACCATGGAAGTGACGAAATCCAGCGTGGCGTTGGTGAAGAGGAAGGTGTGATTGTTGTGCACCGCGCTCTCTATGGGGCCGAGAATGGACAGTGTGCCTATGCAGAAAAGCAGTATGGCCGTGGCAAGGCCGCGCCCGAGATCGGAACTGCCCATGCGCCGGGCAAAGTTCTGGAACTTGCCGTCCCAGTCCCACACTGCACCGAGAAAACTCCCGAGCGCCATGCTCAGGATGAAAAGCACCGGATAATGGCTGTTGGGCATGTTGGAGACCACGGCGTTCACGCCTATGGCCACGGCGGAAAAGCCCATGGCATCGAAAAGCGCATGCTGATATTTTTCCTTGATGCCCTTGCGGAGCACGCTTCCGAGCACACTTCCGCAAAGTATGGCCGCCGTATTGACTATGGTACCTATCATGTTTCCTCCGGTCAGGTGTTTCTGCATACCATAAATAACGCCAGGACGTAAGCCCTCCCCCGGGGTGCGGCGCGAGGCGCGGCATTGCCAAGGCGCGCGGCTTCCTATACAAGAAGGGCGCATCGTCCTTCTCTGCGCCGCCCCCCCGGGGAAAGGCATTGACATGGGCGGAAGGCAATGAAATTCTTTTCCCGCGCCCCTTCCCCGCGGCATGTCATGCCGTGGCAACGGCGTGCGGAAACGGGAGACATGTTATGCGCAAACTTCTTATATCCTGCCTGCTGCTCGCGGCCGCCCTCGTGTTCGGCCCCGCCTGCCAGGCTCAAGCTGGAGGAAAAACCATGGTCACGCTTCAGACCACCAAGGGCGACATCGTCCTGGAACTCGATGCCGAAAAGGCTCCCAACACCACCAGGAACTTTCTGGAATATGTGAAGTCCGGCTTCTACGACGGCACCATCTTCCACCGCGTCATTCCCGGCTTCATGATTCAGGGCGGCGGCTTCGACAAGAACATGGTGCAGAAGAGCACCCGCGAACCCATTGAAAACGAAGCCAACAACGGCCTGAAGAACGACACCTACACCATCGCCATGGCCCGCACCCAGGCCCCCCATTCCGCCACGGCGCAGTTCTTCATCAACGTGGCCAACAACAGCTTCCTCAACTTCACCGCTCCCACCATGCAGGGCTGGGGCTATGCCGTGTTCGGCAAGGTGGTGAAGGGCCAGGATGTGGTGGATGCCATCGCCAAGGTGCCCACCACCTCTCACTATCCGCATCAGGATGTGCCGGTGGAACCTGTCATCATCAAGAAGGCCGTCATCGACTGAGCCTTCCCCCGCTGAAAGA
Source organism: uncultured Mailhella sp. (assembly GCF_944324615.1). Taxonomy (GTDB): domain Bacteria; phylum Desulfobacterota; class Desulfovibrionia; order Desulfovibrionales; family Desulfovibrionaceae; genus Mailhella. The sequence goes on from NZ_CALUWY010000012.1 coordinate 33,859, forward strand.
AAAAGCCCCGGAGAAATCCGGGGCTTTTTTTATGCGTCATATCAGAAAAGGCGCTTTCCGTACCTGACGGCGTGCAGAACGTCAGTCCTTCCGTTCCTTATGGGAAACATCCGCCTCTTTCTCCCCGTTCTGCCCCGCAGGAGGCGCAAAGAGCACGGCCGCAAAGGTGCGCACGGCTTCCGCCGCCTGCGCGGCGTACCATTTCAGCGGCCGGGGGAAGAGCAGCACGGCAAAGAGCATGGTCAGCCCCATCAGGGCAAAGGCCTGCACGAGCACGGCAAAAGCCATGCACAGAAGCGCAACGGCCAGCACCGCGCAGAGCACAAGGGCAAGGGAACGCCCCAGCCGGACGGAAAATTCACGCATCTTTTCCATAGTCTACCACAGCATTTTTCTGTGCGCGGCCATGTGCTGGAGCGAGGCCAGCGTAAAGACCGCGCCGCTTATGCGGTGCAGGGCCCCCATGCCGGAAACGGCCCCGGCAAGGGAAAGAGGAAGGGAAACCAGCATGACGCGCCCTGCAAGGCGCGAGGCGCGGCGGGAAAGCAGCATGTCCGCCAGAGAGCGGACGCCCTCCGCCCCGTTCTTTTTCCCGTCCTTCACGGGCAGCAGGGCCGCACCCTGCTGCGCCAGTTCCAGAAGATCCTCACGGCTCAGCTTTTCCGTATCATAGACAATAAGCAGGGAACCTGTCACGGGGTTGGCGGAAACGTTCTCCACCCCCTCCACGCCGCGGACAAAGGCGGAAACCGTTTCCGCAAGGGCGGCATTCTTCAGCGCAGGATGGCGGAGCCGCACGCGGCCGTCGATGAAACTTGTGATGCAGTCGGTGACGGAAAGCATATCATTTCCCTCCGGGCAGGGCCGGGCGCATGGCGTTGAGGGACACGCCCAGCGTGGTGAGATTGTGGAATACCGCCGAAAGTCCGGGCCGGAGCAGGCCGGTAAGCCCGCCGAACAAAAAGACGGAATTCAGGACCATGGTGGCCGTGAAATTGACGTGGATGCGGCGCATGGCTCCCCTGCCGAGTTCCAGAGCCGTGACGAGTTCCTTCAGGGAACCGCCCATGAGCACCACGTCGGCCACTTCGCGGGCCAGGTCGGCCCCGTCGCGCAGGGTGACGCCCACATCGGCCGAGGAAAGGGCCGGGGAATCGTTGATGCCGTCGCCCAGCATGAGCACGGTGCGGCCGGACTGCCGGAGTTCCCGCACCACGCGGGCCTTGTCCTCCGGGAGCACCTGGGCGCGGAATTCGGTGATGCCGAGCCCTGCCGCCACTACGGAGGCGGTGCGCACATCGTCGCCGGTGAGCATGAGCACATGGGCAATGCCCATGTCGCGCAGGCGCCGGACAAGTTCCGGACTTTCCGGCCGTATGGGGTCCTCCATGGCAATGATGCCCGCAATGCCGCCGTCCACGGCAAGATAGAGCAGCGAATACCCTTCGCGGGAAAGCGCGGCGATATGCTCCTCCATGGGGGTAAGATCCACCCCTTCATCCTGGGCGATATAGTGGCGGCTGCCCAGAAGCACGCGCCTGCCCCTCCACTGGGAGGCTATGCCGTGGGCCACCACATATTCCACCTCGGTATGCTCCTCCGCGTGGCGCAGGTTGCGCTTTTCCGCACCGTGCACCACGGCGCGCGCCACGGGATGGGGGAAATGCTCCTCCAGACAGGCGGAAAGGCGGAGCACCTCATCGGCCTCGAAGCCCGGGGCGGGCACCACGCGGGCCACTTCCGGCCGCGACTGCGTGAGCGTGCCCGTCTTGTCGAAGACCACGGTATCCACGGAGGCAAGCGCCTCAAGAAAACGCCCGCCCTTGACCATGACCTTGTGCTTCACGCCTTCGTTCATGGCCGCAAGGATGGCAAGGGGCGTGGCAAGGCGCAGGGCGCAGGAATAATCCACCAGCAGCACGGAGGCCGCCCGCGTGAGACTGCGCGTGAAAAGCCACACCAGGCCCGCCAGCGCAAAGGTGAAGGGCACGGCCCTGTCGGCCAGCTTCTCGAAGCGCCCCTGTATGCCCGCCTTCAGCTGTTCGCTGTTTTCGATGAAGCGCACGATCTGCTGCATGCGCGTATCTTTGCCGATGCTCGTGGGATGCACATGGATTTCCCCGTCCTCCACCACGGTGCCCGCGTACACGGAAGCGCCCTGCGTGCGCATGACGCCCATGGGTTCCCCGGTCATGGAGGATTCGTTCACGAGCGCCGTGCCCCGGACCACCACGCCGTCCACGGGAACGGCGGAACCGGCGCGCACGGTGACAAGGTCGGAGGCCTTCAGCTCGGAAAAGGGGATGAGCATCTCCTCCCCGTCGCGCTGCACCCACACCCTGTCCACCTGCAGCGCCAGGTGTGAGGCCAGATTTTCCAGCGACTTCTTCTGCGTATAGCGCTCCAGCGCATCGCCGAAGCCCAGAAGAAGCGTGAGCAGTCCCACGGTGCGGAAGTCGCGCCGGAGCAGGGAAACGGCAATGGCCGCCCCGTCCAGCGCGTCCACATCCATTCTCCCGCGGGAAAGGGAGGCGACGCAGCGCCGCAGGTAGGGCAGCGCGCCGGAAAAGGCCGTGACCATGTTCACGGCCACGGGCAGAAGCGGCCGCAGAAAAAGATAGCGGAAAAAGGGAAACAGGCCGGGGCGGCCCTCCGCCCTGCCCGTATCCCGGACAAGGGGTTTTTCCGCCGTGCAGGGCGCGCCGTTCAGAAAAAGGCAGGCACGGGAAAGCGTGCCCTCGTCGCGGTAGACAAGCAGCACGCTCCCGGTGCGCGGGTTGACGCGCACGCCCTCCACGCCGTCGACGGCGTCCAGACCGTCGGCCAGAGCCTCCGCCGTGCGCGGCCCGAAACGCTGCTCACAGCGCAGCCTGGCGCGGCCCGGAATGCGATGGACCAGAACAAACTTCATGCAATCTCCCGGATGGAGCGGGCACGCTCCGGCCGCACAAGCAGCCGCATGCCCGGCGATGCGCCGCCCTGAAACACAAGGCGGCGCTTCTGCGACAAAGGGCGACCTCCGGCCGCCCTCGAAAAAAACGCCCCGGCCCTTTCCGCAGAAAAAGCGCCGGGCCGGACTGCCTTTTTCAGAACACTACGCTTCCCCGGCTTCGGCCTTGCGCTGTTCGGAAACGGCGTGGGCCTCGGCCACCATGTCTTCCACGTTTTCACGCACGGCTTCGGCGCGGGCCATGAGGGCGTCCCTGGCATCCAGGCCGCGGCTCATGAGTTCGGTGGCAAAGGGACGCAGATCGAGCTTGCCGCGGCTCACCGCCACCGCGCCCACGGCGCCGAGCGCCACGCCGCCAAGAAAAAACAGACCGTACTTGAGATTCTCGTTCATACCGTATCTCCTCTCTTTTGCGGCCTATGCCGCATTCCGGCAGATCCCCCGTCGGGAGCAGATCCGCCCTTCTTTCCGGGACAACGGAAAGAATGTATTGAAAAGGAATTTCAATGTCAATTATAAACCGGCACGTTCCGCACTTTTTCCCGCCATGCGCAGGAAACGGTCGGCCAGCACGCCGGGGGCCACGAAGGAGCGGGAGGCTTCGGAGGAGGAAAGAGCGCCCTGCTCCTTCATGGGTTCGCTCCGGCAGGCCTCGGCCAGCACGGCTTCAAAGGCCCGGCGCAGGGCAAGGAAAGAGGCTTCCACTTCCGGGTAGGCGTTGTCGGCCCGCCAGGGCAGGCGCAGGCTCTGCGGCCAGGTTCTGCCTTTGTGGGAAGGCGTTTCCAGCTCATAACAGGAGGTTGCGGCTGCGCCTTCCGCCCGTTCCAGCTCTCCGGGATAGCAGTATTCCCTCCAGGCCTCCTCCGGTTCGGGAATGGAGGAGCGCACGCGAAGGGGCGGCAGGGCCAGGGCCTTTTCATGTTCTTCCAGCGTCACGCTGTAGGTGAGCAGGGGACGGAGGTTGCCCCGCTGCTTGGTAATGTTCCATGTGATGTGCATAGGCTCTCCTGAAGCGATGAAGTGTGCGCGAAAATAAGCTTCCGGAAAAGCGGCTTTCATGCCGGAAACCCTGCGGGCGGCATGACCACCGTTTCACCGAAGGGCGGAAGCACCCGGGGCTGTTCCGGCACAATCCAGAGCACCGGATACGGAGGCTCTTCGGGGAAACGGTCGCATTCCAGATCGGTGAACCACAGAAGGCAGGAAGGCAGCATGCCCTCTTCCTCCAGCCGTTCCGGCACGGGGCGGTAATCGGTGCCGCCCCCGCCCACGGGCACGGGGGTGAAGGGCATGTCCGCTCTGGTGTACACGGCGCAGGCGTTGACCCTGACATCGTGATACAGCACGAAGAGCGTGGCGTCGAAATCGGAAAGCAGACCGGAAAGTTCCGTGCAGAAGCGCGAGAGAAGTTCCGCATCCACGGAGCCGGAGGCATCCACGGCAAGGGCCACGGACGCAAGGCGCGCCTCCCTGCGCGAGGGCAGGTACAGCCCTTCGTGCACATAGCGCCTGTGGGGCTGCGCCCAGGTGTAGTCGTTGTCGCTGCACTGTTCCAGAAAACGGGCAAGCATGTCCCGCCACGAAAGCACGGGATGCAGGCGCTTCTTCACCAGCCGGGTGAGGGAGGCGGGCATATCGCCCATGCGCAGCGCCTCGCGCGAGGCCTGAGCCAGAGCCGTGTCGGCTTCCTGCTCCGCCTTTTCCCGCGCTTCGTCGCCCATCCCCTCCTTCAGCAGCGGATGGTCGCGCACCTCGCCGGAAAAGGAGCCTTCCGCCCCGCGTTCCCGGCCTTCGGGCTTTCGCCGGCCGGTTCCGCCCTTCTCCGTGCCGCTCCCCTTTTCTCCTTTGCGGGGCGCGGCGGAAGAAGCCCTGTTCTCCCTCCCCTTTTCCCCGCCGAGGCCCTGACTGCCCTCCGCCGCAAGGGATATCTCGTCCCCCTCCTCCTTCGTGACCTTTGCCCTGTGGGAAGGGCCGTCCTGAAGGCGGGCAAGCCATGAATAGATGTCGTCTGCGCTTCTGCCCGCGTATTCCGGGCGGAAAAGCGCGCCGTCCGGCAGAGAAAAGCCCGCTTCCAGCAGCACCGCATTGACCGCATAATTGCAGGCCCGGTTCCACAGCCGCTCGTCGCGCCCCTTCCGCCGTACATGATGGCCGAGGGCGATGTGCAGCACCTCGTGGGTCAGGGAACCCAGCAGCACCTTTTCCGAAACGGCAAGCGCATAGGCGGGATTGCAGGCCAGGGTGCGGCCGTCGGCCCAGAGATCCGCACAGCTTCCGTCACAGCACAGGCGCATGCGAAGCGCAAGGGAGCCGAAAAACGGATGTTCCAGCACCAGCGTGGAACGGGCTTTTTCCAGCGCCTTGAGCGCACGCTCTTCCCGCTCCGCAGGGGAAAGGCATCTTTCACCGTTCACAGCAGCACATCCGCATGGTTCTGCGCCCACCGGGCAAAGGACGGCGTTTCCACCAGCGAGGGTTCCCGGCACACGGCCTGACGCAGGCACAGCACGCCGAACTCCACGGGCAGGCGCTCAAGGTAGGTGACGGCCTTTTCCATGGCCGCAGAAGAAAGCACGGAGGCCAGCGCCTCACTCACGGCATAGAGCGCCGCCGGTTCCGCCGGAACACGGGCCGTTTCCGGCGCGGCAAGCACCTCCTCCACCGAAGGCAGGTCGCGCCATACGGAAAGAAAGCCCATGAACTCCGCCGCCGCGCCGTCGCCCACGGCCCCGCGCACCAGACCGTATTCCACGGCCTTCTCCGGCCCGGCCTTCAGAATGTCGGAAACAAAAGACCATGAACGCGGCGAGGCAAAGGCCCGGGAGGAGCGCTGCGGGTCGAAATCGTGCAGCAGCGCGGGACGGAAGCGCACAAAGGCCGTCACTTCCGGCCGTATGCCCGCACGGGAGGCCCAGTCCAGCCAGTCGTCCGGGCTCACGTCGAATTCCAGATGCACCATGCGGTTGGAAAGCGCACTGGGCATGCGGTGGGTGACGGCCCTGTCCTTTTCGCGGTTGCCTGCAGCCACCACCACCCAGCCTTCGGGCAGAACGTATTCACCGATGCGCCGGTCAAGAATGAGCTGATAGCAGGCGGCCTGCACCAGAGGCGGCGCGGCGTTCAGTTCGTCGAGAAACAGTATGCCCTTCTGCGCGCTCCGTGCATCGGGCAGGAAGGAAGGCGGGCACCACTCGGTTTCTCCCGCGGCCGTGATGCGGGGTATGCCCCGGAGATCCACAGGGTCGAGCAGCACGGCGCGTATGTCGCGCAGTTCATAGCCCAGGGACCGGGCCACTTCCGCCACCACCTCGCTTTTGCCCACCCCGGGCGCGCCCCAGAGAAACACGGGCCTGCGTATGGAAAGAAGCGTTTTCAAGGAAGAAATGATGTGCGAAGGTCTCATGGCGCGGAAAACTCCTGAAAAATTTCCCCCGGAAACAAGAAAAACGGCCGGGGCTGCCGGAAAAAAGGCCCTGCCGCACGACATGGGCGGCGACACGACCTTTTTTGTTTCTATATTGAAAATGAATTTCATTGTCAACATAAAACAGCCTTTTTCCCTTCCCTGCGCCGCCTGACCGGAGAGGGGCGGTCTTTCCCCGAAAAGGGGGCATTCTGAACAGGTATGCGCAGGCCTTTGCGGAGGTGCGCTTCCGACCCCGGGGAACTTTCCGCTGTTTCTGCCCTTCTTCCGGCTTATCTTCCCAAAAAAGCGCGGCCCTTTTTTCCCGGTGAGGCGGGCAGAGGGCAGGCCTTCTGCCCTCTCCGCTCAGGCCCGGCAGGCCGTGCCCCGGAAAACGGCACATCGCCGCGCCTTCCGGGGAGATGTTCAATGTAGTCGAACGAAGGCGCAATGTTTTCAACTTTACAACACAGCCCCCCTTTGTGATAAAAAGTATTTTCACGGCTTTTCCCTGCCACAGATCTTCCGGGAGGCCGCAAGAACGCACCGCGAAACATGCTGGAGAACATCATGACAAGAAAATATCCGCACCTTTCCGCTCCCATCCGGCTCGGCCGCGTCACCTTCCGCAACCGCATGTTCGCCGCGCCCACCGGCGCCACGGACATCACCTGGGACTGCTGCGCAGGCCCGGGCAGCCGCGCCTTCTATGAAAACAGGGCAAGGGGCGGAAGCGCCAACGTCACGGTGAGCGAACTTGTGGTGCACCCGGAAACCGACGCCTCGCACATGCTGCATCTGGAACTGCAGACGCCCGGTTCCCTGGCGAGCTTCACCATGACGGCCGACGCCATACGCCGCCACGGAGCCATTCCCAGCGTGGAACTTTCCCATTCCGGCCAGTATGCGGGCACCTATCTGGTGGACAAGGAAAAGAAGAACGCCCTTTCCCAGTACGGCCCGTGCGACGGCGTGCGCCCCGACGGCAGGCCGGTGAAGGCGCTCACCAGAGAACAGATTGCCGCCATCGTGGCTTCCTACGGCGAAAAGGCCGCCCTGGCCAGACGCGCGGGCTTTGAAATGGTCATGATCCATGCCGGGCACGGCTGGCTCATCAATCAGTTTCTCTCGCCCTATTTCAACAAGCGCACCGACGAATACGGCGGCAGTCTCGAAGGCCGCGCCCGCCTGCTCATGGAAGTCATGGACAGCGTGCGCAAGGCCGTGGGCCCGGGCTTCCCCATCGAGGTGCGCATGAGCGGTTCCGAGCTTTTCGAGGGCGGCTATACGCTGGAAGAAGGCGTGGAAATTGCAAAGCTTCTGGACGGCAAAGCCGACCTCATCCACGTTTCGGCCGGATCCTACCAGTTCGGCTTCTTCGACACGCACCCGCCCATGTTTTCCGAACACGGCTGCAACGTGTACCTTGCCGCCGAAATCAAGAAGCACGTTTCCACGCCCGTGGCCACGGTGGGCGCGCTGAACGACCCGGCGCAGATGGAAGACATCATCGCCTCCGGCAAGGCGGACGTGGTGGAAATGGCCCGCGCCCTCATTGCCGACCCCGAACTGCCCGAAAAGGTCATGGAAGGGCGCGACGATGAAATCGTGCGCTGCCTGCGCTGCTTTGTGTGCATGGCCGAACGCCCCACCACGGGCACGCGCCGCTGCACCGTGAACCCGCAGATAGGCCGCGAACAGGACGCCCCGGCCCTGCCCGCCCGCCGTGCAAAGAAGGTCATTGTGGCCGGCGGCGGCTGCGGCGGCATGAAGGCCGCCGTGACCGCGGCACAGCGCGGGCATCATGTCATTCTCTGTGAAAAGGATGCGGAACTCGGCGGCATTCTGAAGAGCGAACAGGCCATTCCCTTCAAGCATGAAATGTATCAGCTCGGCCTCACCCTGGCCCGGCAGATGGAAATAGAGGGCGTGGACGTGCGCCTGAACACCCTTGTCACTCCCGAATATGTGGAGAAGGAAGGCGCGGACGCGCTCATCATCGCCACCGGTTCCGAACCCGTGGTGCCGCCGCTTCCGGGCATGGACGGCGGAAACGTCATCATTGTGAACGACTACTATAAAAGAAGCGCCGAATGCGCGGATACCGTGGCGGTGCTCGGCGGCGGCCTTGCCGGCTGCGAATGCGCCATTCACCTCGCGCAGGAAGGGAAAAAGGTCACGCTGGTGGAAATGCGGCCCGAGGTTGCGCCCGACGCCAACATCCGCCACCGCCCCATCCTTCTGCGCAAGCTGAAGGAACTCGTCACCGTGCACACCTCCTGCACGGGCCTTGCCGTCACGAAGGAAGGACTCCTTGTGCGCGACGCGGAAGGCAGGGAAACGCTCATTGCCGCAGGCACGGTGATCTGCGCCGTGGGCCAGCGCTCGCGCAACCATGACGCGCTCCTCGACGCCGCACCCTTCGTGCGCGTCATCGGTGACGCGGTGCGCCCCTCCACCATCACCACCGCCGTATATCAGGGCTACCACGCCGGGCTTGACGTGTAGCGCGCTTTCTCTCCCGCACGCCCTCATGAAAGCCCGGGGCCGCTCCGGAAGGAGCGGCCCTTTTTCATATACGGACTTTTTCAGCGAAGCGCCGGGGAAGCGTCGGGACGCAGGGGCAGGAAGCGCCCGCAGAGCATGGCAAGAACGGAAAGCGCCATGCCCGCATAGCCGAAGGCTATTTCGCCGCTCATGGCCGAGGCAAGGCCGCCCGCACCTCCCGCAAGCATGGCCGCCAGGGCAAAGGAGGGGCGCACCGCGCCGCGTTTCATGAGCATGGCCAGAAACACCGGCAGCACCGCGCCGCAGACATAGATGTCGTTGGCCATAAGCAGAAGGTCGAGTATGCCGTGCCCGCGCGTGGCAAGGGCAAGGCCCCCTGCGCCGAGGCAGAGCGTGACCACGCGGCAGAGCCGCACGTCGCGCCGCCCCAGAATATCGTTGCAGAGCACGGTGGAGGCCGTGATCACGCACGAATCGGCGGAAGAAAGCACGGCGGAGAGCAGCGCCACCAGAAGCAGCATGCCCGCCCACGGCGGCATGAGGGTCATGGCCGTGGAAAGCACATCGTCGGGGGCCACGGTATGGGGCACCAGGCCCCGGCACAGCACGCCGAGAACCACGATGAGCGCGGCGGATGCGGCAAGGCCGCCCACGGCAAGCCAGGCGCCGGCTGTGGCGCTTCCTGCGTCGCGCGCGCTCAGAATGCGGCCGAAGAGCATGGGGCAGACAAGGTAACTGCCGCCCATGATGAGCATGAAATAGGTAAATTTTCCCGGCCCGAAGGCTTCGTTGACAAGTTCGATGCGCAGGCCCGAAAGGGGCGCGGCATCGTGCACAAAAAGCCATACGGCGGCAACGGCCGTTCCCAGAAGCAGAAGCAGGCACTGGGGAAGATCGCTGCGTATGACGGAAGCCTGCCCGCCGAGGCAGGAATAGGCCGTGATGACTGCCGCGCCCGCCCAGAGCGCCGTATCCGGCGAAAGACCGGTCAGGGCCGCGGTGAGCTTGCCCATGGCCGTGAACTGCGCCGCAAGAATGGCCAGCCATGCGGGCACGATGATGAGGGAAACCAGGGTACGGGCGCGCGGCCCGAGCCATGCGGCCACCATTTCCGGCATGGTGTAGGCCCCGGAGGCGCGCACCTTTTCCGCCAGAAAGAACGTGAGCAGCGCAAGGCCGCACGCGCCCGAACCGAGCCACCAGAAGGCCGGAGTGCCCACCTGCCACGCAAGCCCTGCCATGCCCATGGTGGCCGAACCGCCGATGCAGGAGGCGATGAGCGAAAAGCCGGTATGCCATGCGCCGGAGGAGCGGCCGTTGACGAAAAAGTCGGCCACACTGCGTCTGCGGCGGGCGTCCAGCAGGCCGAGACCGAGAAGAAGCGCCGCATAGAGGCAGAAAATCAGCACGTTACTCTCCTCGCGTCGGTGTTCCGCCGTGAGCGGCGGCAGAGGCCGCCGCCTCGACCATGGCGCGCGTGAGCGTGTCCACCTCCTCTTCCGAGGCGATGAAGGGCGGCATGACGTACACGGTGTATCCGAAGGGCCGTATCCACACGCCCCTTGCCGTGAAAAAGTCCTGCCAGGCGGCCACATCCACCGGTTCTTCTCTTTCCATGACGCCTATGGCCCCGAGCACGCGCACGTCGGCAACGCCGGGCAGGGAGCGGCAGGGCTCAAGCCCGTGCGCAAGGCGCTTTTCCAGAGCCTGTACGCGATCCTGCCAGGGGGAGGCGCAAAGTTCGTCGAGACTTGCGCAGGCGGCGGCGCAGGCCAGCGGGTTGCCCATGAAGGTGGGCCCGTGCATGAACACGCCGCCCCCGCGGGCCGCGTCGGCCCGGGAAATGCCCTCCGCCACGCGGCCGGTGGCGGCCACGGCCGAAAGCGTCATCATGCCGCCGGTGAGCGCCTTGCCCACGCACATGATGTCGGGCGATATGCCCGCCCATTCGCAGGCAAACATTCTGCCCGTGCGGCCGAAGCCCGTGGCTATTTCGTCGGCAATGAGCAGGATGCCGAGTTCGTCGCACAGCGCGCGCAGATCGCGCAGATAGGAGGGATGGTAGAACCACATGCCCCCTGCGCCCTGCACCACGGGTTCCACCACCACGGCCGCCAGTTCATGGGCATGGGTGCGGAGGGCGCGTTCCATGGGCTCGAAGGAGGAAGGATCGTAGGGCGCATGGAAGCGGCAGGAGGGCCTTTCCACAAAAAGCTGCTTCGGCAGTATGCCGGAAAAGAGCGTGTGCATGCCCGTGACGGGATCGCAGAGCGACATGGCCCCCAGGGTATCGCCGTGATAGGCCCCGCGAAGGGCCGCAAAACGGCATTTTTCCCCGTGCCCGGCGGACTGATGGAACTGCACGGCCATTTTCACGGCCACTTCCACGGCCACGGAGCCGGAATCGGCCAGAAAGATATGTTCCATGCCCGGAGGAAGAAGCCGGAGCAGGCGGCGGCCCAGCTCCACCGCAGGCGCATGGGTCAGCCCCCCGAACATGACGTGGGAAAGCCGCGCCGCCTGCCGCTGCACGGCCTGCACAAGGCGCCTGTTGCCGTAACCGTGCACCCGGCACCACCACGAGGACATGCCGTCGACCAGTTCCCTGCCGTCGGCAAGCAAAAGCCTTGCGCCGGAGGCTCCCGCCACGTCGAGCACGGGCAGAGGGTTCAGGGCCGAAGTATAGGGATGCCAGAGATGCGCCCGGTCGAAGGCAAGCCGCTCCTTTTCCTCCTCCCCGTGATCCTCTTCCTGCGCCAGAAGACGCGCCGCGCCCTCAAGGCGTGCGGCAAGCGCGTCCATGCACGCAGCATCGGCGGGAGAAAAGGAGGCGTCGTAGGGAATGTCGGCCAGAAGGGGCACGCCGCGCTTTTTCCCCTCTTCGGCAAGGCGGGCGGCATTGTCGCCGAGAATGAGCGCTTCGGCCTCGGGCGACGTGCCCGCGTCCGCAAGGGAAGGCGGCGTGGTGCGGCAGAGCACCATGCCCGCCACCGGAAGCCCGGCCATGTCCAGCGCGTCCAGAGAAAGCAGGGCGTGGTTCAGACAGCCCAGACGGTTGCCCACCACCAGAAGCACGGGCAGGTGCAGTTCCCGCATGAGGTCGAGCATGCTTTCTTCCTCATTCAGGGGAACATACAGCCCTCCCGCGCCTTCAAAAAGCGTCACCCGTCCGGGGGAAAGGCACTCCCGGCAGGCCCGGGCAAGGGTGGAGACCTCAAGTCTTGCGCCCTCAAGACGGGCGGCAAGGTGCGGGGAACAGGGCACGCGGAAGGTAAAAAGCGCCTCGCCCCTGCCTCCGGCAGCGCGCCAGGCCGCCACATCCGGCGCTTCGGGCACGCCGCCCTTCTCCGTGCAGCCCGTCTGCACCGGCTTCACGGCAAAGGCCTCCGTACCCAGACGGGACAGGGCCAGAAGCAGCCCCGCCGTCACCGCCGTCTTGCCTGCGTCGGTATCCGTGCCGGTGACGAAGAAGGCGCGCATCAGGCCACCCCCAGGGTTCGCATCATGGCAAGGTCGGACTCAAAGGCCGCGCCGGAGGTGGTGAGGTAGTCCCCCGTCATCATGCCGTTGGCCCCGGCGGCGTACAGCCAGCTCTGCCACTCGCCGAGCACATGGCCGCGGCCGCCCGCGATGAGGATATCCCGGGAAGGATGCATGACGCGGAAAAGCGCAATGCTCCGCAGGGCCTCTTCCGGCGAAAGGCGGGGCATGTGCTCAAGGCGCGTCCCTTTTATGGCGTTGAGAAAATTGATGGGAATGGAATCCACCCCCGCATCGGCCAGGGTGCAGGCCAGTTCCACGCGCTGCACCGGGCTTTCGCCAAGCCCCATGATGCCGCCGGAACACACTTCCATGCCCGCCTCGCGCGCGGCGGCAAGGCTTGCCACATCCTTTTCATAGGCGTGTGTGGTGCAGATGTTCGGGAAAAAGCTCTCCGCCGTTTCCAGATTGTGGTGATAGCGCGTCATGCCCGCCTCGCGGTACATGCGGGCGCGCTCCGGCGTGAGCAGGCCCAGCGAACCGCACACCGCCATGCCCGTTTCTTCAATGATGCTCTCCACCGCGCGGCACAAGGGCTCCACGTCCGCCTCGCCCAGCATGGTGCCGCTCACCACGATGCTGAAACGCTTCGTGCCGTGGCGCGCGGCCTCGGCGGCCTTCTGCAGCAGTATCTCCCGCCCCACAAAGGGATAGACAGGCGAGCCTGTTTCGTGATGTGCTGACTGTGCGCAGAAGGCGCAGTTCTCCGGGCAGCGGCCGGATTTGGCGTTGATGATGCCGCAGTTGAAAAATCCGGGGGCACGCATGGCGCGCACCGTTCCGGCCACGGAAATCATGTCCAGCGTGGAGGAGGAAGGAAGGGAAATGAACGCTTCCGCCTCTTCGCGGGAAAGAAGCGGTCCCTCCCCGGCCTGGGGAAGACGGCGAAGTATGGTTTCAAGCAGGGTGTCCATGCATATCCTCCGGTCAGTAGGGTATAGGGCCACCTTGCACCGGAGAAAGAGAATATGTCAACCTTAAAACTATACAAATATGGTTGACAATTAACCGCGAGCACAACGGAGCAGGCATGAGGCAGGAAGATATCCCCATGCGGGACCGCATTCTGGAAAGTCTTGCCCGCGAAGAGCAGGAAGGCTGGGTTTCCGGGGAAGCGCTTTCCCGCGAGTTTCATATCAGCAGGGCGGCGGTGAGCAAGCATGTTTCCTCTCTGCGCGAAGAGGGAAACATCATTGCCTCCGTGCCGCGCCGGGGCTACCGGCTCATATCCCGGGCCGACCCCTGGGCGGCGGACGATGCGCGCGAAAACCTCGGCACCCGGGTGCTGGGGCGCAGAAGCTGGATATGGCTCAAGGAAACGGGTTCCACCAATCAGGTGGCGGCGCTGGAGGCTCTGGGCGGCGCGCCCGAGGGCGTGGTGGTGGTGGCCCGCCGCCAGAACGAGGGCCGGGGCAGCCGGGGAAGCCGCTGGCTGTGCCTGCCGGGCAGTCTCAGCTTCTCGGTGATCACAAGGCCTTCCCTTGCGCCGGAAAAACTGGCGCTTCTGCCCATTCTCTCCATGGAGGCCTGCGCCCGGGCCGTGAAGAAAAGCTGCGGCATACGGCTGGAAAAGCGCGCGCCCAACGACCTTTTCCTCAACGGCCGCAAGGTGGCGGGCATTCTTGTGGAGAGCATGTTTCACAATACGGAACTCCGCTGGGCCGTGGTGGGCATAGGGGTCAACGTCAACGTGCCCTCTTCGGCCATTCCGCCGGAACTGGAAAAAACAGCCACCTCCCTGTATGCGGAAACGGGCACGGCCTTCAGCGTGACCCGTCTTCTCCGCCATATTCTCGAAGAGCTGGAAAAGGAGCTGGAAGGCGGCGCTTCCGCCTGAGGCCCGGGCATGGCTCAAACACGGAAAAAGGCCCCCTGCGGGGCCTTTTTTCATGCAGCTGCCGGCTCCGAGCCGCCGCTTCAGCAGTAATACTCGTTCTCGCGCCGGGCCTTCAGTTTTTCGCTGAAGGAGGCGGCAAAGGAGAGGTAGGCCCCGGTATTCATGTTCTTTGCGCCCTTCGGACAGCGGCGTATGCAGCGGAAGCAGGAAATGCAGCTGTCGGCCACGGTTTCGCAGTCCCTGTCTATGGCCTGCACGGGGCAGTTCTTCACGCACAGGCCGCAGTGCACGCACGCTTCGGAGGTGAGCGGGCGGAACCTGCCGCCGCTGCCGCCGTCGCGGTAGGGCCTGTTGCCCGGAATGTTCTTCACTTCCGCGCCCAGAGCAAAGGCGCGGGCCGCAAATTCGCCGTCGGCGGCAAGGTCGGCCCCGTCCGGGCGCTCCACCTGAATTTCGCCGAAGGTATGACGGCCCACCAGCGCGGCGGCCCCCACCACCACGAAGCCCTGTTCCCTGGCCATGTCGGCAAGTTCCAGAAGCGCGTCGTCGTAATGGCGGTTGCCGTAGGTCACGACCACCACGCAGGGCGTCTGCACCCCGCGGAAGCGGGAAAGGCGTTCCCGCGCCACGGAAGGAATGCGCCCGCCGTACACGGGAGCGCCGAAGATCACCCTGTCGGACGCATGGAAAAGAACAGGTTCGGGGTCAGTCACGGCGGTCACGTCCACAATGTCCGCTTCCGCGCCCAGCCCGCGGGCCATGGCCTTCAGGCTCTTTTCCGTATTGCCCGTGGGGGAAAAATAGATAAGCGTCACCTTGCTCATGTTGTCTCCTCATGCTTTCCTTGAAAAGGCGCGGCAAAACGCCCGCGCGGCATTTTTCAGAATAACCGGTATGCGCCGCTCTTTCAAGAAGGCGGCGCCTCCGGCCCGCCTGCGCGGCGCGCCCTGCGCCTTTCCAGCGCGGGCATGAGCAGCCGGTCGGTCAGAAGCACAAGGCCTATGTTCATCTGCCAGGCAAGAAGCATGCTCACCACGGTATGGGAAAGAAAGTGTTCGCCGCGCAGCATCTGATAAAGGCCCATGACCCAGCCTGCGGCAAGGGCGGCAAGAAGCGCCGCCGCACGTTTTCTGCCGCCGGAAACGCAGAAGAACACCATGGTGAGGGCAAAGCCGCCGGAGGCATGCCCGCCGGGGAAGCAGCGGCCGCCAGAAGTCCCGGCCCCGAGGGGAAAAAAATGCCGGTAGGGAAAGGCTCCCCCGAATTCGATGAGTTCCCGGGGGCAGTGTATGCCGGTAAACGCCTTGAGCGCGGCCACCAGCAGCGGCGTGGCCGCGCAGGAAAGGGCCATGAGCAGGCCCGCACGCATCCATGCGCTTCTGCCGGAAGCATATCCCCACAGAAAAAGCGCCGCACAGCCAAGCCCGATGCAGGCCACGGCCCGCTTCATGCCGTCGTAGAAGAACACGCGCAGCACCTGATGGGCGGCCGGGTCGATGAGCCACGCGCCTGCTGCCGCGTCGAACCAGCGCCGCTGAAGGAGCATGTCGAGATTTGTACCGCTTTCCAGAAACAGGGAAAGGGCCAGAAGAAGCAGGCACACCGCGCTCTGAAGCAGGGCCGAACGGCCGGAAAGTCTCATTCGGCCTCGCGTTTCTGCCTGAGCGGCAGTTCCATGCTCACGGCAAGGCCGCCGCCTTCCCTGTTTTCCGCCCATATTCTGCCGCCGTGGGCATGGGCGGCCCGCTCGGCCAGGGAAAGCCCCATGCCCGTGCCGCCGCTTTCTCTTCTGCGCGAGGCATCCACCCGGAAGAAGGGCCGGAAAATGCGCTCCAGCGCGTCTTCCGGCACGCCGGGGCCGCGGTCCTCCACCACCAGAAGGCAGCTATGCCTGCGCGCGGTGAGGCGGATGACGATGCGCCCGTCGTCGGGCGTGTAGCGCAGCGCGTTGCGGAGCACGTTTTCCACGGCATGCCGGAGCATTTCCGCATCACCGGCAAAGGGCAGGTGTTCCGGCATGATCTCCGCCACCTCGCAGCCGCGCACACTGCCCTCGAAGCGCACATCCTCCGCCACGTCGCGCACCAGTGCGGCCAGATCGAAGGAGGAACAGTGCAGCCGCGCCTCCATGCGGGAATAGGCAAGCATGCTTTCGATGAGCGCATCCATGCGTTCGGTCTCCAGGCAGAGCCTGTCCAGAAGATGCGGGGAAACATTCTCGCGCCGGAGCAGCTCCACCGTGACGGAAAGGCGCGTGAGCGGGGAACGCAGTTCGTGGGACACGTCGGCAATGAGCGCCCTTTCCCGCACCCTTTCCTTTTCCCGCTGCTCGGCCATGCTGTTGAAGGCCCGGGCCAGCAGGCCGAGTTCGTCCTTTCTGTCCGCCATGTCCGGGGACACGCGCGCCGCAAGGTCGCCGCCGGAAAGGCGGTGTATCACCGAGGTGAAATGCCCGATGATGTTCTTCAGAAAAGAAATGAGCACATAGGCTTCCAGCGCGGCCACGATGAAGGTGAACACCATCCAGAGTATCACTTCCTGCGCGGAGGAGAAGGAATTGCCGCTGCTCTGCAGAAGGTCGCTCGCCACATATTCGCCGAACTCGCCCAGCATGGCGAAGGAGCCTATGAACAGGATGCCGCAGATGTATATCTTGCGGAAAAGCGGCAGGGAATCCCAGAAGCCGGAAAGCGTTCCGCGCAGTTTTTTCATGAATGATCCTCCCCGCGCACCGCATACATGTAGCCCACGCCGCGTATGCTGCGTATGCGCTCGGAACCGTCGGGGTACGGCCCGAGCTTGCGGCGCACGCGGCTTATCTGCATGTCCAGCCCGCGTTCCATGGGCATGGCCTCGCGCCCGAACACCGCAAGGCTCAGCGCATCGCGCGAGATCACCTTGCCCGGCGAGGAAAGCAGCGCCCGCAGCACCCGGTATTCCTGCCCGCTCAGGGAAATTTCCTCATCCCCACGCCAGGCCTTCATGGAACCTTCCTCCAGGCGTATGTCGCCCCCGCCCTCTCCTGCGGAAGGCTGGGCGCGGCGCATCACCGCGCGCACGCGGGAAAGCAGCTCCCGCGGGTTGAAGGGCTTGGGCAGGTAGTCATCCGCCCCGGCGTCCAGCCCGCGCACCCTGTCGGAAAAATCACCCCGCGCCGTGAGCATGATGACGGGCAGGCGGGAAAGACGGGTGTCCCTGCGTATGGCGCGCAACACCTCGAAACCGTTCTTCTCGGGAAGCATGACGTCGAGAATGACCATGTCCGGCCGCTCCTCAAGAATGGCCGCAAGGCCGCTCTGCCCGTCGTGGGCAAAACGGCAGGTGATGTGCTCCGGCCGGAAATAATCCTCCAGAAGCTGGCACAGCTCCTTGTCATCGTCGATAATCAGCATCTGAAACATGAGAACGCCCCCTCTGAAAACGGTTCTGAGCAAAGCGCGGGGGCCACGGGGCCGGCGCCGTCTTCCCGGCAGCATGCGCCCCGGAAGCTCTTTTTCCGGCTCCTCTTCCTGTAACATCCCGGAACAGAGGCCGCAACGCGGCCGCAGAGCCTGTTACGCTTCGTTACACATTCTTCATGATACGGCTGTATAAGTTTTATCACAAAAAGGAAGCTGCGGATGTAAAATCAGTGACAGAGCGGCGCTTATTTTCTACCGTTTTCTTTCATGCCGCAGAATAAGCCCGTTTTTTCCTCCCTGTGCGTACTATTTTCTGAACACGGAGCGCGATTTTCCCGCTGTTACGCTTTGTTACTCCGCCAGGACTTCGCATGGAGCAGTTTTTTCCTTACTTTTTTGCTGCAAAAACTTTCAAGGAGTCTTCCATGGTTTTCCGCAAAAACGCCCGGGGCTCTTACCTCGGCCTGCTGCTTCTGCTCTGGCTGCTCGTCAATGCCGCCGTCAGAACCGTGCTGCTCGTCATGGCGCACCGCAGTCTCGACGCCTCGTTCGCACCCGGAACGCTGGCGGTTCTGTATTTCAAGGGCGCGCTCAACGACCTTTTCCCCTATTTTCTCCTCACCCTGCCCCTTGCGGCGCTCATTTTCCTGAAAAAGAACGTGTTCGGCGGAAGAGTCGGCCGCACGCTGGCCTCCCTCGCCTTCTGGCTGTACGCCTGCCTCTTTCTCTTCTCCGCCGTGGCCGAAACCCTGTTCTGGGGGGAATTCAGCAGTCGCTTCAACTTCATTGCCGTGGATTATCTCATCTATACCACGGAGGTGATACGGAACATCAGAGAATCCTACCCCGTCATTCCCCTGCTCTCCGCCGTGGCCGCCTGCGCCGCGGTGCTCACCGTGCCCGCCATGCTCCTTCTGTGGAAAAAGGCGGCCCGGCCCGCGCAGCGTTCCCCCGCGCTTCTTGCAGGCTGCCTTGCCATGGCCTGCGCAACGTTCTTCTATGCGCCCCTTTCCTCCCCCGACAGGGTGGAACGGGAACTTGCCGCCAACGGCGTGTGGTCGCTTTTTTCCGCCTACAGGCACAACGCCCTCGATTACCGCGAATTCTACCCCGTCATGGATGCGGAAAAGGCCTCCCTTCTCGTGCGCGGGGAAACGGGCGGAGCGCACTTTTCTGAAGAGACGGGAATCGTGCGCGACATTGCCGCCACCCGGCCTTCATGGCATCCCAACGTCGTGCAGATCGCGGTGGAGAGTCTCGGAAGCAATCTTCTGGGAGAGAACACACCGAACCTGAACCGCATCATCGGCCAGAGCCTCTTCTTCTCCCGCCTGTACGCCACGGGCACGCGCACGGTGCGCGGCATCGAGGCCCTCACCCTTTCCCTGCCGCCCACGCCCGGTTCCTCCATCGTGCGCCGCCCCGGCTGCGAAGGACTGTTCTCCACAGGTTCCGTCTTCCGGGCCCACGGCTACGACACCGCCTTCATCTACGGCGGATTCGGCTACTTCGACAACATGAACGCCTTCTTCTCCGGCAACGGCTTCCGCATCGTGGACCGCGCCGTCATGAAAAGCGACGACATCACCTTCACCAACGCCTGGGGCGTGTGCGACGAGGACCTTTTCCGCACCGCGCTGCTTGAGGCCGACGAAGACTACCGGCAGGGCCGCCCCTTCTATCAGTTCGTGCTCACCACCTCCAATCACCGCCCCTTCACCTACCCCGAAGGCAGGGTTTCCCAGCCCTCCGGTTCGGGCCGGGCCGGAGCCGTGGCCTATACCGACTACGCCCTCGGCAGATTCTTCCGGGAAGCCTCCAGGCGGCCGTGGTTCAGCAACACCGTGTTCGTGCTCTGCGGCGACCACACCTCAAGCGCGGCGGGCCACACCGACCTTCCGCCGGAGCGCTACCTCATCCCCGCCTTCCTCTACAGCCCCGGCAACATTGCGCCCGAAACCGTGACCACCCTGTGCAGTCAGGCCGACATAGCCCCCACGCTCTTCGATGTTCTGGGCTGGAGCTACCGCTCCCCCTTCTTCGGCCGCAGCATTCTTTCCCTGCGCCCCGAGGAAGGCCGGGCCTGGATCAGCACCTATCAGGCCCTGGGCAGACTCGATGAAGGGGGACTCGCCGTGCTCGAACCCGTGCGCCGCTCCTCCGCATGCGCCTGGACGCAAAAAGAAGGCCTCGGGCCGGAACTTCACGGCGAAGAGGCCGAAACGCGGCTGAACCTGGCCATAGCCGAATATCAGCTTGCCAGCGACATGTTCACCCAGGGAGCCCTCAGGGAGGAAAACCTCGCCCCCGGGCAGGAGGAGGAAACCGTATCCCTCTGAGCGCCTGAGCAACCTCACCATGACGGCTTCCCGGCGGGGCGGAAAAAGGTTGACAGAACAAAGGCACAGGGCAAGTCTTTCCCTGTTCCGTCCCGCGCCCCGCTGAGGAAGCCCGAACGTATGGGACGCCTCCCCTTCCGGCCTGTCTCAGGGCAAAACACTCAGGGCATTCTCATGCGAAAGGAAACAAACAACATGTGGCTCATCCTCGCGCTCCTTTCCGCCGTGTTCGCGGCGCTCACCTCGCTTCTGGCCAAAGTCGGCATCGAAGGCGTGGATTCCAATGTCGGCACCGCCATACGCACGCTGGTGGTCTTCTTCATGGCATGCGGCATGGCCTTTGTCTGCGGGGCGAAGTTCTCGCCCGCGGCCGTGAGCGCCAGAACATGGGTATTTCTCATCCTCTCCGGCCTTGCCACCGGAGCTTCGTGGCTGTGCTACTTCAAGGCCCTGCAGATGGGCGACGTGTCCAGGGTGGCCCCTGTGGACAAGATGAGCATCGTGTTCACCATCGTGCTTGCCGTCATCTTCCTGCAGGAGCACCTCACCATGAAGGCGGCCGCAGGGGCCGCGCTCATCAGCCTCGGCACGCTCCTCATGGCCCTGTAGCCCGGGCCGGAAAGACAAAAACGCGCGTGTTCCGCCCCGTCTCGGGCAGGGAGGTTGACATTTTGCCCTCCTTCGTGAACCATTGCACGAATCATCGTCCCTTCCACCCGAAACCAAAGGCCCGCGCATGGAATTTCTGGCAAAAGCAATAACCGTTTCCAACGACATCCTCTGGTCCTATGTTCTCGTTGTCATGCTCATCGCCCTCGGGCTGTGGTTTTCCCTGCGCACGGGCTTCGTGCAGCTGCGCCTGTTCGGGGAAATGCTGCGCCTGCTGAGGGAAGGCGTGAGCCATGAGGGCGGCAAGGCGCACATCAGCTCCTTCCAGGCCTTCTGCATCAGCACGGCCTCGCGCGTGGGCGTGGGCAACATTGCGGGCATTGCCATTGCCATCGTCACGGGCGGGCCGGGGGCCATCTTCTGGATGTGGGTCATCGCCGTCATCGGCGCGGCCTCGGGCTTTGTGGAAAGCACCCTGGCCCAGATATACAAGGTGCGCGATCCCAGGACCTTCGGTTTCCGCGGCGGGCCCGCCTACTACATCCGCAACTGCCTCGGCAGCAAAAGTGCGGCGGCCCTGTTCGCCGTGCTCATTTCCGTCACCTTCGGCCTGTGCTTCAACTCCGTGCAGGCCAACACCATCACCCTTTCCCTTGAATCCACCTTCGGGCTCGACCGCGCCCTCGGCGGGGCCTGCATCACCATCCTTTCCGCCATCGTCATCTTCGGCGGGCTGAAGCGCATCGCCCACCTGAGCAGCTGGCTTGTGCCCGTCATGGCCACGCTCTACCTCTTCATCGCCCTCATCATCGTCATTCTGAACATCACCGCCATCCCCGCCATGTTCGCCACCATCGTTTCCCAGGCCTTCTCCCCCGATGCGGCCATAGGCGGCATAGGCGCGGCCATACTCACCGGCGCCAAGCGCGGACTCTTCTCCAATGAGGCGGGCATGGGTTCCGTGCCCAACGCCGCGGCCACGGCCTTTGTCTCCCATCCCGTGAAGCAGGGCCTTGTGCAGGCTCTCGGCGTGTTCGTGGATACGCTGCTCGTGTGCACGGCCTCGGCCTGCATCGTGCTCCTGTACGACGGCTATGCCGACACGGGCAAGACCGGCATCGAACTTGTGCAGATGGCCCTTGCCTCCCACATGGGCAGCGTGGCGGGCGTGCTGCTTTCCTTCATGGTCTTCCTCTTCGCCTTCAGCTCCATTGCGGGCAACTACTACTACGGGGAAAGCAACATCCAGTTCTTCAGCACCCGGCCCGGCCTGCTGCTTGTGTTCCGCGTGCTCGTGGTGGCCATGGTGGCCTTCGGTTCCGTGGCCGACCTGCCCTTCGTGTGGAACCTGGCGGACCTGTTCATGGCGCTCATGGCCATTGTGAACCTCGTGGCCATCGCCCTGCTCGGCAGAAACGCCTTCATCGCCCTTAAAGATTACTCCGATCAGAAAAAGGCGGGCGTGCCCGATCCCGTCTTCCATCCCGCGCTGCTCCCCGACAGGCGCGGCATAGAAGCCTGGGACGAAAAGTAGGCCCGCATGATACAAAGGGCGGCTTTTATAAAAGCCGCCCTTTTTTTGTGCCGAAAGCGCGGCAAAAAAGCCTGAAAACGCCCTTGCCCCAACAAAAAACGGGCAATTGACAAAATATCCCGCCGATGGAATCCTTGAAAGAATCGTTCTCTTCCTGCTGCTTCCGAGCGCTTTTCCCGGATTCCGCACCTGCCCGGCGGAGCATTCCCGGCAGAAAGGCACCTGCCTGCGGCGTGGAGAACCCGGCGTGCACATCGTCTATGGTCTGTGCAACGCCTGAAAAAAAGCTCTTTTCAAACGCCATATGCTCTGAGGAAAGGACACCGCATCATGAAGAGCGCTTCCATGACCATACCTTCCCCCAACGGCAGAAGCCCCCTCGGCACGCTGCCCGACTGCGGCGCAAAGGTGCCGCTCCCCGACATGGAGACATGCAGGAACCATCTTCTGCGCTTCAGCCGGGAAATCGCCGTTCCGCGCGGCACCAAGCTCATGGTGGACAGGGTGTTCTACCTGCTGGAAGGCACCGTCACCCTCACGGCCGTATCCGCCACGGGGGAACGCCATTCCCTGGTGTACTTCGAGCCCGGAGACCTGCTCAGCTTCATCCCTTCCGTGAACCACGTCTATTCCATCCCTCACGACGCCTTCGACTTTCTGCTTTCCAACGAATCCCTCGCCATGTTCGCCAAGACGCCCTGCCGCCTCATCAGCACCGAACACAGGGAATTCATGCGGCACATGGATGAGGAACCCGTGAAGACGCTGCTCATCCGGGGCCTTGCGGAAAACCTCATCAAGGTCATCGTGCAGTCGGTGAACAACTGCACTCTTTCCGCCACGGTGCGGGTATGCCGCATGCTTTCCGTATTCATGCGCAAGGACCCCCCGCACCATCTGCCCCGCTACCTCACCCATACGGAAATAGCCGGGCACCTTTCCCTGCACGTCATGACCGTGACCAAGATATTCCAGTCCCTGCGCAAGGAAGGCATCCTGGGCAAGGAACGCGGCATCACCTTCGTTAAGGATCCCGCCCGCCTGAGAAGCCTTGCCGCACAGCAGAGCCTGCTTTCCTACAAGCATTGCGACTCCCGGGAACATCTCCCCTGAGAACATGCCCGGAGGCGTACGCGCCCGCCCTCTCCGCGCGGCATGCCCCGGCGCAGAAAGCCTCCGTCTCCTCTGCCCCCTTCCCGTGCCGTCTCTGCGCCTCTTCCCCGGGTTCTCGTCCCCGCAGGCACAAGGCTTGCGCGTCTGCGCCCTGCCTGAAGGGGAAAAAACACCCCGCGCCTTCCGCCTTCCGCACCAAAAAAACGCCTTCCCCCTGATTTTGCAGAAGAAAAACGGATGCTCCGCCGCAAAAAAAACACGCACTCCGCCTGAAAAAGGCCGGAAATTTCCGCCCTGCGGCAAGAAAAAATATTCACATGTTAGGCTCAGGACTCATTAATTGCCAAAAGGGTAAAAAGTTCTTATTGTCGGCATAGGGAGGATGCCATGAAGGAAC
>NZ_CALUWY010000013.1 GCF_944324615.1 uncultured Mailhella sp.
TGCTTGCAACGCCTGAAATATAAGGATAAAAAAAGACAAGCCCCACAGGGGTGTTCACGGCCGGCCGTGGTTGTGACTTGCCATCGACGAATTCCTTCACCATAACCCCCACAGGGGTGTTCACGGCCGGCCGTGGTTGTGACAAAAACTATTTACACGAAATCCTAGTATAGAAACCCACAGGGGTGTTCACGGCCGGCCGTGGTTGTGACCTTCCAAGACGTCTTCCAGCCAGAGCCACGATCCCACAGGGGTGTTCACGGCCGGCCGTGGTTGTGACCCATAGAGGTTGTATGGGACGCTTATCCAGTAAACCCACAGGGGTGTTCACGGCCGGCCGTGGTTGTGACTCATATGAGGCGGATATCCAGTATCGATAGGCCCACAGGGGTGTTCACGGCCGGCCGTGGTTGTGACATCTTGTTCAGGTTCTATAAACGGGATAATCCCACAGGGGTGTTCACGGCCGGCCGTGGTTGTGACACAAAGGAAAGTTTTTCGTACTCGTCACAGTCCCACAGGGGTGTTCACGGCCGGCCGTGGTTGTGACTTCTACCATCACTCCTGGTCATCAACCTCAAACCCACAGGGGTGTTCACGGCCGGCCGTGGTTGTGACTCATCGCCTTTGATTCAAAAGGCATCTTGAACTGCCACAGGGGGCTTCACGGTCGGCCGTGGTTGCCGGAAAAACGCCATGGAAGATTTTCTGCTGTTTGAAGAATACATCCGTATTCCGGGAATGGAGCCTTACCGCCTTGTCATGACGGATGACTTTCAGGTGGTTCTGGAACTGCTGAATCCCCCGCTGGACGATTTCCAGACGCCCCTTCCGGGAACGGCCTATGTCCCCGCCCGCAACAAGATTCTCGGCATGCTTGTCTACCGCAGGGCGGCACGGATCCTTCTGCATTTTCTGAAGACGCATCCCATCCGCTATTTCTGGTTCGGAACAGGCGCAGAGCCGCGGCGGGGGAATCTTTATCTCGCGCTTGCCGTGCTTGCGGAATCCTACGGCTATACCTGCACCTATTCCGACGACTGCAATTTTTACTTTACCAGAAACGACGGGTGAGCGGCCCTTCCCGGCCCGCCCTGCCGGTGAACGCGGCACAGGGCGCTGCCGCTTCTCTGTGCCCTGCTTCTATTATCAGGAATTATTCCTGGAAAACTTCTCATAAGGCCCGCCGTTCCCAAGCTCCGGGGAAGCGTTCTTCCCCAGGAAAGACAGCCCTCATGCCTCATCCGCCGCGCCGCAATGTGCCGCAGCAGGGCCGCCCGGAGCGGGAAGGCACGTTTTTCCCACAAGCGTGCAGAACGCCCTGTATGGAGAAAAAAGTGCTTCCCCCGGGCGTCTGCGCCGCAGGGCGCGGCCCTCCCCTGCATGGAACAGGGCGGCCTGCCGGAGCGCCTTTCCGGTGATGAATCCCATGCCGGGGGTAAAAAAACGCCTCTTTGGAGAAAGGCGTTTTTTTGTGCAGCGTTTTTCACCACAGGCGCCGCATCCCTTATTTCCGGGCATGGGGCAGGCCGCGCCTTCTGCGCTCTGAGACGGCAGAAGGCGGAAAAGGCGCCGTTTTTGCGCGCTCCGGCGGCCATGGGCGTTTCCCGGAACAACCGCCGCCGGATTCAGGACTCCCGCCCTTGTTCCGTCAGCCGCAGTTCCAAAAACCTGCCTTCCAGCGGCAGGTGGAGCAGGCAGCGGCATTCCCGGCCCATGGCGCGCAGGGCAAGCATGTAGTCGCGCTGACGCGCCCCGTAGGCCTCCTTCAGGCGCTCCGCCAGCACCGTTTCATCCATCTCTTCGTACCGGCCGCACTTGTGATCCACCATGAGGCAGGGGCCGCAGGTTCCGTCGGCGCGGCGCACCTCGGCCAGAAGGTCGAGGCGCATGGCATCGGTGCGGAAGGAAGCCTCCCCGTCCGGCAGGTGCTCCACGGGCCATTCGGTACGGATGACCAGCGCATCGCCCGGCCTTTTGT
Organism: uncultured Mailhella sp.; assembly: GCF_944324615.1. Classification (GTDB taxonomy): domain Bacteria; phylum Desulfobacterota; class Desulfovibrionia; order Desulfovibrionales; family Desulfovibrionaceae; genus Mailhella. The sequence goes on from NZ_CALUWY010000013.1 coordinate 1,982, forward strand.
CCGCGCGCCCTTCAAACCAGCGCTGCAGGGCCGTGCCCAGGTGTTCGCTCAGCTCTTCCAGGTACAGGGCGGCATCCGGCCAGAGCGGTTCCGGCTCGTTCCACAGCGCGCAGAAGCGTTCAAGCCGCTTCTGCATTCTGCCGCAGGCGCGCTCCTCGCTGCGCCGCTCCCCGCTCATGCCGAACCACACGGCAAACCAGCCGTGCAGCATGTCGCCGAGCCTGTCGCGCGGGGCATCCTCCACAATGCCGCGCACGGGTCTGTACCCCGGCACATCCTCCTGCCACCGGGCAGTCACGGAAAAGGTCTTCTCCGGCAGGGAGGAAGCTGCCGGGGCCGGGCCGCCTGCGGGAAAGCTCCGCTTTTCAGGCTCCGCTGTCTGCTCCCCCGTCTGCACCTCTTCGGGAAGCATGCGCAGAACACGGCAGGGCCTGCCGAGCAGGTACCCCTCGCCCTCATGTTCCACCAGCGCGTCAAGCTCGCGCCCCGCCTGCGGGCTGAAGATGCGGAGCGCAGGGGCCGCAATGTCGACCTTATGTTCGGAAACGGTTTCCGTCACCAGGGCAAGAATGCTCTTCGGCCGCGTCATGGCCACATAGAGCAGGCGCAGTTCCTCCTCGCGCAGGGTCTGTTCCGCCTCCCGGAACGCCTTCTGCAGACGTTCCGGATCCATGAAGGGCGGAACCTGAAACCTTGCCGGGGGAAATGCCTTTTCCAGAATATCGGGCAGCCAGCGGAAGGAGCAGCGCTCCAGCGGGTCTTCCTCGCCGGTGAAGTCCGCAAGGTCGCAGGTGCGGCGCACGCCCCACGGGGAAGGTTCGCGCGCCTTGCCCGAAAGCCCGTAGAGCACCACCATGGGGCTTTCCAGCCCCTTGGCTTCGTGGCATGTCCACACGCTCACGGCATCTTCGCCCACGCAGGCGCGTTCGGGATTTTCCTCTTCCAGCGCGTCGAGCCAGCCCTGCACGGTGAGCGGACGGCGCGCGGCCCGGGCCGTTTTTTCATAATGGCGCACAAAGTCGCGCAGAAGCTCGATATTGGCCGTGCGTTCCTGCCCGTGCCCCCACGCGCACACCCTGCGGTACACGTCCATGTCGCCTATCACGGCATCCAGAAGTTCCGAAGGCGAAAGACGGGTCATGGCCGCGTGCAGCCGCCGGAGCGGCTCGAAAAGGGGAGGAAAAAGCCCCTCCCCGCCGGAAGAGGCGGCCGAAAACCAGTCGCCGCCCACCAGCAGACGGTACAGGGAGGCCATGGACAGGGTGTCGTGCAGGTCGGCGGCAAGACGGCACGCATACAGGCAGAGCCGCACCTCATCCTGTTCGAGCAGTCCCCTGCGCCTGAGCTTTGCGGCAATGCCCAGAGCGCTCAGGGCATCGGCCACGGCGCGGCACTGCACGTTGGTGCGGCAGAGCACGGCAATGTCGCCGGGCGCAAGAGGACGCAGGCCCGTGATGTCCTGCCCGGACTTTCTGTCCACAGGCAGCCCTTCCTCCAGCGCGCGCTTCACCAGCGCCGCCACGGCAGAGGCGCGGCCGGTATTGTTCCACCTGCCCTTTTCCGACAGGGCGAGATGCCAGAGCTGAAGAGAAGGCACGGCCTCTGCAAGGGCCAGCTGCCCCGCGCGGGAAGCGCCCTCCTTCTCGCCGCTTTTTCTGCGCTGTGCGGCGGCCTCGTCGCTCAGCGCATGCCGTATGTCGAGCCTGCCCCCCGGCTCCTGCGCCAGAAAGCCCCGGCCGAACCTTTCTTCCAGCGAGGAAAAGAAGGCGTTCACGAAACCGGTGACCGCAGGCAGAGAACGCCAGCACACACAAAGCGTGTCGTGCTTCCACCGCGCCCTGCCGCCCACGGTGCGCGGCGTGCCCGCGCGGGTCAGTTCCGGCACCGCCCCCCGGAAACCGTAGATGGACTGTTTGTCGTCGCCCACATAGATGACGCGGCCCGGCTTTTCGCCGCCTTCGATGATCTGCCCCAGCAGCTGAAAAATCCGCAGCTGCAGCGGGCTGGTATCCTGGTATTCGTCCACAAAAAGCACGCGGAAGCGCCCCCGCAGAAGCGCCTGCACCCGCGGCAGGGAAAGAAGCTCCACGGCCTTGCGCTCCATGTCGGTGAAATCCAGCACGCCTTCCTCTTTTTTGAGCTGCTCAAAGCGTTCCACCACTTCGGAGGCGGCCCGGAAGCTCTCGCGGATGAGGCGGCGCACATCTTCCCCGAACTCCCGGCTGCGGCATGCGTCGAAGGCGATGTGGTGCAGGATGTCGGCAAAGGGAGGGGCGCTGTCCCCGCCTTTCGGCCTGGGATCGGCGCCGGCCAGAAGAAACCAGTCCTTCCAGCGCATGTCTTCAAGGCGCATGGTATCGAGCTTTTCCAGCAGGTCGAAATGTTTCTGCGTGCTCGCGCTTCTTGCGCCCCTGTAGGGCCGGTACAGCTCGTCGCGGCACTGTTCCCGCCGCGCCCCGGCTATGCGCTGCTTGAGATCGGCAAGCCGGGGAACGGCCGCCCCCGGCACGATGAAGGAAAAAAACTCCGCGCAGGAGGCTTCGGCCGCCTCCTCCATGTCCCTGCGGTCGAAGCCGTGCACGCGCGCCGTTTCGGCCAGTTCGCGCACCACGGCCTGCCATACGGGTTCGCTCTCCACCCCCTCGTCCGGGTTGCTCCGGGTATCGTACAGGCCGAAGGCATGGTAAAGGGAAGGCAGGTCGTGCTCCTCTTCTCCCCGGCTTTCCAGCACGGCCGCCTGCGCCCTGTCAAAGAGGCTGCGCCCGTCTTCCTCCGCAACTTCGCGCAAAAACGGGGAAAATCCGGCGTCCAGGGCGTATTCCTGAATGAGCCTGAGGCAGATGCTGTCCACCGTGCCGATGAAGGCGCCTTCCGCCTTTTCCGCAAGGTCGCTCCTGCCCGCCCGATGCAGCTTTCTGCGCACGCGGTCGCGCAGTTCCGCCGCCGCCTTGCGCGTGAAGGTCACGGCAATGATTTCCTCGGGGGAACAGGCTCCTCCGTGCAGGGTGCTCTCTCCCAGGCCCAGGGCGTTGCCGTATTCCTGCACCAGCCTGAAGGTCTTTCCCGTGCCTGCGGCCGCCTTGATGACGATTCTTTCCAGAGCGCTCATGCCACATCCTTCCCCTTTTCCACCTTCCGCCCGCACAGCAGGGGAAACATGCAGTACCGGCACACGGAAGCGGCCTGCGCGGCCGCGGCCTTGCTGCACGCTTCCTCATCTTCCTCTTCCGCAAGCCTGCACGCCCATTCCGGGGCCGAAAGAAGCTCTCCCGCCGCAAGGCAGGCCCTGAGCTTCTTCCAGCGCGCCGCAACGGCCGCCCACTGTTCATCCAGCGTCAGGGGCGAATCCTCGCTGCTGCGCACCATGTCCGCCTTTTTCATGAGAAAATAGCACACTTCCTCGATATCGTGCCCGGCGGGACGATGCAGGCGCGAGGCGGGAACCGCCCTCTTCCCCGGCTGAAGCGTGCCGTGCCGGAGCAGATACCTGTAGGAGGCCAGCTGTACGGAACCTTCCTTCATCTCCCTGAAAAAAACATCGCTCGACGACCATTTCAGATCCACGATGACGGCCGGTTCCTCCGGCGCCCCGGCCCGGGCAAAGGCCATGTCGTAGCGCCCCCTGTAGGCCACGCCCTGTTCCAGCTCGCCTTCATAGGAGCGTTCCGTATCCAGAAAAAGCAGCTTTTCCCGCTCAAGGAAGCGGCACAGTTCCCGCACGCTCCGGACAAGCCTTGCGGCCATGTCATGCAGAAGCACCTGCCTTTCGGGCAGGCTGAAGCGCGCGGCCTGCCTTTTCGCCGCGCGTTGCAGGCGGCGGAACATCTCCTCCTGCGTCAGGCTCATCCGCTTCATGCCCTCGCCGTATTCCGTGAAAAGCTCTTCCACCACGCTGTGGGCCAGGGTGCCGAGCAGCGCGGCATCGCCCTGAAGGGCGCGCCCGCCGTCCCTGATGCCCAGGCTGTTTTCCAGATACCAGCGCAGGGGGCAGCCGAGCAGCGTTTTCAACGAGGAAGGGGAAAGCTCCGCAGGCAGGCTCAGGGGCCGCGCCGCGCCGCCCTCCCAGGGAAGCACGGGCACAGGCGCGGGCAGTTCCTGCATGTCCACCGCCCAGAAGGCTCCGCCCTCCGCGCCGCCCTTTCCCGCAAGCACGCTCTGCGCCTTCACCCTTCTCAGGCCTTCCTCTTTCAGCAGCGCCATGACGGGATGGGGCGAAGTCTCCTCCCCCCCTGCCGTGCGCGGCGTGACGAGAATGAGCCTTTCCGCATACAGAAAAGGCCGCCGCATGGCCGCATTGCGGGCGCGCAGCCGCAGGGCCGCGCCTTCCGGCAGAACGCCCTGCTCCTCAAGCCAGGCCCGTTCGGCGCAGCTCCATGCCGTGCCTGCGGCCGGGGCGTCGCTGTCCACGCAGTTCCACCAGATCACGGTGAGAGGCCCGCCGGCCTCCCAGAGCTGCCCCGGGGAGGCAAGCACGATCCACGGCCGCTCTTCCGCGCAGGGGGCGCTTCTCTCCCCCCGGCCGGTCACGTCGTCGATGAGCATATCCAGCCTTCTGCGCGTCAGCGTTTCCGTTCCTTCCAGAAGCTGTTCCAGCGCGCGGCAATGGGCCGCCGTCACGGCAAGTTCCGGCCGGTCCGCCTCCGCCGCCCAGCGGCGCAGTTTCGCGGCACAGGCGCGGGCACGGGCGGCAAGGCCCTCCTCTTCCGCATCCATGCGCTTCTCGGGCACAATCCATTCCAGCGCCTCGCGGCGCTCCTTTGCGGAAAGGGGGCACGTTCCCTCCCCGTCTTCTTCCAGAAGGTTCCGCCAGGCCTTGGGCCACGCCGATACGCCCGACCAGTCCTTCCCCCGCTCCGGCAGCACCTCGGAAAAGCGCAGCGCCGCAAGCACCTCTGCCGCAAACGTCTCCTCCAGCGGACAGAGCGGCAGAAGCAGCAGCTGACGCAGCAGCTCCGGCTCAAAGGCGGACAGACTGACCCGCAGATACAGGGAAAAAAGCTGATCGGCCGGACGGGCCGCGGAACGGCGGCGGCATCCCGTGCCGGGCAGGCCGAAGGCGTGCAGCGCCGTATCCAGTTCCCCGTCCTCTTCCCGGCGGATGATGAGCACCCGGCCCGGAGCGCCCCGCCGCTGCTCACGCCCAAGCACCGCGGCCAGGGCCAGCGCCGCTTCCGAAGGGTTCTCCGCCTCCAGACGGAAGCTCTCTCCGGGGAGCTTCAGCGCGTCGCACGCAGGCTCCTTTGCCTCGTGCAGGCGCACGCCCTCCTGCACAAGGGCATCGAACAGGACGTTCCATGACCGGCTCCAGCAGGAACGCGGCTCTGCAAGACGCAGTTCCTCAAGGCCGCCCATGCCCCATTCCCGGATATGCGCGCAGAGAAAAGGCACGCGGTCGGCCTCATCCGGCCCGCCCTCCGCCTCAAGAGAAAACAGCGCCGCAAGGCGGAAAAGCCCCGCCGCGGCGCAGTCTCCGGCGCTCTTCCAAAGCGCGGCCTCTCCCCCTTCCAGCGCCCCGGCATCCTTCAGCTCGTCGCGCATCGCAATAAGGCGCTTTGCCGTGTTCCAGCCGTCCACACGGAAGGAGGCGGCATAAAAAGGCTCCCCTTCCTCCGGTTCCGCCGGAACATGCCGCGCAAGGCGCGCCTCCCACGCCGCCGTGCGCCTGCCCGCCGCATCCTCCCGGCCGGGAAGACCGAGCTTTTCCTCCAGCACGGAAAGAAAGCCCGCCGGACCGCAGATTTTCACGCCGTCCACGGCGTTTCTCCCGCCTCCGAAGGCCGTCACCGCATCCGGCCACGCGCCGCCGTCCATGTACCTGCCGAGTATGACCTGCATGCCGTCTCCCTTGTCCGAATGTCGGCTGTTCTGAAAAAAACAGCCGGCAGCATACCCCGAAACCGGCTTTTTTTCCATAGCGTCCGTCACACCGTCCACCACTGTGTGGACAAAAAATGCCCCCGAAGGACGTTTTCCGGCAGAAAACAGGGGGAAAGGAGACAGGCGCGGGGCGTGAGACCGGGGCAGACGCCCCTTCATCTTGTCATGCCGTGCAAACTGACATACCCTGCCTCCATGACCCGGAGCCGACGCATAGAAAGGAGTTCTCCGTGAAAGGCGACGCCATTTCTCTTCTTGAATACATGAGTTCCAAAAAACGCTTCGTCATTCCCGTATATCAGAGAAATTACGACTGGAAGAACGAACAGTGCAAACAGCTCTTCGACGACCTTGTGCGGCTGAAAACATCCGGCCGCAAAAGCCATTTCTTCGGCTGCATCGTTTCTTTCTACGATGCGGAAGCCGACAGTGAGCAGTTCCTCATCATCGACGGTCAGCAAAGGCTGACGACTGTTTCTCTTCTTCTGCTTGCGCTCCACGACCTTCTCGCGTCCGGCGAGCTTGTGTCGGACTCTCCGCACCTCGCCTCCATGATTCAGGAAGAATATCTCATCAACAAGTGGAAATCGAACGACACGCGCATCAAGCTCAAGCCGGTGAAAAACGATCAGAAGGCCTTTCAGAAACTGTTTGAAAGCCCCGCCGACCACATCAGGGATTCCAATCTCACGGTCAACTACGACTATTTCTGCAAAAGGCTCCGTGAAAAGACGCTTCCCGTCGATGCCCTGTTCGACGCCCTGAAGCGCCTGGTCATCATTCATATCAGACTGAGCGCTTCCGAAGACGACCCTCAGCTCATTTTTGAAAGCCTGAACTCTACGGGCCTCGCCCTGAGCGAAGGCGACAAGATACGCAACTTTATTCTGATGGGGCTGGATTCCCTCACGCAGGAAACATTCTACGAACAATACTGGAACAATATCGAAGAATGCACCCGCTATGACGTGAGCGCCTTCGTGCGGGATTTTCTCAGCATCAAGCAGCAGGTCACTCCCGTCATCAGTAAAACCTACCTTGCGTTCAAAGAATATGTCTACAAGACATGGCCGTCCCCCTCGCGACATGACATTGAGGAGCTGCTCAAAGACCTGCTCACCTATGCCAGGTATTACAGGCTCCTTCTGACGGGAGGCACCAAAAGCAGAACGCTCAACGACTGCATATTCCGCCTGAACTGGCTGGAAAGCACGGTAAGCCGGCCTTTCCTGCTGGAAATTCTGCGCCTTCATGAACAGGAAAAGAGCCTCAGCCTTGCGGATATTGAAACAATCTTCCAGATTATCGAAAGTTTTCTTTTCCGGCGCATCATCTGTGAAGTACCTGCCAACTCCCTGAACAAAATATTCCTTACGCTGCACAAGGAAATCCTGCGCTTTGACGGAACGGCAGCACAGTATGTCGAAAAGCTGAAATATGTGCTTTCCGTACGGCGTGAAAGCGGGCGCTTCCCGGATGATGAGGAATTCGGTGCCGCCTTCACCACCAGAAACATTTATCAGATGAAGGCCAAGAACAAGACCTATCTCTTTGAACGGCTGGAAAATCACGGCACGCTGGAAACCCGGGACGTATGGCAGCACCTCACGGACGGGGATTACAGCATTGAACACATCATGCCGCAGACGCTCAGCCCGGAATGGAAAAAACACCTCGGCCCGGACGCGGAACATATCCATGCCGCATGGCTGCACCGCATCGCCAACCTCACCATAGTGGCGAAAAGCTACAATTCCGCGTACAGCAACCTTTCCTTCACCGACAAGAGGGATGTGAAAAACGGCTTTCGTGATTCCGGCCTGCGCATGAATCAGCTCATCGCCCAGAAGCATGCGTGGGGCACGGCCGAACTGGAAGAGCGCAGCGAGGCGCTCCTGCAACAGGCGCTTCACATCTGGCCGCGCTGTGAATCGACGTTCCGGCCGAAAGAAAAACAGCTCGAACTCTGCGACCTTGGCGAAGACCGCAATCTGACCGGGCGGCAGCTTGTGGCTTTCCGCTGGCGGGGCGAAGAACACTGCACCTCCCAGTGGTCGGAAATGTATCAGAACATCCTTTCCTGGCTCCATGCGGACGATCCTTCCGTGCTGCTCAGGCTGACGCAGTCGGCAGACAGCGACGCCCTTCTCGGCAATGCCGTTGCCGCCGCAAAGCCCGATGAACGCAGCTGGGTGGAAATTGCGCCGGACATCTGGCTTCTCACGCACATGAGCACGCAGGCAAAAATCGTGCGCCTGCGCCGCTTCTTCCAACTTTACGGCGTCGACGAGGGAGAGCTTGTCTTTTCCCTGAAGGAAGAAAGCGAACAGCCCCTGAACGAAGCCGCACGCTATACTACCCGCCGCCGCTACTGGGAATACGCGCTGGAAATTCTGCGCGAATCCCATACAGACGGCCCCTTCCGCCATGCCGCAGCCTCCCGACGAAACTATCTGGGCGCCAGCCTGGGCTATGCCGGTATCCAGATTCTCTGCGTGGCCAATCAGGACGAAGCGCGCGTGGAGCTGTACCTCGGCTCCGGCAAAGAACGCAACAAAAGGATATTCGACCTTCTCCATGCCCATCGTGCGGACATAGAAAAGGAAACCGGTGTGCTGCAATGGAAGCGCAACAGCGAGCTCAAACACTCAAGCGTGGTGCTCGTCCTCGGCGGCGTCAGCATTTACCACGAAGCCGACTGGGAGCGCATCGCACAGTTTCATGCACACGGGAGCCTCAGCTTCTGCCGAGCCTTCCTGCCCCTTCTGCATGACATTGCAGGCTGAACACCGCATGCGCGTGCCGCAGGGGCATGAAAAGCCTCCGGACACACGGCATGAAAGGCCGGACAGTTCCATAACGCAGAACAAAAGCCGCCCTTTCCCCCAGAGTAGTCTCTCCTTTTCCTCCTCCCGCCGGGGGAGGGCCAACCTGTTCCCGGGAAAAACGCCATGATTCGCCGCAAAAGCACTTCCCCCGCCATGGAACCCCTGCCGCTGGAACAATGTCTGGCCAAAAGCCGCGTCAAGGACGGGGAAACGCTTCCCGGCCGCACGGTGGAAGAGCACTGCCGCATCACGGGAGCCGTGGCGCAGGCGCTGCTTTCCGCCTTTCCGCTCTGCACGGCAGGGCTTTTTCCCGAAGGGAGCGATCTGGCCGTGGCCGTGCACGACACAGGCAAGGTCTTTCCCTTCTTTCAGGCCATGATCCACAAGGCGGCGCACGATGCGCAGCGCTTTCCCCAGCTTGCGCCCTTTCTGGATGCTCCCCGCCCCCTTTCCCACGCCTCCGTAAGCCGGGCCGCGCTCCTGAAGGAATCCTTTGCTCTGGCGGAGGTGGCGGGCTGGCATCACGGCTTTGCGCCGGAAGCGTGTTCGGCCCTTGACGAGATATGCGGGGGCGAAGGCTGGCAGCAGCTGCGGCTCGAACTCATCCGCCGCCTGCGCGAAGGCCGCCCCCTGCCGAGCCTGCACACGAAGGAGGAAAAAACGCTGCTCAAGGGGCTTACCGCCGTGGCCGACTGGATAGGCTCAGGCTCCCTTTTCGACGATCCGGGTCAGCCCTGGCCGCCCCTTGTGCCCCGCGCCGTGGAGGAGGCGGGCTTCTTTCCGCTCCGTTTCGTGCCGGACCTTGCTTTTCAGGATATTTTCGGTTTTGCGCCGAACGCCGTGCAGAAGGCTCTGGCGCAGGCCGTCACAGGCCCGGGCGTGTATGTGCTGGAAGCGCCCATGGGCACGGGCAAAACCGAAGCCGCGCTCTTTGCCGCCTACCGGCTGCTTGCCGCGCAGAAGGCGCGCGGTCTGTACTTCGCCCTGCCCACGCAGCTCACCTCCAACAACATCTTTGCCCGGCTGCTCCCCTTCCTGCACACCGTGCTTGCCCCGGAAAGCCGCCAGGCCTCCGCACTGCTGCTGCACGGCATGGCCTGGCTCTACGCCACGCACAACGAGGAAGGAAAAAACGCCGCTTCGTGGTTTGAACAGAGCCGGCGCGGCCTTCTCGCGCCCTTCGGCGCGGGCACGCTGGATCAGGCGCTCATGTCCGTCATCAACGTGCGTCATGCGGCGGTGCGCAGTTTCGGCCTTGCAGGCAAGGTGGTCATTCTCGATGAAGTGCATTCCTACGACGCCTACACCGGCACCCTGCTCGATGCGCTGGTGGAACATCTGCGCGCGCTGGGCTGCACCGTCATTCTGCTGAGCGCCACGCTCACGCGCCTGCGCCGCGCAAGCATCATCGGCAGAGAAGGCCGGAAGGACGCCTATCCCCTCATCACCGCCCTTCCGGCAGGCGAGTCCCCCTTGCTGGAAACCGGGGCGGGCGCCATGCCCTGCAGCACGGTGCAGCTTCGCCAAAACGCCGCGGAGGAGGAAGCCCTCAACGAGGCCCTGCTCCGCGCCGGACAGGGCCAGCAGGTGCTGTGGATAGAAAACAGCGTGACCGAGGCCCAGAGGCTCTTCCGCATCATTGCCGCACGCGCGGCAGGCATGAACGTGGAAACAGGCCTGCTCCACTCCCGCTTCACCCCTGCGGACAGAGAACGCAACGAAAGCCGCTGGACGGCCCTTTACGGCAAGAACGCCGGCCATCGCGCGCAATGCGGCCGCATTCTTGTGGGCACGCAGGTACTGGAGCAGTCCCTCGACATCGACGCCGACTTTCTCATCACCCGCCTCTGCCCCACGGACATGCTCTTCCAGCGCATGGGCCGACTGTGGCGGCATGCAGGCACGCCGCGCCCCGCAAAAGCCGTGCGCGAAGCATGGGTGCTCGCCCCGGACAAGGAAGAGGCCCTCGCCTGCCCGGCCACGACCTTCGGCATTTCCGGCCTTGTGTACGCACCCTATGTGCTTGCCCGCACCCTTGAGGTGTGGAGCGGCAAGACAAGCGTCAGCCTTCCTGCCGACATACGCCCCATGCTGGAAGCCACCTATGCGGAAAGGGAGGAGACCGCCGCCCTGAACGCCGTGAAGCGCGACCTTCTGCGCAAGGTGGAACAACTGCGCACCCTGGCCCTTGCCAGCCGGAGCGACGGCAGCCAGAGAAGCGGACAGACCCGCCTTGTGGAAGAGGAAACCTGCCCCGTGCTTCTGGTACGCAGCCTTTCCCGGGAAGGCTGCACCCTGGCCGACGGCAGGGTCATCCGCTTCGACGCCGCCCCGCGCAGGGAAATTTCCGCCGCGCTCTTTTCCAGCATCGTGCGCATCCGCAAAAAAAGCAGCGCCTTCACGCAGTCCGTCAACACCTCGGAGGAAAAACGCCGCCTTTTTCAGCCCTATCTGCCGGTGAAGGAAAACTACGAGCCCCTCTTCCTTGCCCGCATACGCCCCGACGACGTTCTGGAAGACCTCTGCGCCGCAGGCCATACCTGCGGCCGCTACACCTCGCGCACAGGCTGGGAAAAGGAAGACTTGCCAGAATAAACAATGTCAGATAAAAGAACAGGATACATTCCGCAGCCTGCCCGCCTTCCTCTTCGGAACGGGATGTCTCCACCCAGGTGGAGGTGTTTCCATGAATTAGGTCATGCGGAAGGACTTCCCCTCATCCGGGGGGGCAAAAGGGAAGATTTCTTCCCTTTTTTTCTGCACCGCTTGACTTAACAACATGAATTAGGTGTCTCCGATTCATCCTCCTTCTTCCAGAGGAGCACCAGAACCCCATGCCGGACCGGCCGGGGATACCTGCTTTTCCCCAAAACCGGGAAAAACGCCTTCATGCGCCTGCCGGAAAGGCATGTTTCAAGGGCGGGAGGGCTTCTTTCCGCCTGCACAGGGGGCCTGCCGGGAACAACACGGCAAAGGAACGTTCCACAACGAGGGAAGATTTCTTCCTCCGCTACTTGACTTAAACATGAAATAGGTAAATATAAATTTCAACCATCCATCCTTTTTCCAGGGAGGAACCGTGACGAAAAACCGCTTCAATCTTACTGCCGAACCGTGGATTCCCATTGCCGACCATGGCCGGGTATCCCTCCGGCAGGTCTTTTCCGAAGCTCTGCCCCCCTCGCCGGGGGGGCCTCCGCTCATCAGGATAAGTGTGTTCAAACCGCTTCTGGCCATTGCGCAGGCCGCGGCCACGCCCAAAAACGACGAGGAGTGGCTTGCCCTCGGCCCGCAGGGGCTGGCGGAACGCTGTCTGGTCTATCTGGACAGGCATGCCGACGAGTTCTGGCTCTACGGCGACCGGCCTTTTCTCCAGTTCCCGGCCTGTGCCAGGGCCGAACTCAAAAGCTACGGCACGGCCATGCCGGAAGTGGCCTCCGGCAACACGACGTGGCTTTCCCATCAGCAGCTTGAACCGGAGCTGGATGATGCGGAGAGGGCGCTGCTTCTTCTGGAGCAGATGTCCCTCTGCCTCGGCGGCAAGAAGCCGTACAACAAGCTCGTGCTCAGCCCGGGCTATGAGAAAAAGGTCAGCGGCAAACCCGGCCCGGCTCTCTGCCACATGGGCCTGCTCCACTCCTTCCTTCTGGGGAGCAGCCTTGTGGAAAGCCTGTGGCTCAACCTGCTCACGCAGGAAGACATTGCCGGGCAGAAACAGTGGGAAGCAGGACTCGGCACTCCCCCGTGGGAAACCATGCCTCAGGGGGAGAACTGCCCCGCGGCGCGGGCGCTCAAGTCGAGCCTCATGGGCAGGCTTGTGCCCCTGGCGCGCTTCTGCCTGCTGGATGAGGGCGGCCTGCGCTTTACCGAAGGCATCGTGCACCCCGACTATCAGTCCGGCATGGTCGATCCTTCCGCCGCCATGGACGCTTCCCGGGCCAAACCCCGCATGTTGTGGACGGATCCGGAAAAACGGCCCTGGCGTCAGCTTCCGGCGCTGCTCTCCTTCCTCGACGCGCAGCAGAGCAATTCCGGCTTTTACTGCCTCGGCCTTCAGAAGGGGCTGGACAGGGTGAAGAAGTACCGGGACCTGTGCCCTGTGGACACCATCGGGATATGGAGCGGCGGGGTAAGGGTAAGCAGCAATGCGGGCGAACAGTACCTCACCGGCAAGGACGACGAGCTGGAATCGGAAGTCTGGTTTGAAAGCTCCCAGCTGGGCGAAATCTGGTTTTCCGCCTTCCGCGACCTCATGGAGGATGTGGAAAAGCGCGCCCAGATTCTGTACCGCGCGGTGAACAGCTACTGCAAGGCCATGAAGATGGACGAAAAAAGCGCGGCGGCTGCCGCAGCGGAAAGCGCCGGTCTTTTCTGGCAGATGGTGGAACCCCTGCTGCAGGACATCATTGACGGCTGCGAAGACAGCGCCTCCCGCACCGCGATTCTCGGCCGCTGCCACGGCCTGACGCTCATGCTTTACGACGAGGCCTGCCCCCACGGGACGGGGCGGCAGGCCGAGGAATGGATCATACACCGCCCCCTTTCCCGGGAGGAATATCGTATGGAACAACCAGGAAACGACCATGCCCGGCTTCTGGCGTGGGTTATGGAAAGGCTCGGCCCTTCGCCCAGCATCAGAGACACGGGCGCCATTGCCCGGCTGAAGCGGGCCGACGGCAGTGAACGCTTTGCCGTGCAGGCCTGGGAGCTGCTGATCCGCTTCAACATTGCCGATGAGGACTTCACGCCCTGCCTCACCGTGCTTGCGCCCCTGTGCCGCAGGGATGATCCCGTCGACGGCAGGGCCTCTCTCGGCCAGGCTCTGGCCTCCTGCTTCGACGACAGGAAGGAGGGAAGTCTGCGCCTGCGCCGCCTTCTGAACTGCGACGGCACGGACGAGCTGTGCCTTCAGCTGCGGCCGCTGCTCTCCTTCATGGATGCCAAGGCCAAGAAAAAGCTCTCCTATGCCCGGCTTCTGGGCGACATTCTGGCCTTCCGCCATGCCGGACGGCGGCAGAACGTGAAAATGCGCTGGGCAAAGGAATACTGGAGCATGGAAAAGGAGGAAGCCCCCGCTCCCGACGGAGAAGCCGCATGATGTACGTTCACCACTATCTTCTCACCCTGCGCGACTGCCGCGCCCTGCGCCTTACGGACGGGTATTCCCTGCACCGGGCGGTATACGGGCTTTTCCCGGACGTGCGCGCGGGAGCGCCCGGCCCCAGCGGCATTCTTTTTGCCGACAAGGGCGGAAGCGACGGCCTGCGCCGCATTCTCATTCTTTCCGACAGGCAGGCCCTTGCGCCGGAACACGGCCGCCTGGAAAGCCGGGAACTTCCCGCTGAGTTTCTGAACTACCCCCGTTACCGCTTTGAACTTGTGGTGAACGCCGTGCGCAAGCAGAACGGCCGGCGCGAACCCGTGCGCGGCCGCGAAGCCGTGGAGGCATGGTTTCTGGAAAAGGCTCCTTCCTGGGGCTTTGACCCCCATGCCCCGTCGGTGCAGGTGGCGGACATTGCGGTGGACGTTTTTTCCAAGGCCGACGGCAAGAAGGTCACCCTCTCCAGGGCCCGCGTCACCGGCGCCCTCACCGTGGCGGACAAGGAACGTTTCACCCACAGCTTCACCTGCGGCATAGGCCACGGCAAGGCCTTCGGCTGCGGACTGCTCCAGCTTTCCCCCCTTATTTTCTAACCCTGCAGAAGGAACCCGTCATGAACGATCTCAAAGGCTGCCGCATCGAATTCCATATTCTCCAGTCCTTCCCCGTCACCTGCCTGAACCGCGACGATGTCGGCGCGCCCAAAAGCGCCGTGGTGGGCGGCGTGCCCCGCGCCCGCGTCAGTTCCCAGTGCTGGAAGAGGCAGGTGCGCCTCCAGCTTCAGCAGCTGGGCGTGAAAACCGCCCTGCGCACCAAGCAGGTGGCCGAAGTGCTCAAACGCGCCTGTGTGGAGGCCGGAGCCGCTGAGGAGCAGGCGAACACCTTTTCCGAAGCCTTTGCCAATACCCTTGTGGATGACACGCTGCTCTTCTTTTCCGAAAGTGAAGCCCGCGCCGTGGCCGAAGCCGCGCTTTCCGGCAACTTCTCCGTGGAGGCGGCCATAAAAAAGAACACCCTCACCGCAGAATTCAAAAAAATCCATAAAAAATACTTCCATCCTGCCGAAGACGGGCTGGACATCGCGCTTTTCGGCCGCATGGTGGCGCAGGCGCCCGAGCTCAACGTGGCCGCGGCGGCAAGCTTTGCCCATGCCATTTCCACGCACCGGGCGGACAGCGAAGTGGAATTCTTCACCGCCCTTGACGACGACCCCATGGGCATCATCAGCCAGGGTTCGGCCCACATGGGCAGTCTGGAATTCAATTCCGCCACCTATTACCGGTATGTGAGCCTCGATCTCGGTCAGCTTGCCTGCACGCTGGAAGGCTGCGGCCTCGCCCGCGCGGTGTCCGCCTTCGTGAAGGCGCTGTATCTGGCCGTTCCCTCGGCCCGGCAGACCACGCAGACCGGCCTGCACCTCTGGGATTACGCCCGGGTGCTCATCCGCAGGGGGCAGGGCATGCAGGTGAGCTTCGATACTCCGGTGCGTTCCCAGAACGGCTACCTTGCGCCCAGCATCGCGGCGCTGGATGCGGCCATAGCCCGCCAGGAAAAGCAGGCGGGTTCGCTCTACGGCAAAGAGGCCGGGTTCACCTTCGGCAGGGCCGATGCCGAAATCTCCATCGACGAACTGGCCGAAGGCCTCGCCGCCTTCGTGCGGCCCTTTGAGGAAAAGGCATGAGAACCCTGCTTCTCTGGCTGGAAGCTCCCCTGCAGTCCTGGGGAGCCGGTTCCCGCTACGGCAGGCGCGACACGCTCCCCTTCCCCACCCGCTCCGGCATACTCGGCCTGCTGTGCTGCGCCATGGGAAGGGGAGGAGAACAGCGCGACTGGCTCGCCACCATGAAACACCTGCCGCAGACCGTCATGGCCTTCGCCCCCGCCGACCGGCAGGGCAGGCCCGCAAGGCAGCCGCTTCTGCAGGATTTCCACATGGTGGGCAGCGGGTACGATGCCGCCGACCCGTGGCAGGACATGCTCATTCCCAAAAAGGCGGACGGCAGGCGCCCCGTGGGTTCGGGCACCAAGCTCACCTACCGCTATTACCTTCAGGACATGGCCTATGCCTGCGCCCTTGCCGTGCCGGATGACATGGAAGAGGAAATCGCCTCCGCCCTCGTGGCGCCGGTGTGGCCCATCTGCCTCGGCCGGAAAAGCTGCGTGCCTTCCGACAGGGTGTACCGCGGCTTCTTCGACCATGAGGATGAGGCACTGGCCCATGCCGGCATCCTTGCCGGAGAAAAAAGGCGCGTTCCCGTCTTCAAGGTGCTTTCCGGCCTGCATGAGGAAGGCAACGCCCTCTGCGTGAACGATGTGCCCGTCGCCTTCGGCCTGTACAAGCGCTACGAAGACAGAACCGTCACCGTCATCGACCTGCCCGTGGCGTAAGCGCCCTCCCCCGGCCCGGGGGCAACTCCGGGCCCCGGGACAAAGCGCCTTTGACTCAGACTGAAAAGTTCAATAATATCCCACTGTCTTCCCCACATGCGTGGGGGTGTTTCTCCTCAGCGGCGGCACCACCGGGCTTACTTTCTGTCTTCCCCACATGCGTGGGGGTGTTTCCGTGCACGCCGACCCCTCCGTGAAGAGTACACCGTCTTCCCCACATGCGTGGGGGTGTTTCCATTGTGGACGCCTGCGGGTATCTGGGGCTGTAGTCTTCCCCACATGCGTGGGGGTGTTTCCAAGAGCCTGATTCATACGAACCTCCTTGCCGGGTCTTCCCCACATGCGTGGGGGTGTTTCTAGCAGCCACTTCTTCGGCCGTGGTAGCCATAGGTCTTCCCCACATGCGTGGGGGTGTTTCTCCGTGTGGAGTCTGGCTTCGCGTCTGATGTCCGTCTTCCCCACATGCGTGGGGGTGTTTCTAGACATGGCTTCATCGCTTCCCTGAAAAGCACGTCTTCCCCACATGCGTGGGGGTGTTTCTATGCTTGCCTCGTGGGGCTATAGTCCTGAAGAGTCTTCCCCACATGCGTGGGGGTGTTTCCACGCTACCCCTTTGAGGCGGACAGCCCCAGGGGTCTTCCCCACATGCGTGGGGGTGTTTCTTCGTGATGGAAGATTACAGCTGCACCGAAACCGTCTTCCCCACATGCGTGGGGGTGTTTCTATGCGGGCGATTCTGGGATTTTTCCTTGTATTGTCTTCCCCACATGCGTGGGGGTGTTTCTGTTTACCGCTTCGTCCCCGCCCGCGATTCCGGGTCTTCCCCACATGCGTGGGGGTGTTTCCACGTTTTTGCCACCCCCGCCCTTGCCGGGAGCGTCTTCCCCACATGCGTGGGGGTGTTTCCTACAAGTTTTACCAGCCTGGCCAGGTGTCCGGGTCTTCCCCACATGCGTGGGGGTGTTTCCCGCCCTGGAAACCATGACCAAAACGGCGCGCCGTCTTCCCCACATGCGTGGGGGTGTTTCTCCGCGACGTGTGCCGTGAGTGCGGAAACCGCGGTCTTCCCCACATGCGTGGGGGTGTTTCTACACGCGCCCACGGCCGCAAGGGCAATCCGGGGTCTTCCCCACATGCGTGGGGGTGTTTCCGGTAGGAACAGCTTCGGGCAGCTTGTAGGCCGGTCTTCCCCACATGCGTGGGGGTGTTTCTGTGATCTATACCTGTCACAAAATGGCGGAAGCGTCTTCCCCACATGCGTGGGGGTGTTTCCGAAAGCGAGTTGCGCGTTGACTTCAAAAACGGGTCTTCCCCACATGCGTGGGGGTGTTTCTACACAGATCCTCTTGGACTTGCTGCGCATGGCGTCTTCCCCACATGCGTGGGGGTGTTTCCATATCGGACCCAATGGCGAAAATGGCGTTCTCGTCTTCCCCACATGCGTGGGGGTGTTTCTCTATGTCGTTACTTTGGGCGATGAGCTGAGAGGTCTTTCCCACATGCGTGGGGGTGTTTCCGGGCGTTCCGCCGCCGTCATCGCTTATGAGCTGTCTTCCCCACATGCGTGGGGGTGTTTCCTTTATGTAACTTTGCTTTTCTTGTCTTTATGTGTCTTCCCCACATGCGTGGGGGTGTTTCTGGATAAAGCCTACAAAGGGATGAAAGCTACGAGTCTTCCCCACATGCGTGGGGGTGTTTCCAGACCATACGGCGGACATTCATGCTCGACCAGGTCTTCCCCACATGCGTGGGGGTGTTTCTGTCAGGACAATGTAGCGCAGGCGGGGAGGAGGGTCTTCCCCACATGCGTGGGGGTGTTTCTGACATACGCAGGGGCATGGCCCCGGAGGCGCTGTCTTCCCCACATGCGTGGGGGGGAGACTAAAGATTGATAGAAAATGATTCAACAATATTAGTCTTCCCCACATGCGTGGGGGGGAGACTCTTGGTAAGATGAATAGTACGGCCGATTCGAGTCTTCCCCACATGCGTGGGGGGGGAGACTCGTTCCCGCCGGAAGAGCATCAACGCATCTTTGGCAAACAATCCGTCCCAAGGAGGTCGCATGCCCCCATGTTCCGACGCACAAGCCTCCCGAAGGCTGTTCATTCCCATCAAACGCGAAACACTTCCCCGCGTTTCCGACAAATATCCCTTTCTCTATCTGGAACGCGGCAGGCTGGAAATCGACGACAGCAGCCTGAAGTGGATCGACGCCGACGGCGACCGTGTACGTCTGCCCGTTGCCACCATCAACGCCCTTCTGCTCGGGCCCGGCACCAGCGTCACCCACGAGGCCGTGAAGACGGCGGCCGCCGCCAACTGCTCCCTGTGCTGGGTGGGAGAGGATTCCCTTCTTTTCTATGCTGCGGGCTGCTCTCCCACGGCGAACACCCGCAACCTGCTCAGGCAGGCGCGCCTTGCCGCACACCCCGAACATTCCCTGTCTGTGGCGCGCGCCTTTTTTGCCCGGCGCTTTCCCGATGCCGACCTGAACAAGAAAACCCTTCAGGAAATGATGGGCATGGAAGGCCTGCGCGTGCGCAAGCTCTATGAAGAAAAAGCCCGGCAGTACAACGTGGGCTGGAAGGGGCGCTCCTTCACCCCGGGAAGGTTTGAACTGAGCGATCTTACCAATCAGATACTCACCTCGGCCAATGCCGCCCTCTACGGCGTGCTCTGTTCCTGCGTGCATGCGCTGGGCTATTCGCCGCATCTGGGCTTCATCCATTCCGGGAGCCCTCTGCCCTTCATCTACGACCTTGCGGACCTGTACAAGGAAGAGCTTTGTGTGGATCTGGCCTTTTCCCTCACCCTGCATCTTGCGGGCGTATACAACAAATATACCGTTTCGGAAGCCTTCCGAAAGCGTGTTCTGAACATGAAGCTTCTGGAACGCATCCCGGAAGATATCGACTGCCTGATAGGAGAAAGACATGCTCGTCGTTATCGCTAACGATCTGCCGCCCGCCGTGCGCGGCCGCATGAAACTCTGGTTTGTGGAGGCAAGGGCAAACGTTTTTGTTTCCGGCATCAGGGATGCTGTGGCAACAAGCGTCATCGACTATCTTTTTGCACACTGCCCTGCACGGAGCGGACTGCTGATCTTTCAGAAAATTTCTTCCGCTCCCGGGTACAGAATACACGGTATGGGAGACACACGCCGCCGCCTGAAGGAAATTTCAGGGCTTCAGCTTGCTCTGGAAAACGATGAACTCCCCTTTGCCCCCTCCCGGAATCTTTCATAATATGCCATCATGTCCCCACATGCGTGGGGGTGTTTCCGGATGAGAATAACAGCAAGGACATGGGCGGCCCATGTCCCCACATGCGTGGGGGTGTTTCTCCCGACATAGTCTTTTCCAAGAGCGGGGAGAAGTCTTCCCCCCACGCGTGGGGGGCTCTGCCCGTCTCCTCGATACTTTGGCGCTGCCCGTCTCCCCCGCACGCATATTTTTTCTGCGGCACGCTTTTCTCGCGAATATATCGAAAATCTTCCCCATTGGCGCGGGGTAATTCCGTAAGTCGTACAGGAGCAAAGGTACTCCTCATCCCCCACGCGCGGGGGCTGCGATACGGTTCCTCCATGGAGGTTCTGTTTCCCCGCACGCGCCGTGCTCCGGCATGGCTGCCGTGCTGCTTTTCTTCATTTTTTTACAACAAGGGAGATAACAATATGGACATGCTGATCGTCATCGTGACCGTTGCCGTTACCTTGCTCATTTCTTTCATGGAACATGTTCTTTTCTGATGTTCCCCCGCGTCGGGGTTTCCCGAGTGGCGGAGGCTGTCCCCTGCTCCGTGCCGACATTCCCTGCACGCGCGGGGCATCGCCGCGAGCGGCGTGCTGCAGCGTCAGGCCTCTTCCCTGCACATGCGGAAGCCTGCATGCACACGTCCGCGGGGG
Organism: uncultured Mailhella sp.; assembly: GCF_944324615.1. Classification (GTDB taxonomy): domain Bacteria; phylum Desulfobacterota; class Desulfovibrionia; order Desulfovibrionales; family Desulfovibrionaceae; genus Mailhella. The sequence goes on from NZ_CALUWY010000013.1 coordinate 22,083, forward strand.
TGAACTCATGCCGAGATACAGGTGCAGGGCACTATCGAACCCTTTCCCACGCCCGCGGGGTGAGCCTGCGGCCTGCCCCTTGAATCCATAACGGCACGCCCGCGGCCCCCCCCGTTGCCCCCCGCCTCCTCTCCCCGCCTGCCGCCCTGCGTGACGGAAAAATCCGGCAGGGGCTGCGGCCTCTCTTTCCTATCCGTATTAAAGCAACCGGGCCGCAACGCCGCCCGCGCATCCTTCCGGGCGGATTTCTCCATAACCATGCGCAGAAACGCTTGTTCCGCCGCCATGCCGCATGTTCCGCCCCTCCTGCAGGGCCGCAGGCACGGAAAAAGCCGGCGGCAACGCTTTTTTCCGCCCCCGCAGCAGGCGGAAAACGCTGCTTTTCCCCGGCCTTCTTCCCTGCAGGGGCGGATATGGCCATCCGGCGGCTCAGGCCCCCACGGGCGGTACCCTTTTTCCCCTCAAGGGGCGGACATGCGCGAAGGCATGCTGTATCCAATGTATGTCATTGAGAAAATTTCTGCTGTCCCGGACGCTCCGCATCCAAGAAGAGCACGTTATGCCGGCACAATGCGCCCCGGTTAAGCAGAACTTAAAAAAAATACGGCATCCGTTTCTTTCCCTGGCGTAATACTATGAAAATTATGGTTAAACTTTCTTTTTCCCTTAATAAATGAGGGTTTAACGGGGCACTCACGCTCATGGGAAATGAAGCGTAATACTATGAAAAGACTTGTTTAAAGGTTCATTTCTGTTTTCATCATGAAAATTTGCTTACGCATTTTTACCATTTCAATCACTGAAATTGCGAAAAGTTCTGGACGCGACCGTTATTTTTAGATACCTCTTAGTCAGGTATTAAGGACAACATATTGTCAAACCACGCGCATCCGGATGGTGCAGATGGAGACAGCCCATGTTCGAACAACGTTCTCTTTCCATTGAGGCGACCTCTTCAGAAAAAAAGCGGAAAACACGGGGGCCCATGTTCTGCGTGCTTGTCTGTCTGCTGGCTCTGCTGTTCTGTCTCGGAGCATGCGAATCGGAAGACAGCTCGCCGCAGAAGGCAAAGGCAGGTCAGGCGTCCGACGTAAAGACGGAATGGACCGTCATGGTCTACATGTGCGCGGACAACAACCTGGAATATCCGGCCATGCTGGACCTGTTTGAAATGGAGCAGGCCCTGCCGGAAGGCACGGAAGTCATTGTGCTGGTGGACAGGCACGCCGGTTACACGAACATACTGGGCGACTGGAAGAACGCGCGCCTGTACCGCGTGCGCAAGGCCCCGCCCGTGGATCTGCTGCGGGCCAACATCGGCTATCCCGACGCACAGCTGCCCGCACAGCTGTCTTCCGAGCTTCTGGAAGAATGGGGCGAGGTGGACATGAGCGACCCCGCCGTGCTGACGCGCTTCATCGAAACGGCGGCAAAACGTTTTCCGGCAAAGCGCTATGCGCTGATCCCGTGGAATCACGGCGGCGGCTGGACGGGCCTGCTGCAGGATGAGGACGGCGGCAACGGCGCTCCCGGCAAGGGGCTGATGAGCGTGGAGCAGTTTGCCGAAGCCGCGCGCCGGGGGGCAAAGGCTCTGCCGCGCGGACGCTTTGATCTGCTCAAGTACGAACTGTGCCTCATGGCGCAGCTTGACGTGCTGTCCAACAGTGCCGGGCTGGCCGATTATGTGGTGGCCTGCGCCCCTGTGGAACCCGGTCAGGGTTCGGACTATCTCACCGTGCTGCCTGAGTTCCGCGCCGGGGTGAGCACCCGCGATCTGGTGATGCACACGGTCAAATACAACACGGATTATTACACAAAACTCGGCATCGCCGCCTCCTTCTCCGGTTTCGACATGGCGAAGCTGGAACCTGTTCTTGAGGCGCACCAGAAGCTGATGCAGAAGCTCACCACGCTGGCCCCGACCCGCTTCCGGGAACTGACCCGGGCCACGCGCTACACCGTGCGCCATGAGGGCACGGAAGATCTGAAGCGCGGCCGCGGTTCCTTTTCCAGCCTTGAGCTGTACGACTGGCTGGCACGCCTGGAAGCCGAAATGCCCGACGGGCCGGTGGAGGAGATCAAGGCTCTGCGCGACGCGCTCAAGCCCTTCCTGATTGCCACGGCCAACACGCCGAACATCCCCAGGTGCGGCGGCATCACCACCTATCTGCCCCTGCGCCGCGAAGATACGCACCCCATGTTTGCCGATTCGCCCGTTGCCACGACCTCGGGCAAGCTCGCCTATCTGAAGGAGCTGTTCAAGGCGCAGGAAACCCTCGGCAGTTCCAAGCCGGCCGTGCGCAACATCGTCATGGGCAGGCCCGAGGTGCGTGAAGGGCGCGACGGCACCATGCCCGAGGATTTCAACATCGTTCCTCTGACGAGTATCCGCCCCTTCGCCCACAGCGTGGTGCGCTTTGAGGTGGTCGGCTCCGACATACTCTGGACGACCATGACGCAGTATCAGCGGCGGGGCAACGAGGCGGTGCTGCACTTCACCGATCTGGTGGTGGATCAGAACGCCGTGAAAAAGCGCAGGGAAAAGGCCGGTTCGCTGCTGGAAGCGCTCTCGCCCGTGTACAACGACGGCACCACCATGCTCATGCGCGAGATCACAGGTCAGCGCTTCAAGGTGACCAACGGCTCGGAGCTGGCCGACATCACCGTGGACAACACGGACATTTCCTCCACCATGAACAAGGCCACGGCCACCGGCCTCTATACCGACCCCACCCTCGGCGGCAGGGAACTGTTCGTGCAGCTGGTCTTCAACACGGAATTCCGCATGGTGCAGTCGGTGACGGCCATTGAACGGGATGCCCAGGGCCGCGTCAGTGCGCGCGCCATTCAGCCCCGGAAGGACGGATTCTTCCGCCCGGGCCAGACCATCATGAACAGGCAGGGAATCCGGACGGAATTCGGGCAGCCCATGGCCTGGAATCAGGGCCTGCTGCTGACCCTCGGGCTGGTTGAGGAAGGCACGGAAATCGGCAACCTCATCGAAGTGGAAACCGTGGGCGGACAGAAGGCCTCGGCCTGGAGCGACATTCTGCCCGTGTATCACGATCCGGCGCAGAAGGCGCTGCTGAACAACACGCGCACATGGGGCATGCAGGGGCTGGACGGCCGCTATGCCATGCTTCAGTACGCGACCACCAGGGACGGCGTGGAAATCCTGCCCACCTTCCACACCCTGCGTCTTTCCACCCAGGGCCCGGAATGGGAACTGGAAGGCAAGGGCACCGGGCCGTTCACATGGACATCCTTTGCCACGCCCATGCTGACGCTGTACGAAGCCGCGCCGCAGGAATGGCTGCCCGCCAAGGTGATTGCCTCCTGGTACACCTTCCTTGACGGCACGGGCCCGACAAGAAGCTGGTACTTCATCAGCATCGGGGACGGTACCCGGTGGGCGCTGTATCCCATGGAATACTATCAGAACGGACTCGAAGGCACCTGGGTCAGCAAGACGGAACGCTGGGTCTTCAAGGGCAACACTGTCACCCTGACCCGGGACGGACAGACCGGCTCGGGCACCATCAAGGTGGACGGCAACCGCTTCAGCGCCACCGGCATGCCCTTCAAGGACTATGCGTTCCATGTGGACCGTGCGCGCGGCAAGCTGGTGCTCATGTCCCGGGAAGGCGTGGCCTCCATGCTCACAAGAGAAGGCGCCCCGGTCTCCGCGCAGCCTGCGGCCGCGCCTGCCTCCCCTGTGGGAGAATGGCGTGCCGCCGCCGGCGCGGACCACAGCGGCGTCACCATTCAGGAGGTATCCGGCACGCCCTGGTTCAACATGCGTCTGGTGGGAAGAGACGGCCGGGTGACGGTGGGCACCTTTGCCGTCAGAAACGACAGGTTCCTGGTCACGCTGCGCGACGGCTCGCATCAGCAGATATACTTCTCGCTGACGGCAACGACGCTGACCCTGAAGTTCCCCGACGGGCGCAGCACGGTCTTTTCCCGGGTGCGGTAACGCGCAGCGGCGCGGCGGGCATGACGCCCGAAGCGCCGGGCGGCCGGACTTCCGGCCCTGTACGGGAGCCGTCATGACGACGGCTGAGGATGAAAAAAAGTCTGCCCGGCAGAAGGTCATTCCCTCTGATGACAGGCTGTCACCCTTTCTCCGGGGCCGTTCCGCCTTCTGGTACATACGGCAAAACACGGAACGCGCCCCGGATCAGGCCCTTGCAAAGCATGGTTTTCGTCATTTTTAACCTGAGGTACTGCATATGAACAAACGGGTATGGCTTTTTTCCCTTCTGATCGCGCTGTTCGCCTTCTGCGTTCAGGTGTCCGACGCCGGGGCCGGGGACAAGGAACCGCAACAGTCCGTGGGGCTTGCGGATATGGCTCAGAAGTCCACCGCCAACGGGAACCTCGGTGCCCGCATAACGGATCAGTTCAAGGCAATGCCGCGCGCCGGGGAATCGGAGTATCCGCCCTTCTTCGGTGATGACAGCCAGGCCCAGCCCGGTGCCCAGCCCGGAGGGCAGGCCGGAGGGCAGCAGCCCGCCGGCAGCGGATCTGCGGAACTCACCGGCACCTGGGCCGCCAGCGACGGCACGACCACGGTCATCATGATGTTTCAGGGCAATGTCTGCTGCGTGAGCTACAACACGCAGCGTCTCTGCGGCACCTACACCGCTTCCGGAGGCAAGCTGACGTTGCAGCTTCAGAACGGCAAGACGTTCAGCTTTACCTACAAGGTGCAGGGCAATCAGCTCATTCTGGACAATGGCGACACCATACTCATCAGGCAGCAGATGCCTGCGGCTCAGTCTCCTGCACCCGCACAGCAGGGCGGCAACTGGGGCGGCGCGCCTGCCGCCTCTTCCGGCCAGTCCATCGACGGCACCTGGACGGGCGGAGGCATCACGCTGATGTTCCAGGCCGGACAATATCAGGTACTGCGCGGCGGACAGGTCATTGAATCCGGTTCCTACCAGGTCGCGGGCAGCACGGTGCAGTTCCATCCCGCAGGCATGGGACCGTATGTCAAGCAGCTGCGCATGGACGCCCAGGCCATCTATCTCGACAACCAGCGTTACGACCGTCAGGGCGGCGGCTCGGGCGGAAACTGGGGCGGCGCACCCGCTCAGCAGGGTGGCAACTGGGGCGGTGCTCCCGCACCTCAGGGCAATACCTGGGGTTCCGCTGCTCCCTCGGGAGGGAGCACGATGCTGGAAGGCTGCTGGGTCAGCACCAACCTGCCCGTCATCACCACCTTCTGCTTTACCGGCAATCAGTATCGCTGCACCATGGGCAACTTGGTGGAAACGGGCACCTTTGTGCTTCAGGGGGATCAGCTGCACTATACGATTGTTTCCGGCTCCGCTCCCGGTCAGCGGGGCACCAACCGCGTCTACGTCAACGGCAATATGCTGAGCATAGCGTTCCCCCAGGGCGGCGTGGCCATGTTCAGAAAGCAGTAACCTTCCCTTGTCCGGCGTGTCCTTCCGATGCGCCGGACCGGGAAAGCCGGCGTACGGCAGACCGAACCACTCCGTACCCCGGAAAACCTCCTTTCAGGCATCACCCCGGTCATCCTCAGCGGGTGCTGTTCCCACCGCTTCCCCACCCTCGGCAACCTGAGGGTTTACAGAAAGGCCCGCGCATTGCACGGGCCTTTCTTTTCCGATTCCGCAGACGAAAAGAGAACTTCTCTGCTGCATCCGAAGGCAGAAGAAACTTCCGCCTTTTCTCATCACTCCGGGAACACACGGAACTGACGGCTTTTCTCCCTCGCCCGCCCGGTTCCTTCCCGAAACAAGGCAGAAAAATCCTGATTTTATCTCCGGGAAGGCAGCGCAACAGACTTGCTCGAAATCTCCGCGTTGAAGTAGTCAATGAGCTGGGGCCACTCGCCGAGAAGAGGCTCGATGGAATCGGCGAGATACAGGGTTTCATCCCCACACGTTATTTTCAGCCGCTTTTTGACGGACTTCTTCATGGGAACACAGGACAGGAAAACAGGCGGCTGCCCCTTGCCCTTTCTGCGGTACACGGGGCGGACATTGATCGTGCCGTCTTCCTTATACTCATGCTGGATGAACTCCTGACCGAAGATTTCGTCGAGCTTATTCTTTACTTCTCTGAACAGCTTCAGCGAAACTTCAAAGCCTTCCGAAAGATGCTTCTCATATTCTTCCAGAGAGTCATAAATGGTCTGCCTGGTATAGGTGCGCGGCTCGCTCTGCCTCGCCGGAGTCGCGGAGCCGGACTCGACACTGGTCATGCCGGAGATGGAGAGGAATTTATCGAGAGCACGGAAAATAATATTGTGCAACACGCTCCACAGATCTTCCTTCTCCTGCTCGGAAAGATCCTGCAACGGGCCCTCATCTGCATTTTCATCCCCGTCCGGATTCTCATACAGCATGGTAAGATCGTATTTTTCAATAAGTTTAATATTATCAATCTGTTCTGTGCCGAACAATTTCCTGTGATCGGAAGAAAGAATGATGCCGCCGAGGATCTGGAACATCCCCAGGATATTGCGGCTTCTGAACTTGAGGTAGGGATCGTTCCGGCAGAGCTGATAAATGACATGTGAGAAGCTCTGCTCGTACGGGCTGTCTTCCTTATTCAGAAACTCGTTCTCCTCATCAGTCAACCTTTTATATCCCTGCGTCACCGCGTCGTCTTCATTCCACATGGTGAATGCGGGATTGGTCGCCAGGAATTCATAAATACTGGGATACGCCACCTGCAGGCAGACCAGCGCGTACAGAATGACCTTTTCCGTCACCCTGCCCGTATCAGATACATATTCCGTTGCCGGCTTCTGGTTCGTCAAAGACTTCTTCCGCTGTATCTTGTCGAGCAGAGAAAGGAGGTTCATGAGGCGCTTGATGGATCTGGGATTATTTTTCACGGAGCATTCCGTCAAATACACCAGGATGTCCATGGCAAATCTTTCTCTGCTTTTCTCCCCGGTCTCCGAAGAGAAGGAAAAGTCTCCGGCACCCTTCAGCGGAATGAGGGTACACTCCTCTTCTTCCGTCAAAAAGCCGATGCTTCTCAGCGACTCATCCAGATAATTCCGGAGATTGTAGTCCGACATGGGAATGGTGAAAGGCATCTGTATGATTTTATCGAAGAAAGAACGGAACTCCCGGTCGTTCTTTTCCGTCCTTTCACCGAACCGGGGCTTGAGCCCCCTCACCACCACGTCGTAGTCGATGGCGAGCACGAAAATACATTTCGGCAGGTCAAAGATATTCTTCAGCAGTTCGAGAAAATTGACGGCAATGACAGGGTCGAGTCTGTCCAGATCGTCGACAAAGAATATGAACCCCTTCTTTTTCGGGAGCGCGGCACGGCCCGCAGAGATGGCCTCCCGCAGCGCCTGCTTCAGCTCGCTTATGTCGACCTCATTTTCTTCTTCCCTGTTCCTGCCGCCCAGCACACCGCCCACGGACTCCCCCGGCACGCCCACATAGGCGGCGGCCACATAGCAGGTTGCCGTTGCCAGCTTTTTGGTAATGTCCAGCGCACGCTGACAGAATTTGTTCACATTGGAATTATCGGAAGTGTATCTGCCCACCTCGGCACGTATCTCGCGAATGATGCCGCTCATCAGGCCGACCAGTATGTTGGTCTGCGCGCTCAGCAGGGCATATTCCCAGGCATGTACCCAGATACCGAAGTACGGCGCTTCCTCCGGTCGGCCGCCGTCGGGCCAGGTTCCTTTGCTGACGGAGCTCATGCACAGCTCCTCGGAAAGCTGATTCATGAACGATGTCTTGCCGCTGCCCCATTCACCCTGTATGGCGATGGTCAGCGGGGTATCCGCCTCTTCCAGAAATTCCTTGAGAGCGTCCACATAAACACCGACCTCCAGCTGGTCGTTGTCTTTACTGGCAATAGGGACATCTACAAGACAGGTTTTCGCCATTGTTCCCTTTCCTCCTCGTAAAACGGGCACAAAAACGTATTAAAAAACAAAATTTGGTTAATACTATACTTGAACCCGGCCCCGCGCAACCAGGTTCGCCCCCATCATCCCCAAAAACATCGTACTCACATCGTGTTTTTCGTGCCTGTTGCAACAACATGTCATGAACAACAAAGCCTGCGATGCTCCTGTTCCCTCATGCCCCTGCCTGAAAAGGGAAACCTTGCGGCACGAGCATGCACAAGGCTCCTTCTGTTGCCATGGTTCCTCCATAGAGGCCCCCTCCCCGGCCCGGAACACCGGCCGCGCCTCAGCCTGTTCTCCCGCCTCACGCCGGAAAGGCGAAAGCCGCCGGGGCGCACCCGCACCATGCCGTTTGCCCCTCACGCACAGAAACATCTCCGTCTGCCGTGCGCCTTGCCGCATGTCAGATGCGCATGACTGATGGATCTTGCAGAATTCCATTGCTTCTGCATGCAAAATGGAACATATTTACGGAGCCGGATGTTCCGGGAAAGCCCGCGCATGCTCCGCCGTATCGGCGCAGGCGCCCGGAACCATGTGCACCCGGGGAAAATTTTATAACGGCCGCCCATGGCAGACAACACAAAAAGGAGCGTTCTCATGGACAAATCCACACTGATCGGCATTCTCTGCGAATATCCCGGCCTCCTGTCCTACTTTCCCGATCTCGGAGAGGAGGATCTCCTTTTCGTGGTTTCCAGCAACGCCAGCGCCTTGGAATACATCACAAACCAGACCGATGCCCTCTGCCTTGCCGCAGTGAACGAATACGGCGAGACTCTGAAGTTCGTGAAAAACAAGACGCCCGAAATCTGCCGGGCTGCGGTCATGAGCGACGGCGATGCCCTGGAGTACGTCCCCGCAGAGCTGAAAACTCCCGAACTGATCCGTCTGGCCCTGGGCCTGTCGGGAAAAGCCGCCACCTGCTGCCATCCCCTCACCGCGGAAGCGCGCTTTCTTGCCGGCAACAACTGCAACTACGGCTCGTTTGAAGTGCCTGCCGAAGAAGCCGATTTCTTTCTCTCCTTTCCCAGCACCTGCGGCAATGCGCTCCGGGCGCTGAAGGCTCCTACGGAAGAACAATGCGTGCGGGCCATCATGGCGGACAGCGACTGCCTGCTGTCGATCCCCGAAAAGGACCGGACCGAGGCCATGTACTTCGCCGCCATAGGGAAGAATGCGGACCTGCTCCGCTTCGTGCGGCATCAGACCGAAGCCCTCTGCCTCGCCGCCGTGACCCGGGACGGAAGAACGCTCCGATTCGTGAACGAACAGACTCCGGCCATCTGCGAAGCCGCCGTGCGCTCCGATTCCCGCGCGCTCTGCTATGTCCGCGAACAGACGGAAGCCCTCTGTCTTGCGGCCGTAAACGACTGCGGCGAAGCCCTGTGCCATGTTCGTGACAAAACCGAAGCCGTATGCCTTGCCGCGGTCATGGATAACGGCGAAGCCATACGCTTCGTCCCCGCCCCTTCCGAAGCCATGCAGCTTTGCGCCGTGCGTCAGAACGGCCTGGCCCTGCGCTACATTGAATCGCCCTCGCGGGAGGTACAGATGGAGGCCGTGAAAAACAACGGCCTGGCCCTTCAGTATATCTTCGATCAGGACGAGGAAATCTGCATGGCCGCCGTGAAAAACGACGGTTCGGCCCTGTGTTCCGTGCGCAACCAGACCAATGCCATCTGCATGGCCGCGGTAAAGAACTCCGGCGAAGCCCTGGCCTATGTGCGCCATCAGACGCCGGCCATCTGCATGGCCGCCGTAAAGCAGAACGGCTACGCGCTTGAGTACGTCATCAAGCAGACCGAAGCCATCTGTATGGCCGCCGTGAAATCCTCCGGAGACGCCCTGTGTTTCGTGCAGCATCAGACCGATGCCATCTGCCTCGCCGCAGTGAAGTCCTCCGGAGACGCCCTGCGTTTCGTGCAGCATCAGACCGATGCCATCTGCCGTGCAGCAGTGAAATTCTCAGGGAATGCCATCCGTTTCGTGCAGGATCAGACCGAACAGCTCTGCCTGCTGGCTGTGAAGAACGGCTGGGGCACCATACTGCGTTACATCAACAATCCTTCCGAAAAAGTGATCAGGCTTGCCGTGAATATGGACAGGGACAACCTCCCCTATGTGAAGGACAAAGCCCTTATCGCCCGGCTCGGACTCGACAGGGAGGAGGACGACCGGGACTGATTTCACGCTGACGGCCGCGAAGCCCCCGGAGCCGCACGCTCCGCCCTTCCCGCCTTTGAAGCCGCGCCTCGTCCGGCGCAGGGAGCTTCCCTGCCTGAACGGCGCGGTTTCGTTTTTGATGAATGCCGCAAAAGGCCGGAGCCGGAAAGCGTCGTCCCGGAAACCCTCCCGGCGGAGGGGGGACGTCCTCAGGGCTCCGGGAGTTTTTAACGCAGAAAGGGCTTACGATGTTCATCGTAAGCCCTTTTCCGTTGAAAACGATGTCCCGGAAGATCCGTGCAACCGATAGAAAACCATAAATTATTCTTTCACCTTTCTCCACTTACAGAAACAGTGCGTCACAAAGCAAGACTGTAATCATGACCACATATTTTATACATATAAGGATCAAAAGTATACAAAGACCATAGACAAAGAATGACAGACGCCATTATCTGCATTAATGCAGTGACATCATACTTCTTTTCCATGGATATCACCTCATCAATGTTTTTAAAAATAATATCCATGTTACAGTCAATGCTCAGGATACAGCCATGCTTTATAACACACGCTGTTTCAATATTTTCACATCAAAAATAATTAGTTACTTCTCTGCCAGGGATGAAAGTTCTTCCAGAAGAGGACTTCTTATCTTTTCTGCCTTCTTCAAAAGGATCGTTGCATCAGGTGTTTCATCATTCATAAGACTTCTGTCCTCACCATCTACGGTAACAATGATACATGGAGGAATTTCATCATAAGTCTTTACTTTTAAAACATCCATAAGCCCCCACTGGGGAGCAATATCCTCAGATGAATTATATCTGAGGTTTCTTATATGGTCACAGACTTTGACTTCCGGATTTTTAACATTTGTAACTTCTTTTATTATCTTCACCAGTTCAGCATAGCCAGGCTGATTTTCTACTATATATTTATTTATTGCCAGGGAACCGCCTCTGACTGCGAGGAAGCCGTTTATTCTATAACTGTCACTGTGATGACGGTGTTTCTCGACTTTCGCATATTTCTCAAACAATTCTACGGGAGAATGAAATTTCCTCATTGTACCATCCTGTATGAAAAAATATCTCGTCATCAAATATCAGTATGTTTACTATAATATTTTTTCATTAAAAGTCAAGATCATATCTCCATAAAAACCTGTACGCATCCTGCCTGTTATCAAATAGAGAGATATTTCCGCAACATCTCTCTGCCATTATTAAAATAACCATAAACGTATTCCCCCGGAAGGCTGCCGGAGGTAAAAACTTCTGCTTCATCAGCAAAGCTTATGCTGTTGCCTGTAGCGCATTTCTACAAGAAGTTTTAAACGCAGAAAGGGCTTACGATGTTCATCGTAAGCCCTTTTCCGTAAATTTGGCTCCCGAGACGGATAAATTTTCAAGGGGTAATTTTGCGAAATTACAGGATATTTCAAGTTTTTAAAATCCAAAATACCCACAAAAATACCCACATTCTGAAAATATTTTGGTGGACGTAGTTGGACGTTCTGAATCCCAAAAGAAAATGGGTGTAATCGGGTGGAATTTTGGCTTGCTAAATGGGTGTAAATGGGTGTAGTTTTGGATATGATCAATACCAATTCTCTTACCATTACTCCAGAACTTCTTAATCTCATCTCTGAGATCGACGAGTTCAAGGGCTCGTGGAAAGCTCTTGGCACTCTAGCTCCTGATCGACTTTCCGCGCTTCGCCGTGTCGCCACCATTGAAAGTGTAGGCTCTTCCACGCGTATTGAGGGAAGTCGTCTTTCCGATCGCGAGGTCGAAAAGCTTCTGAGCAATATCGCTATCAAAGCTTTCAGCACTCGAGATGAGCAGGAAGTAGCAGGTTACGCTGACACAATGGAGCAGATATTCCAATCCTGGGAGTATATTCCGCTGAGCGAAAATCACGTCCGACAGCTCCATCGTGATCTTCTGCGCTACAGCGATAAGGACGAACGGCATCGCGGCAGCTATAAGCATAGCTCGAACAGTGTTGCTGCCTTTGATGAGAATGGCCAGCAGATAGGTATCGTCTTTGAGACGGCTACTCCCTTCGATACGCCGCGCCTCATGTCAGAGCTCATCGAATGGACAAACACAACTCTTGAGACAAAGGCTCTTCATCCGCTTCTGGTCATCGGTATTTTTACGGTGGCGTTTCTGGCTATCCACCCATTCCAAGATGGCAATGGACGCCTATCTCGCATCCTAACCGCGCTTCTTCTGCTTCGCTGCGGCTATGCCTACACGCCCTACAGTTCCCTTGAAAGTGTGATTGAGAACAGCAAACAGGGGTACTATCTCGCCCTACGCCAGACGCAGCAGACAATCCGCACCGACAGCCCCAACTGGCAGCCGTGGCTGGTATTCTTCCTGCGAGCACTCCAGCAGCAGATGTGGCGTCTCAAGAAAAAGGTCGAGCGCGAGCACCTCGTGCTTGCCGAACTGCCCGCTCTCTCCCTTCAGATTTTAGAATTTGCCCGAGAGCATGGACGCGTCACGATGGGTGAAATTCTTACCTTGACAGGAGCAAATAGGAATACCGTTAAAGGTCATCTTCATAAGCTCGTTGATGGGAAGTACCTTGAAATTATCGGTAAGGGACGCGGTGTGTGGTATAGGATAATATAACCCCCATCTCTGATGTCTGACACCAATTGAAGGGATGGCTTTTAGCAGATCAGGCTTTATCGTTGGCAAAGATGAAGGATTCCTGAAGGTCGAATAATGACCAAGCTGTTTGGTATGGGAATCAGAAGATACAACCGTAATGCATAAGGATGGTGAAAACGATGTCCACGCATCAAGCATCAGAGCAAATGCTAGGATATCTGTATCAAGTTCGATGTGCTCTTGATCTATTGCTAAATACTGACAACGAAGATTATCAAATAAGTATAGAACAATTTGATGATGTCGATTTCAGGCAAAACGGCACACCGAAGCAACTGATTCAGTTAAAGCATCATGTTAGACAGCATGGAAATCTAAGTGATGCAAGCACTGATATCTGGCGCACCCTAAATGTATGGATAGATAAAATTTCTGCAAGTCCAAGTCTACTACAAGATACCAATTTTTTAATTATAACAACTGCAACAGCACCTGAAAATTCAGCGGCATCATTACTAAAATATGGTATAAGAAATGTAGATTTAGCTTATGAAAAACTAAATGCTATTGCTACATCCTCTGAAAATAAAAATCACAAAAAATATTACGAAGCTTTTTCCAGTCTTGATGTAGCAACCATAAAAAACCTTTTAAATCATATTTATATTATTGACAAATCAAGCAATATTAATGATATTTCAAATAATTTACGAAGGGCGATACGTTATAGTTGTAAACCAAACCACGAGGATCAAATTTGTGAACAAATTGAGGGATGGTGGTTTCAATGCGTAATAGAAGCACTATGTTCAGACACTCCTGTATTCTATACCCAGCGCCAGCTTCGAACAAAAATTGTATCTATAAGTCATCAATTTACAGACGAGACCTTACCAATTGATGTATTTAGAGATGATGACTTTATCAATGATGATATTATTTCTAATAAAAAAAATTTTTGTGAACAACTAAAACTCATACGCTTAGGTGATAACAGCGTTAAGATAGCGATAAGAGATTACTATCGCTCTTTTACACAAAGAGCAATTTGGGTTAGAAACGAATTGCTTTATACGAACGAGTTAGATGATTACGACTATCGTCTAATTGATGAATGGGAGCATCACTTTGCTTCTATGGAAGACAATTTGTCCATACTCGCTATACCCGCCACCGAAGAAGATAAAATTAGAGAGGGACAAGCATTATTTAAAAAAATTAGAGAGGGAGATATTCGTATTCGTCCCAAGGTACAGGATGCATTTGTAATGAGGGGTAGCTATCATATATTAGCAAACCAGTTAAAAGTTGGTTGGCATGTTGATTTTCAAGAAAGAATAACTCAAAATTTATCAATTCAGAAAAGAGGCACTACACATGAAGAGCTGGAATGAAAGAACTCGTGAAGTTGCATATCTGCTAAATCCTGCTTTTTGCGGAAGATTGCTCTATGCCGCAATAAAAGAATATATACATAAAACTCAGCTTGATTTTCCTTTTCCACTTGTGTACTTAATCCTACCTCTTGTCTTGCACAAACAAACAAGAATTACAATTAATAGTCGTACGCAATTACTGCTTTGGACAAAGAACTATCAGCATTTATTAATTGGCTTTGCAAGAAGAACTAAAGAATTAGTTGTAATTACAAATGAAGCTCTTGAGTTACTTCTTCAATCAGAAACAGTTCAGATTACCACAACTGGAAAACTTAGCATTACTGCTGCCCAAAAATCTCTTAGCAAAACACGATTTGTAAATTCAGAAATAAGTGAATGTATTCAAAAAAGCGAACATGTTGCGCGTTGGTTTGCCAATACTGGTAGAATTGAAACTATATACATAAGCTTAGGAGTAAGACCATGATGCAGATACGGGAATTAGTTTTATACGGACATAATGGCAAGGTCCGTCATCTTACTTTCTCTCTTGGCAGTATAAATATTATTTCTGGGCGTTCAAAATCAGGAAAATCTATAGTTGGTGATATTATTGATTATTGTCTTGGTAAAGAAACGTGCAATATTGCAGAAGGTGTAGTACGTGAAAAAGTTGCATGGTACGGAATTCTTCTACAGTTTTCAAATGATCGTGTTTTTGTTGCTCGCAAAAATCCTGACCCAGGTCATCAGACAACCAGCCTCTGTTATATAGAAATTGGAACAAAATTAGAAGTTCCGCCAGTATGCAATTTTGCACCAAATATTAATGTTGATGGCGTTATACAAATTTTGTCCAATAGACTTGGTATAGCAGAAAACCTGCATACTCCTACTGAGGGTCAAAGTCGTGATGCTTTGACTGCCAATATCCGACATGCTCTTTTTTATTGTTTTCAAAGCCAGGAAGAGATTGCTGCCAAAAACAATCTTTTTCATAATCAATCAGAAGACTTTATTACACAAGCAATAAAAGATACTTTGCCTTATTTTCTTGGTGCTATCGATGACGAGTCTCTTTCTCTTTCAAAGGAACGAAGCAGATTAATGCGCCAACTTACATTAAAGAAACAAAAACTTAAAGAAAATGAATTACTATCTGGAGGAAGCGAGCGAGCCATAAAACTGCTTGGTGAAGCAGTCAAAGTTGGGCTTATAGAAAATACTGAATCTGTTAACTATTCAGATTACAAAGCTATGCACTCTCTTTTGAAGAATACAACCAATTGGATCCCACTAGATGTAAGCGCTTCGGGAATGGATCGTCTCAGCATGCTACAATCCAAGTTAGCTCAAGCTAATGACGAATTGGATGAAATTAGACTAAATATTTCAGAGGCTAAACTCTATAGTGGAGAAACCAATGACTTTACCACGGAAGCACTACATCAAAAAATACGTCTTGAATCTATCGGACTATTTAAATCGCTAGATTTTGATCCAGAAAGATGTCCGCTATGTTCTGGAAGGCTGAACTCTCCTCTTCCATCTGTTGAGGCAATGAAAAAATCTATCTTAGATTTGGACAATGCAATTTCTAACGTCACAAAAGAACAACCAAAGCTTCGTAGCTACATAGATTCTCTTGAACACGAATATCAAAATAAGCGAGAACTGATTAGAGGTCTGAAGTCAGAAATAGATGGATTGTATGAGCAACAGGATGCAGCTCAAAAAATACGAGATTTAAACTCTCGTCGAGCAAAGGTTGTTGGACGCATTAGCCTGTGGCTTGAGAGCGTTAAAAATGATTTCGACTCAGAGCTTCAGTTACAATTGATAAAAAATTTAGAAAATAGAATACAAGCAATAGAGGAACAACTCAGTGCAGAATTGATTGAGGAGCGCAAGCAGTCTGCTTTATCTCGCATACAAGTCGATATGACAAATTGGGCAAAAAAATTAGAGCTTGAATACAGCAATAGTCCCTATCGCCTTGATTTAAAAAAAGTCACCGTTGTGGTGGATAAACCTGAACGACCTGTTCCCCTTAAACAACTAGGGAGTGGCTCAAACTGGGTTGGTGTACACCTCATTACTTATTTTGCCCTTCATAAATATTTTATTGAAGGCAAACGCCCTGTGCCTAATTTTTTATTTATAGATCAACCATCACAGGTTTATTTTCCGTCAGAAACAGACGAATTGAGAACTGATTGGAAAGAAGTAGACAAGATGTATCAGTTTATTTTTGATCGAGTACAAGAGTTGAAGGGAGAACTTCAGGTTATTATTGTTGACCACGCCGCCCTCGATAATGAAACATTTCGTGAGAAAACAATTGAGTCTTGGCTGTCTAACGATAATAGCCTTATCCCTAATGATTGGTTTATTGAATAGTCGCAAACAGTAATTAATGACAGCGACACAACTAAATATAGTTTATGAGTCGCTCTTCAAAAAGTGAAGAGCGACTCATTTTATATCATTGCCTTATTACTCATAGCTTCTAAGAGAGGACTTCTGATCTTATCCGCTATTTTTATTAGCTTCATGTTATTATCGTCATAATCATCTCTGAAAACAAATACTCTTCCTCTTGCTTCTATTTCAAAGCAGGGCGGAAGCTCATTAGTACTTTTTAAATTTAAAGCACTCAATAAGCCCCATTGGGGAGCGATGTCGGGCGACGCATAGTATAGCATATTTTTCAGGTGAACCTCTATTCGCGACGATGGATTCTTAACCTTTGGCTGGACTGAAATTTTCATTTTCATTTCCTCATACCCAGAGGGCTCTTCCACGAGTAATCTATTGATTTCTAGGGCCGCATCTCGCATCGCGCGAAATGCATTATTATGGTAATCTCTTCCAACTCTGCGATGGTTGGCTACTTCAAGGGTCAGATTAAGTATTTTTCTGGGGCTACAAAACTTAGCCATTTTTCTTCTCCTCTCATGTTTTTATCAGGCCGCCAATGGGCGGCCTGATGCGTTTAAAACTTCCCTTAGTTCTTTCCCTTTTCTACTCTTCCACAAAGCCGAAGTTGGTGATCTTCAGCGTACGGCAGTTTTCGGAAACAGCGCGTATCGTGCTTGGCTGGAGGCCTTTCGGAGCAGAGGCCTGCACGTCGAAGCGTAGTTCCACGGTGACGCCGTTTTCCTGCGTGAGGACGGAGACCACCTCTTCGAGGATCTTCTGCACGGCGCGGTTCACGCGGGTGGTGTCGAGCTGAGTCGAGAGGTAGAAGCTCATGCTCTTCGGCGCAGGCGGGGTGGGCTGAACCGGCTGGGGCGCGGGAGGCGTAGGAGTAACAGGAGCTGGCCTGTCAGGAGTAGGCACGACAGTTTCAACGACAGGCGGCTGTACCGGCGGAGTCGTGGCTTCCTTCTCCCGCCCTATCTGCGTCTTGGCGGCCTTCACCTTCACAAGGTAGCCGCTCTTTTCGGGGCGGACACTCTGGCCGAGCTTCAGGCTGATATAGCGGTCTTCGCCCACGGCGGCGGCATAGCCAAAGAATTCCTCTTCGCTGAGGCCGCTGACAATAGCCTCTTCCAGAACGTCATAGCTCGCCAGTCTAGGCAGATAGCAGTAGGTGCAGAGCCATTCCCAGAGCTGTTTGATGGCAATATGGTTCACGCCCTGCCACAGCAGGTTATCCAGTTCCATGAGCAGGAGCGCCGGAGCCCACTTGGTCACAGCCCATTCATTTTGCAGGAGCTTTTTAGCCGCGCGGCTGATGAGTCCGTCACCGCTCAGGCGGGTACGTTCCCAGTCCAGCGTTTTGCGGTCGTAGGTGTCAACGCTCGGCACGAGGAGCCAGCACCACGCTTCCTTGAGCAGTAAGTCAACGGTCTCGTCACTGCGCTTGAGGCTGACTTCTGTTTCGCGGTTCTGCGCGGCATCGAGGTTCAAGTCCTGACTGTCTTCCTTAATAGATGTCCACGCGATGAAGCGCCGCACTTCCTGCTCGAGGTTGGCCATAAGGGCCTGATCTGCCGCAAGGAAGACCAGCATATTGCGGTACATACGCGGGGCAGTGCCGCGCTTTTCAAACATTTCGGAAACCGCACGCATGGCGGCGCAGTCCTGAGCCGACTGGGCGTAGCTTTCCGCCGGGCGCAGAACCACCAGCCGCACGGCCTGTTCATCCGGCACGTCCAGCGACGACGCCGGGCAAACGTGAATACCCGCAAACGGCGCTTCCTTACGCAGTTTCTTGAGGCGGCGTTCGATTTCAAACTCTACGTCCGAGGCCGCAACCTGCGTGGCGCGGTCTTCCACAGTTTTTCTCAGCGTGGGCCGCGTGTCGTACCAGAAGCGGTCGCCGGAAGGATTGGTGTAAAGGTAGGCCAGCTTGTTCTTGAGCGTATTGCAGGCGTCGTTGAACAGCGCCACCTGCTCGCCGGGCTGGGTCACGCCAAGGCGCACGCGCGACGCCTCAAGGCCACGCACGTTCTGCTGGCGCACCGTGGGCGCACTGCCCAGCATGATGGCGCGGGCCACGCGGCGGGCGGCGAGGATCTTGCCGTAGCGCGAGTTGGCCTTGTCCATCAGGTAGGGCACGGACTGCTTGCCGTCCACTTCCTTGTCCACGAGCGGGTTCCAGCCTTCGGAGAGGTGGCGGGTCAGCTCGTCGCGCACGTTGGGCACGTCCATGGGCAGGGAACCGGGCATGATGAGCAGGCCCGCGTCGTTGCCCATCCACAGCTCGTGGATGACCGCCGCCATGAGGCGCAGAACGCCGCGCGTACGCTGGAAGCGCTCCAGCGTGGCCCAGTCGTCGTAGAGGCGGTCGAAGACTTCAGGATGGATGGGGTAGCAGGAAACGAGGCGGTTCTTGTATTCAAGTTCCTTGGTTTCCAGCGGAAAATCCGACGTGTTCTCGCGGTACATGGCGCTGAAATGTTCGCACACCATGTCGCGCGCGGCGGGATTCTTGCAGTCGAGGAAGAGGCGGCGGCGCACGACCTCAAAACCTTCGTTGGCGGCCACGGGCTTCCAGATGGATTCCATGCGGCCGAAGGTGTGCTCGATGGCTTCCAGCGCGGTCTGCCCGGCCTCGCCGCCGATCTCGATGTTCGATTCGGGGATGGAGGCCACCACAAGGCTGTTGCGGCTGGCGCGGGCGGCCTCGGTTATCTCCTGAATAAAGGTGATGAAATTATCGAAAGAGCCGGACGGCAGGCCGTTCACGCCATAGATGCGCTTGGCGTAGGCCACGAGTTCGTCCATGAGGATGAGGCAGGGGCCGCAGGCGTCGAAGAGACCTTTCAGGGCCTCGGAACCGGGGGAAATGCCTTTCTTGTCGGCTTCTTTTACGAAGTCGTAGAGCTTGGGATTCTGGGCCGAGAGCGCGAGCTGGTAGGCCATTTCGCCCCAGAGCGTGCTCACGGTGATACCGGGCAGATTCTGCGGGCGCTTCACCTTGCTGGGGTCGAGCGCAGTGCCGACCAGCACTGCCGCGTGGACTTTGGGCAGGCTGGCAAGCCCTGCGGCCTCCAGAACCGGGCGCACGGCGGGAATTTTGTCCACGGAAACTGTGCCGCGCAGAAGGTGGTAAAGGGCCAGCATACTGTGGGTTTTGCCGCCGCCGAATGCTGTTTTGAGCTGGATGACGGGTTCGCCGTCCTTGCCGGAAACGCGTTTCAAGGCCTGCACCAGAAGGCCGGCCATGCCTTCCGTGACATAGGTTCGGGCGAAGAATTCCACCGGGTCGCGGTATTCGTAGGAGCCTTCGCCGCGTGCCACCTGCGAGAGGTCGGCGGCGAACTCGGCGTTGCGGTAGCGGCCCTGCGCCACGTCGGGATGCGGTTCGATGACATCGCGCCAGCTCGGCAGGTTGGCCGGGGATTCCGCAAGTATGCCGGAAGCCTTGGGCGCGGCGGGCGCGGCCTGCGGAGCGGCCTGAGCGGTGACAGCCGTAGAACCGGCGGCCGAGCCGTAGCGGGATTCACGCAGGAGAGCGCGAATCTCTTCGGTGGCTTCGGCGTCTATCTGCTCGCAGAGGCGAGACATGGTGTCGAGTGCGCGCCAGGTGTCGCTGTCGTTGAAATCGTCCGCGCCGATGTGAGCCAGCTTGTTGCGCACGCCCATGAGTTCCTTGGCCCATGTGCGGTGGTCGATGGAAAGACGCTTGCGGAACACGTCGCCCCACAGCGCATCGAAAAGTATGAGACAGCGCTGGATATCCAGCGATTCCATAAGCTTCTGATCCGGCCCTTCGAGAGGCAGGCCGCGCCGTTGAAGCTCATGCAGGGTGGTGAGCACAGCCTGCCGCCACCAATCCGGCCCATACTCCACACGGAGGGCGGCGCAGATGTACGGAGCAAAGCCCATGAGCAGGGCACGGAAACCGCGGAAAACGAGTTCGTTATTATTGGTCATGGCTAACTCTCATCAGATAAGGGAACCCTGCTGGGCGGAGCGGCGCACGGCGCGCAGTTCGGAAACCTTCTGCTGTATCTCGGGCCACGAGACCACGAGCGAGTTGTAGGCGTAGGCTTCGGCGTTCCAGCCCTTGCGCTCGGCAAGGGAGAAGAGGCGGTAGGCGAGGTCGCGGGCGCGTTCGGCGTCGGAGGGGTAGTCCATGCAGAGCATGGCGCAGGCCTCCACGCCGCCTTTTTCAAGGAACTGGCAAAGGTACTGGGTGAGCATCCAGAGGCAGCGGCCCGTGGAGCTTCGCGCCTCGGCTTTGAACTCAGGCAGTTCGGAGCGGTCGAACAGATGCACCACGCCCTTTTCGGAATAGACCAGCCCCATTTCGGCCAGACGTTCCACGGATGTGTTCTTGGCGCGGGCCAGCACGTCGGCCTCGCCGAACTTCATGTTGTTAAAGGCGAACTGCGTGTAGAGATCCACGCAGAAGCGGCTTTCGGCATCGAGCACGCCGTCCTGTTCCGAGAAATACAGGTCGAGCTCGGCGTTGATGGTTTGCAGGGCACTGCGCACGTTCATGGGCGAGCCGTCCGCCTCCAGCACGCGGCTGTAGCGAGAATACACGCCCATGCCCGGGCCTATGGCGGCCTGCGCCATATCCACCGGGGCGATGTTGCTGGACTGGAGCTTCTTCAGCGCTGTGCGGAGTTCGCGCTTCAGCTCGGCAATGAAGGAACGCCGCGTGCAGGAGGGGGCATCTTCCGGCCTCTTGCGGCAGACCAGCACGATGGAGGACGCGAGCGCGTTGGTGTTCATGCTTACAGAACGATACGCCTGCTCAGTACGAAGTGGCCAAGTGCCAGTGATGGAAAAGCCAGCTTGAATGATAGCGGAAAGCATGGTTTCCCAACCGGTAGATGCTGTTTGGCTGTCGTTTTGACTTTCATCAGAGTCGCTTTGTTTATACGCATAATAGATAGTGACAGGCACATCTTCCCGAGAATATTTGTAAAGCTGACAGCAGGTTTTGAACATGCCGTCTTCAAAGAATTCTCGGGCCTTTTCTTTGCTTCCTTCAAAACGGTAAGGAGTAGCCACCAGTTCTTCCGTCTTGGGAACGAGCATGGTGCGGAAAAGCTGAGGATAGGTAGCTTTCAAAGAACGCCGCAACCAGACATAAAAGAAGTCTGAAAGGTCGGCGTAGCCAATATTATCGTAATACGGTGGATCTGTAGATATGACTATACTACGAAGGCCGCAATCACTCTGAGCATCATGCTGTGTTGCGAAACCCCTTGTGGATGTTTTGGGGAGTTTTAAAATACAGTCTGCTACATATTGAACAATAGGTGAGAATCCACCAACAGCTTCGCCTAGTATATTAGTCTCAGGAAAGTCCCAAGTCATAGGGATTGCCTGTTTGCTAAACAAGTTCATCGGCTTTTCATTAGATGCAGACCATCTGGAAACAGAGGTCGAGAAATCAGCAAGACGATCAACTGCATTAGCCAAATATGTCCCTACAGCCTGCCCATAGGCCAATGCTCCAGAACCACCTTCGGCAAGAGATGTTTCATCGCTGTCCATTCCAGCAACCAGTGCATCACTCATGGCCTTCTTTTGGGCTTCGGTTACAAGGGTGCTAAATGTAGTGAGTGCTGTAAGTTGGCGATCTGTGAATAGGTCAGAAAAATTACTTAGACCATAATTGGGAGTGTTAAAATTTCTAGGATTCTGCGGCAGAAGAGCATCGGGATAATCTTCTGGTCTTCCGGTTTGGGCAGCATTTGCATGAATACTATCTGCGGAAAGATATAAACGACCATTTTTTCCATCGACTACGACAGCCATAAGATGAGCAGACATAGCTCCGGCTCTTCCCTGTTCGCGAATATAGGTAAACGGTACAGGGGTACCGCAACAAGCGCATACTGCCCCCTTACGGTTTACCGTTCCTTCAATGTTTGGTTTGCCGCTATGGTGCACTTCATAGGATGCCGTCCCATTTTCAAAGTGCGGTTCAATCCAAGCCGCCTTGCCCTTCTTTTTGGAAAGTACAAAATTATTCACCAGTGGGACTTCACAGCCACAGGCAGGATTCGAGCATTTTATTGTCCTCGCCCAAATCCATGCGATAACGGTCGCCTTACCTCCTCCCAGTTCAATGGGGACTTGTACCGTAGGATAAAGATGACCTATACGCTTGACAGCTTCCTGCTTTATCCATTCGCCGTAGTAACGCACGTCTTCGGCAAGGCCGGTGGCACCGCGCCACGAGCGATCCTGCCCCAGCTTGGCGCGGGCTTCGGGGTTCACGGGAGCCTGCCCGGCAAAGCGAGGGGGGATCTCAATCATGGCCTTGTTTATCATCACGGCCACGGGGTTCAGGTCGTGGGCATGAGCTTCAAGCCCCAGCCTCTGGGCTTCCAGCGGGATTGCACCGCCACCCGCGAAGGGGTCGAGGAACACCAGCGGCTCTTCGCCCATGTACTTCTTTATTTCGGCGCGAGCCTCGTCCATCAATTCCTCGTCATTGACATTTTTCCAGTTTGAAAGACGCGCCAGGAGGGAGTGCAAACGCTGTCGTTCTTTTTCCTGCTCCTGTTCCGTGGGGAAAAGTTCAGGGTGAGAGGAAGGATCGTCCACCAGAGAAGACCAGATAACAGCGCGGGCGGCGGCCAGCGGACGGCGGGCCCACCAGTGATGAATGCCGCGAGGATGTGGGCCAATGCCAGGCATTTTTTCATAAGCAGATGCGTCATTTATCGCTTCCAGCGGAAGTGCGACTTCGATGAGTTTCTTTATCTGGCTCATGGCTTACCCTTCGTAGATGATTTCCGCATTGCTCATCAGCGCGGAAAGGTTGAAAATACTGCCTTCCGAGCTGAAGTCCGGCGAATTCACAAAGGGCCGTTTCAGGTAGGTCGTGCGGGTGCGCGGGCCGTCCACTTCCACAAGGGCAAGGATGAACTGCTCTGGCTGGTTCAGTGCGGTAAGGATCTCGTTGCGTGAAACGATGACGTTGGTCGCCCCGGCGGCGCGGCCCTTCACCTCGATGAAACGCAGGCTGGGCACGCCTTTGGCGAGGGCGTCCGGCACGGAGCTTTCGATGTCGTAGCCGCATTTTTCCGCGCTCACGTCGCGGGGCAGGAAGCCCTGCGCGCGTTCGGCTTCCATCACCGCCTGCATGGCCGCCATTTCTATGGTTTTGCGGGCGCGGGCGTCGGCGCAGAATTCCGGTGTGGCGCGGCCCGTGAGCTTCGCCATCAGTCCGCCGGGAATGATGAGCGCCCCGCCGATGATGACCGGCGGCAGGGCCGAGATGGTGCGTTCGGCGGCCAGCTCGTCCATGCGGCGCTTGAGGCGGGCGGCCAGCTCTTCGGCGCGGCGTTCCGCCATCTGGGAATTGAGCTGGGAGTTGCGCTTGCCCGCGTTCTCCTTGAGCTTGAGGTCGGCGGCGCGGTAGTCCCAGTATTGTATCTCGGTGGTGAGGCGTTCCTTGACGGCCTTCTCGGTCTTGTCGATGAGCCGTTCCTTGCGGGTGCGAACCTCGTTCAGGTGGCCGGGGATGAGCCGCGTCACGGCGTGGCCGAGGGCGAGGCTTTCCACGCCGCCCGCAAGCCAAGCCTTGCCGCTGGCGTGTTCGAGCGCGGCCTGCCGCTCTTCGCCAGAGGCGGGGCGATAATCGAGGTACGGCGCATAGCCTGCGTTGGAGGCCGTGCCGTCTTCGCTGATTTCCACAAAATGGATGTTGCGCGAGATGACGCGGCGGCTCCCATCGGCAAGGAGCGTGCCGTCCTGAATGGTGTGCTCGATGTAGAAGAGCAGGCGCGCGGATTCGCCACTGTCGTTCTCGTCCACCAGCACGGCCCCGCGCTTCAGAAGGTCGCCGGAGCGTTCGCGCATCACATCGAGCACGGCTTCGAGCAGGGGATGCCCGGGGCAGATGAACGCGGCAGGCACAGCGCCCTGAATGTTGCGGTAAGCCTTGTCGAAGCAGATGCGCTCGTAGCGGGTGAGCACGGGCTCGCCGTTGCCCACCTGCATATCGCGGCTCCGCACGGCGTGGGGAACGAAGGTGATTTCCCAGCGGCCCTTCTCGCGCGGGGACATGCGGCCGCCCAGTTCGCGGAACGCCTCCTTGAAAAAAGCTTCGATGAAATGCGGCTGGAGGCGGCGGGCTTCCATGCGCTCCATGTTCTCGCGGATGACGGCCACGGTTTCGGCGTCCATCACGTTCTGCGTGAGCGCGTGATCCTGCACCAGCTTGCGTATGGCCTCGCGGTCGAAGGCAGAGTCCATGTCGGCATCGAGGCGGGTCTGCACGGCGGGGTCACTGCCGTGGCGCACGGCTTCGATGAGCAGTTCGCGCAGGGGGCGGTTGTTGAACGTGACCTTGCCGAGTATGTCGAAGACCTTGCCGCCCAGCGCCTGCTTCTCCTGCTCCAGCTTTTCAAAGAGCTTTTTGAAGACTTTGCCTTCGCGGGTCTCGGCGGCAACGAGGTTCCAGAGCCAGCAGTCCTTGGTCTGGCCTATGCGGTGGATTCGGCCGAAGCGTTGCTCTAACCTGTTGGGATTCCAAGGTAAATCATAATTCACCATAAGGTGTGCCCGCTGGAGGTTGAGACCTTCGCCTGCGGCGTCCGTAGCGATGAGGATGCGCACGTCCTTGTCCTGCTTGAAGCGTTCTTCCACCTTGCGGCGCTCGTCGCGGAGCATTCCGCCGTCGATGACCACCACGGCTTCCTCACTGCCGAGGAGCGAGCGAATCTTGCCGGTGAGGTAGCGGAGCGTGTCGCGGTGTTCCGTGAAGATGATGAGCTTTTCGCGTAAGCCGTCCGAATCGAACATGCACTCTTCGTCCTGAAGCAGGCCGGAGAGTTCTTCCCATTTGCGGTCTTTGCCGCTGGCGCGCACGCGGGCTGCCATAGCTTCCAGCACCTTGAGCGTGGCGATTTCCGCTTCCAGTTCCGCGATGGTGGACGCGGCACTGGCGCGGTCGGCCACCTGCTCTTCGGCTTCTTCCAGCTCGGAGGAGGGCAGGTCGTCGTCATCGAACTCCGCGTCGGCAAGGTCGAGGAGGGCGTGGTCTCGCTCCCACATCTGGGCGCGCTGGCCGAGTCGTTCTTCTTCAAGGCGGCGTTCAAGGCGTTCCTTGCGGCGGCGCAGTGACTGGAAAATGGCTTCCGGCGAGGACGCGAGGCGGCGCTGGAGAATGGTGAGCGCGAAGCCCACGGTAGTGCGGCGTTCGTTGTTCAGCTTGTCCGCGCGGTTGAATTCGTTCTCCACGTACTCGGTCACGGCCTTGTAGAGTTCGGCTTCCTGCGGCGAGAGGCTGTAGTCCACCGTGGCGGCGTGGCGGTCGGGGAAGAGTTTAGAGCCGTCGAACTTCAGGAGTTCTTCCTTCACCAGGCGGCGCATGACATCCGACACGTTGACGGACTGTGCGCCGGTGCGGGAGGCACCGCCGAAGCGATCCTGATCCACGAGCGCGAGGAAGAGCTGGAAATCTTCTTCCTTGCCGTTGTGCGGCGTAGCGGTGAGCAGGAGGAAGTGCCGCGTGATGCTGGAAAGCAGGCGGCCGAGCTGGTAGCGGCGCGTCATTTTCACGTCGCCGCCCCAGACCGTGGCGGACATCTTGTGGGCTTCGTCGCAGACTATCAGGTCCCAGTCGGTGACGCGGAGCTTGTCGAGCAGGTTCTCGTTGCGGGCCAGCTTGTCGAGCCGCGCAATGGCGAAGCCCGCTTCCTGAAACACGTTGCCGGAAGCGGCGGCTTCGATGCGCTCGTTATTGAGTATCTCGAAGCGCAGGTGGAACTTGCGGAAAAGCTCGTCCTGCCACTGCTCGGCCAGCGAACCGGGGCTTACGATGAGGCAACGCTTCAGATCGCCGCGAGCGATAAGTTCCTTGATGAACAGGCCGGTCATGATGGTTTTGCCCGCACCGGGGTCATCCGCAAGGATGTAGCGCAGGGGCAGGCGGCCCAGAAGTTCCTGATAGACAGCGGAAATCTGATGCGGGAGCGGCTCGACATCGGATGTGTGGACGGCGAGGTACGGGTCGAAGAGGTGGGCGTAGTGGATGCGCCACGCCTCGGACGCAAGGCGGAGCTGTGCGCCGTCGGCATCGAAGCTCCACGGCAGTTCGGCCTTCTGGAGCGTGAGCGAGGGCTCGTCTTCCCGATAGAGAAGGCGAGTGCCCGGCGTGCCCCGGCTGTCCTTATAGGTGATGTCCAGAACGGCGTTGCCGTACCACTGGGCCGCCACGATAGTTACGGCTTCCTGCGGTGCGATGCCGAGAACACTGCTGCCGACGGTGAGTTCTTCAAGCTTTGCCATGGAACCTCCGATCGGGGATGGAGGTTTCCTTCCTGTATGTTTCCAACGACTTATCTCTGCTGACCATGCCGTTATCCCTTGGGAATACGCCCGCCGGCCTTGCAAAAAGGTGTACTTTCTTGCAAGCCGTGAGCGCAAAATTGAGCACTCCATTTTTGCCATAAATCTAGCAAAGTTACAACTCCGCCTCTTCTGACTGGCCTGCCAGCATCCTCCCAATTTTCCCTTTGCAAGAAAGTACACTTAGCTACAGAAATCTTTAACAATTCTCCTTTTCATCCGATTTTCTTCTCTTTGCATGGTAGCGGAACGTGGAGAGCGGAATCCCACAATTTTTCGCGGCCTGAGTTCCGGAAATCTTTCCTTCGTTCCATAGCGAAACCATGCGGCTGAAGTTCTCAGGCAGAGGGCGGGCTTCGCGTCCGAAGCGGACACCGCGAGCCTTTGCCGCCGCTATGCCTTCGGCCTGCCGCTGGCGTATGTTCTCGCGTTCCTTCTGGGCTACGAAGGACAGCAGTTGAAGAACAAGGTCGGCAATCAGCGTACCGACCAGATCTTTGTCACGGTGCGTGTCGAGAAGAGGCATATCGAAGACCAGAATGTCCACCTTCTTTTCGCGCGTCAGGATGCGCCACTGTTCCTGAATTTCTTCGTAGTTGCGCCCCAGCCTGTCTATGCTCGTAATGCAGAGCTGGTCGCCGGGGCGCAGTTTTTTCATCAATGCCCGGTAGCGCGGACGGTCGAAGTCCTTGCCGGACTGCTTATCTATATAGACGCGGCTTTGCGGTATGCCGCGTTCCGCCATGGCGATGAGCTGGCGGTCCTCGTGCTGATCGGTACTGGATACGCGGACGTATCCATAAACCTTCTCCATAGGCGGGCTCCTTGCGGTGGCAGTGCGTCGGCACGGTTATTCGGTCTCGCTGGGCGTGGCGGGAGCATAGGCTTTTGCGGAGCTGGTAGGCTGGGAGGCAGGCTTCCTTACGCGGCGCGTGGAGCTGGCCTTGCTCTTCTGGGACGTCTCCTGCGCCATATCGTGCATATACTTGGAGAGCGTGGAGAGTTCGATATACACTCTGTACTCCTTCAGCTTTTCAGCGATTTCTCTGGTGGTGAAGCCGCGCTTTTTCATGTCTCGAAGTGTCGGATAAAGGGCACGGATAGCCTCGCGGAACGTCATTTCGTGGTTGCCTTCCAGCGTCTTTTTCTCGTGCTGAAGGTTGGGAAATTCCGCTATGATCTTGCGGACAGTCTCAGTATTGGTTTTGATCATAGATTCATCCTTTCGACGTATGCATTGCGTCGGGTTAGAGGTTCACCGATTCCCGGTCGAGCGGGACGGTCGCCCACGCTTTGCTCCTGCAAAGCATAGTGGGCTATATCTTGGGCCTTGGGCCAAGGTTTGGGGAGTGCCGATTAGTGAAAAGAGAAGGAAGGCCCATCGTCTTCGTGGGCAGGCGTAGATTTGCGTGTGGTGAGGCAGGGTTGCCGCTCCATTTCGGCACGGAGTTCCTCTTCCTGCTTGTCAGCGAGGAACCTCTCAAAGCGCGGCTTTTCGTCCGGTTGGGCAATGAACTCTTTGAGCGCATGAGCCTCCCCTTCGGCTTTTCTCTTTTGTGCTTTGACTTCCTCAAGTTCTCGGAGGAGGCGGTCGATCCTACGGGCCTGTTCTTTCAGTTCGCGATTTCGCTCGGCAAGAAGTCCATCAACGATTTCCTTCCGTCCCTCCAGAATGGCCTTTTCGGCTAGAGCCTTTTTCTGCTCCTCAATGACGCGCCGCGCCTGAGCCAGCACAGTCTTGAAGTTGAAGAGCGTGGCTTCGGGCAGTTCTTCGTTGCGGCTGAGATAACGCTCGGCCACGCGGGCCTGCTTCTCGTAGTCCTTGATCTTGCCCTTGAGATGCTCTTCGAGTTCGTTCGCGGCGTAGAGCGTATCGAGCGCATGGCGCAGGACTTTCACGTTATCGGCGGCGATGCGCTCGCGCTCTTCCTTTTCCTGCTTGAACTCGCGGGTGTTCAGGTGGATGCGCCGCGCGCCGGGAACCTGCTCTACGCCGCGCTCAATACGGAAACCGCAGGATTGGAGATGTGCGGGTAGCTCACTTTGCAGGCGGCGCAGGCTTTCCCGCGTGTAGATGGCGTTGGCGTTGAGCCGACCGTCCGGCGTCACCGGGACGTGCAGGAAGTGCATGTGCGGCGTTTTTTCGTCCATGTGGATCATGGCCGAAATGACATTCTCACGCCCCACGAAACGGGTGAGAAAGTCGCGGCTCTCCTCGAAGAATCGCCGCTGTTCCTCTGGTGGCAGGCGGGCAAAGAAAGGCAGGTCGGAGGTGACAATCAGGCCGCAGAGCACAACGGCGTCTTTGCGCACGGCCTTGGGCAGGTTGAGTGCCTCGATTCTGGCCTGCACCGCGCGGGCGTAGTCGCGCAGTTCCGGCTGGTGCAGGTCGTAGTTTTCGTGGCTCTTCTCGTGCCGGATGTCGGGATTGGAACGGCTTCTCCGCTCGCGCCTGTTGTGGCTCTGGATGCCGCGCAGCGACTCGCGCTTGAACTTATCCATATGAAGGACGAGGTACGACATAGCGGCTCCCTAGTCATAGGCGATGCTCGCCGTGTTGATGCGCTCCATGAGGGCACGGATGTCCCCCACGCGCCACGCTGACGTGCGCGGCCCGAGCTTCACGGGCTTGGGAAAGACGCCGCTTCGGCAGCCCTCCCACCATGCGCTCTTGCTGATGGGGAAGATCTTGAGGAGCTGGGGCAGGCGGACATAGCCGACTGCGGGAAGTGCTATTGTTTTTTGCATAAGGAAAAACCTCCTTGGTGGATTTAGCACCTCGGAGGTTAGGAAAAACGGCGGGAAATGTTCGGGAAGAAATCGGGAATTTTCCGGGAATTTTGTGGAAAACCGGGAAGATAACGGGAATCACTCCTGACGGATGCTCAGGCGGGCGGCGCGAAGCAATAGTTTATCCACGTGATTGCGATAGGATTTGTCGTCACCGAACTCCTTCGGGGAGAGCAACCTGCCGACCTGAGTTTTGCCAAGCTTGCACCAGTTCAGGAGAACGTGGGCAGTGACGCACTCGTCGAAGTCTTCCTTCATGGCATCGCGCACGGAGGCCGGAGCTTTGCCCATCCAGAGTGAAGACGGAACAACGATGTTTTCGGCAGAGGGCAAGGACGAGACGGAGGCTTCAACGGGAATTTCGGGCTGGATTTCAAGCTGAATGTTAGCGGCAGACGTGACGAGTCTGTCCAGAATGGAGTTCACCACGCGGTGCGTTAGCCCCTTGACCTCGCGCTTCAACGGATAGTCGCCAAGAAACTCGATGACCGCGTCACGGTCGGCCATCAGCGTTCCCGTCATATTTCTGGAAATAAAACTTACGAGATAGGGTTGGCCGGCCTTGAAATGCCTGTAATAATCTTTTCGGGGAGGCTTACGGTCAAGCTCCGTGAACTCGAAATATTTATAGAGGATGTCGCGCTCTTCTGCGGCAACGCTGTGACCATCCTCGAAGGCCGTATCGAAGAGGTAATCCAGTCCTAGCCGGAACGGCTTGTAGGAAACAAGTTTGATGAGCTGCATGAGGTAGCGCACCATCTGCGTGCCGTAGAATATGGGATAAAAGTTGGACTGGTGACGGCTGTCGGGCTCGGGAAGCTCGGAAAGTTTTTCCTGCGTGGACGGCAGAGATCCAGTGGCGGCGAAGTGCCAGTACTTTTCGTAGGTTTCTGCCCAGAGTTCTTTATAGAAGAGCTGCTTGCGCTCCCATAGCTTCTGGATCAGGTCGTAGAGTTCGTCGTCAGTCAGGCCGTACGCGGCCTGGACTTTGCCAAGGGGAATGTGGACGTTTTCGGGCATGTCTATAGAGCCTCCTTTTGTTAGAGAGGAATGAAAAGAAAGGGAATGTGTCGGGAGAAAAAGAGCGCGGCGGGAAGTGCCGCGAGAGAAAGAAGGGGCGAAGAAGAGAAGAAGCGCGGGGAGCCAGATTCTGACTACAGGTAGCCAAAATCTGACTGCTCCCAGTCAAAATCTGGCTACTCATTAATATTAAGAAGTTAATATTAATACTCCCCCTACCCCCTCATAGAAATAAGAACTGGTTCACACTTGTCCAGTATCAGAAGGGGAATTTGTAAGGGGGATTTTTTGATGCTTCACGAGGAAGCGATAAGAAAAAAACGCGGACTTCCAGAGGCCATAATTCAGCTTCGGGAAGTCCGCCCATTATTTAGGGTAAGAGGATGGGGGCTTAGCCGAGCCACGCTCTCAGCATATCCATGCTGTCGTAGCCGTGTTGGAGCATGGCGTTCCGTTCTTCGTCCGTCCAGCCGTTATCGGCGATAGAGAGTTGGGGATAGCCTTCGGTCTCATAGGAGGGAATCTCTGCAGGAGCGTAGATTCTCGTTTCGTCAGCGGTATTGTTCATTTGTCGTCCCTCCGTGTCAGGCGGCGTTCTTGAGTTCGTCGAGGTAGTCGGCCCATTCCTGCATCATGCAGCGGCGTTCGGGTAGATATTCCGCGTAGTTGTAGGCCGCCCGAACGCCGTTCCGTTCCGAGTGCGCAAGCTGGCGTTCTATCCAGTCGCGGTTGTATCCACGTTCGTTAAGGAGCGTGGATGCCAGCGAGCGGAAGCCGTGCACGCTCATTTCATCCTTCTCGTAGCCCATGCGGCGCAGGGCATTGAGCATGGTCACTTCGGAGATGGGGCGCACGTCGGTGCGAATCGAGGGGAAGAGGTATTTGCCTTCGCCGGAGTAGAGCCGCAATTCTTCCAGAATCGCCACAGCTTGTCGGGACAGCGGGACGATGTGGGCCGTGCGCATCTTCATGCGTTCGGCGGGGATACGCCATTCAGACTTCGAGAAGTCAAACTCCTTCCATTCGGCGGCACGCAGTTCGGTGTGGCGAGTGAATACCAGCGGGGCGAGCTTCAACGCACAGACTAGGGGGAAATAGCCCTCGTAGCGGTCGATGTCGCGCAGAAGCTGGCCGACTTTCGGCGGCGAAGTCACGGACGCCCGATGCACCACCTTGTGAGGTTTCAGCGCACCGCGAAGTTCGCTCACGGGGTTCTGCTTCACCTTGCCGAGAATGATCGCGTAGCGGAAAATCTGCCCGATGATCTGGAGAATACGGCTGGCGGTCTCGTGATGGCCCTTGTCGTCCAGCGGCTTGACCACGCCAAGTATGTCCATGGGCGCGAGGCGCGTCACGGGCGTCTTGCCGATGACCGGGAACACATACGTTTCCAGCCGATAGAGGATGGCCTTGCCGTAGGCCTCGGAATAGGCGGCCGTGCGGACTTTGTGCCACTCGCGGGCGAAGAGCTCGAAGGTGTCGCGGGTCACAGCCTCGCGTTCCTGCTTCTGCTGTTTCTTGACCGCCGAAGGGTCTGCGCCCTTGTCGAGCAGGGATTTTGCCTCATCGCGGCGGGCGCGGGCATCCCTCAGGGAAACGGTGGGATATTTGCCGAAGCTGAGGAGCTTTTCCCTGCCCTCGAAACGGTAGGCCATGCGCCAGAGCTTGCTTCCGGCCGGGGTGACGTAGAGGAAAAGACCTTCGCCGTCGAAGTGCTTTTTCGGCGTGGAGGCGGGTT
Organism: uncultured Mailhella sp.; assembly: GCF_944324615.1. Lineage (GTDB taxonomy): Bacteria > Desulfobacterota > Desulfovibrionia > Desulfovibrionales > Desulfovibrionaceae > Mailhella. Next base: position 54,507 of record NZ_CALUWY010000013.1, read on the forward strand.
TTAGATTGCGGATCTGGGTTTCTGTCAGAGGCATGTAGGTACTCCTTGGATCTTATTGGATTGGAAGATACCCACATGGACTGAAAAAGCTTTATTTTCTAACCGGTTAACCTGTGGGTATCGGAATATGCATAGCACATTCATACCCACAGATATACCCACAAAAAAATTGGATGCAAATGCACGCCCTTGGATTCCGCTGGACGCTGAAAAAAGCTTAAAACAAAGAATCCCAAAGCCTTATTGGACTTTGGGATTCTTCTTCAGAGCCATAAATGGCTCCCCGAGACGGACTTGAACCGCCAACCTAGTGATTAACAGTCTATAAAATTATACTTTCATCCATTCTCACT
>NZ_CALUWY010000014.1 GCF_944324615.1 uncultured Mailhella sp.
ACCCTTCGCCACGCCGCTTAAAAACGGCGACATGGTGGAGATCATCACCGACAAGAACCGCCATCCTCACCGCGACTGGCTGAAAATCGTCAAGACGGCCAAGGCCAGAAGCCGCATTCAGCATTATCTGCGCACGGAAGAGCGCATGGCCGCCGTGGCCCTCGGCAAGGAACTTCTGGAAAAAGAGGGCCGCAAGATGGACTTCAACGTCACCAAGGCGGCCAAGGACGGCAGACTGCAGATTGTGGTGCCGGAATTTTCCCTGAATGCCCTGGACGATCTGTTCGCCTCCGTGGGCACGGGGCGGCTTACGCCGCGGAAGGTGCTCCAGAAGCTCATTTCCATCCTGAACCCCCGGCAGGAGACGGCGCTGGAGGAACCCGCGCCCGCACCCAAGCCCGACGGCACGCCCAAGAAGCCCGTGGACGGCATCACCATCAAGGGCATAGAGGACACGCTCATTCACTTTGCCAAGTGCTGCAAGCCCGTGCCCGGCGATCAGGTGGTGGGCTTCATCAGCCGCGGCCGCGGCGTCATCGTGCATACGGCAAACTGCCCCCATGTGCAGAACCTGGAATCGGAACGCCTCATTTCCGTGAACTGGAACAACGAGGAGAGCAAGCCCTTCCCGGCCGAAATTTCCATCATGGGCCTCAACGAAAAGGGCCTGCTGGCCAAGATCAGCCTTGTGTTCGTGCAGCAGGATGTGAACATCAACGCCCTTCAGATCAAGTCCACCGTGGACGGCCGTTCCCAGATGGATTTCACCGTGGAAGTGCGCGATGCCGTGCATCTTTATCAGACCATAGACAAGCTGCGCACCATAGAGCATGTGCTTGAGGTGCGGCGCGGTACGGCCGTGATGGAAATGTAACCCGGACACGCTCCGTTCCCGCACAAAAGCCCGTCCGCATTCTCTGCGCGGCGGGCTTTTGTGGTTAAAAGAAAAACAGCCTTGCTGATTCAGAAAATCCAGGGTCTTGAGTAAGAGAGAAAAAGTTTTTTGATGTGCTGAGAATGGGGTGCGGTCCGGCAACTGAGCCTTCAAGCATCGCAAAAGTCCATGGCAGGAGAAAAGGGGATGCCGTTTGCTGAAGGATGACAGGGGAGGATTTCGGCGGGGAAAAACGATAGTTAAGGGCAGGCGTTCCGGCTTCGTGGGATAAGGCAAACATGACCGGATATCTCATTCGGCAGGGAAGTTGCCGTATGTCCGCCGGTAAGAGCAATGCCGGGGGCAGAAGCGGAGGTCGGCGCGGTGGGTGAGAGGGCTTTGCAGACGCACAGAGTCCCATGACGCCTGAGACCGCGGAGAAGTACGGGGAGCGGACAGCGGGCTTTTTCCGTGTTGCGGATCCTCGGTGCTGACGGCGGTGCAAGGGAACCGCGGATATTGCAGGGAACTCTCACGGGAGGATTTTCCCTGAGCTGCAGGGCAGTTCTGGAAAGCGGAATCATGCGGTCGGAGCACATCGGTGTTTCCCGGCCTGCCCCTGAAACAGGAAGGTGTTCACAGGATATCGGCGGGAGCGGAACCGGGACAGCCGGTGAGGCATACCTCTGTGCCATGGGTTATTCCTGCCGGTTCTGCTCCGCCATGAGGGGGGAGGCAGCGGTATATCTGACCGGTCTGCAATGTTTGACCACGGCTTTTTCTTTTACAGCACGGTTCAACCAGGTTTCGAGCTGTTTCGGCAGGAGACCGAGTTCTTCTGCAAGGTGCGTCAACTCCTCTTTCGAGAAGGAAGCCCGGCCCATTTTTTTTAGGATAAGGGGCAGGCACAGGTCATAGGCCGTCTGTTCACAGGGGGCGGCCTCTGCAGGAGAATGTTCCGCAGGTCCCTTTTGAAGAGCATCTCCCATGTCGAGCAGGGAACCCTGCCTTATCTGCGGTATATGCTTTTCTCCTCCGGAAGCAACGGCTTCCGGCAGTTTTTCCGTGAGGCGCTCCGTTTCCTCCAGCGCAGGCCAGGGGATTGCGCCTTTATTGATGAGGTCTTTGTTTCCTTCGGGAACAGTGTTGTCCATACGAACAAAAACGGTACCTTTTCTTTTCAGTTCTTCCGTTGCCCCCGCCCAGGTGCCGCTTTTTTCCCCTATGCCGGAACTGACGACAAGCGCATAATCGGCAAGGGCATAGATGAGCTTGTTGCGCTGCATGGCCTGCCATGCCCTCCATGGGGTATCGGGAGCATAGGGGGACAGCAGCAGCAGATTGCCGTCGGCAAGAGCATCCCGGTAATCTTTTTTCAGACTTGCCTTGTGAAGCTGGTCGGCAAGCACCCCGATGACGTGGCCGTGAGCTTTTAATGCTGCGTTCATGGAAATGCTGTCGGTACCTTTTGCCCCCCCGGATATGACGGTGATGTGCTCCCGGGCACATCGGAGAGCAACGGATTCGGCAAAAAAGGCTCCTGTCTGGTCGATATTGCGGGAGCCGACCACGGCAAGGCCTCCATGATTCAGAAAGACCTTGTTTCCCGTGCCGAAGAGTATGGCCGGAGCATCTTTTGCCAGCAGCTTATACCGACGCGGATATTCGTTGTCGCTTCTGCAAAGAAACCAGATTCCCTGCCCGGCCCAGCGCTCCATGGCAAGCCCCAGTTGAACACCCCTGCCGAGCAGATAGGAAAAGCGCTCCGGCTCCATATATGCTGCAACAGCCTCCGGCTCCATAGAGAAAAGATCGCGGGGAGAGCGGCCGTTCCGGTGAAGCCAGACGGCAAGATGGTGATATTGCGTATCGGTCAGGGGCCTGTATGGCGTCTCTCTTTCCAGAGGAGCGCATAAGAGCAGGATGGCTTTTGCATCGTCGGAGAGGGTATTCATCAGTCGATCCTTAACGTATTGAGTGCCAGAGCGGCGGGAAAAACGTGGGAACATCCGTGCCTCCGCAGCAGGGCAGAGACGGCGGTCAGCGTCCAGCCGGAGTTGACAATATCATCCAGCAGCAGGCATGCGCCGGAGCATGGTGCAGAAATTTTATATATTTCCCTCAGATTATTAATCTGCTGTATTTCGTTTTCCATACTTTTCTGCGGTTTGTTTTCACATGTCTGGAGGATACAGGGCTTGAAGGGGAGATTCAATTTAAAAGCAACGCGCCGCGCAAAATCAGGCACAAGAACCGGGTGTCGCAACGAGGGGATGCAGGTCACCCATTCCGGCATGGGAGAGGGGGACCATTCCCGTATCATTTTTGCAAAGGCATGAACGACGGGTTCGGAAAAGAATCCCCTTTCGTATTTGTCGCGGGCAATGACGTCTCCCCATCCGCCGTCTCTCCACGCGCAAAGAGCCCGGCCTTCTTCAGAACGATACTGCTCGGGAATGGCTTTTTTTTGTTCATGGATGATCCAGAACAGTTTAGGCGGGATTTTCTGATAGTTATGAAACAGAAAGTTTCTGGCAGCCTTTTCCAGTCCCCGGTCATACGTTGCAGGCAGAGCGAGAGATGGATTGCAGTTCCGGCATTTTCCGCAGGGACGTACTATAGTGTCATTGAGAGCGTCCTGCAGGAAATTCATCAGACATTGGGGATAGGCGATGTAGTCGTTCATCTGGCGCTGTTCAGCCTTCCTGAGCTCTGTAATGGCCTCGACGGTTTCCCACCGGACCTTATAGCCCGAGGTATACTGATTGGCATAGTATTTCTTATTTTCCTGCGAAAGGGGAGACGGATATTCTATCGTAAGAAATTTGATGGTTTTTTCTAACTGGGATTTTGTTATATTGATTCGTGCAAGTATTTGATTTTTGGTCAGTCCGTCCTCTTCGTCGTTCAGAAGGTTCAGCAGCAGTTCGATATGCTTTTGAGCCGGAAAGGCGCTTTGTATGAAATAGTCGGTGATTTTTTCGTCTTCTTCTCCGCAGAGAAGAACGCCGTGGGCGTTGGGAATGGCACGCCCTGCGCGTCCTACCTGCTGGTAATAGTGTACCACGGAGGCGGGGCGCTGGAAGTGGATGACGAAGCCGAGATCCGGTTTATCGAAACCCATTCCGAGGGCAACCGTGGCGACAAGCACTTTAATTTCGTTTTTTATAAGCTGTTTTTCCAGCGTTTCCCTGACGGCATTGTCTTCGTCACTTTTGAGGGAACTGTAGTAGGCTTTGGCGTTGATGCCGTTTTGCTGAAGCCATTGAGATACCTTGACGGCATCTCTTACGGTCAGAGTATAGACAATGCCGCTTCCCTCCAGTCTGGGAATGGTTTGTGCCAGCCACGCCAGTCGGGCGGAAACGCCGGACAGAAAGATGTTCTGAAGGCGGAGGCTGCTGCGTACCAGCGAACCGCGCAGGATGACAAGTTCCTGCCCCAACTGGGAGCGGATATCGGTCATTACTCTGTTGTTAGCTGTTGCGGTTGTCGCAAGAACGGGAATATTGGGAGGAAGCATCTGCAATATTCTGATAATACGACGGTAGTCAGGGCGAAAGTCATGCCCCCAGTCGGAAATGCAATGAGCCTCGTCAATGACAAGAAGACCGATGTTATGGGTAAGCTTGGGAAGTATGCGCTTTCTGAAATCTTCGTTTGCCAGTCGTTCGGGTGAGATAAGTAAAACGTCAATGGAATTTTCCTCCAGTTCTCTTTCAATATCAGAAAATTCCCGAGGAGCATTGGTACTGTTGATGCTGCGAGCACACAGATGCAGCCTGCCTGCGGCGTCCATCTGGTTTCGCATTAAAGAAAGCAGGGGAGAAATCAGCAGAGTGGGCCCTTTGCCGTTATCACGCATAAGCCTGGTGGCAAGGAAATACACCATGCTTTTTCCCCAGCCTGTGCGTTCCACAACAAGAAGCTTTCTGTTGTTCAGAAGGTGTTCAATGCTTTCCCACTGCTGTTCGTGAAAAGAAGCCCGCGGAGAGTTCAGAGCCTTTTGAAGATACTGGAGAGCCCGTTCCTGCATAGTCATGGAAGTGTCCTGCGGTTGGCGAGATATAGTGTATTTCAGTATAGCTTGTTATATTTTTGAATGAAAGAGGCGCACGAGGAATATTAATTTTTCTGAAGTGCGACAGGCAGAGCCGCATGCCGGGTATCCCGGAGATGGGGAGAACCCGGGAGGGCACGGCGGGCAACGGAGACTGGCTGAACGTGTTCTTTCCGGAAAAGGCTGGGGCAGTATCGGAGGCGCGGAACTTTTTTCATCCTGTGGAGGGCATGACCGGCAGGATAGGGGACGCGGGAGGAGGGAAGAGCGCGGGCAGAGGCAGAAAAAGGGCGAAAGTCTGATCAGCGGCCGGGCCGCCGGGAAGACTTCGGCGTCCGCCAGGAGGAGAAAACGCGGGATTTCAGAGGGCAGTCGGGGAACTACTCCCCCTGGCCCTTGCGGCGGAAAGGAGAGGGCCTGCCGACGTTACGACCGTGCGGGAAGACGCCCGTTGCGGTAACACGCTGAAGGCAGACGTCTTGGGGATGGGAAATGGTGTTTTCCGGCAGTGACGTTGCTGCAAAGATGGTTCGCAGGAGAAGCGCAGGTTCTGAACGGGGGAGCCGCCTTTCGCGCCTGCGGGAGCTGGGGCGGCCTGTCAAGAAGTGCGGGACGCCTTTTCCTCTCCCTGCCTGAAAGGGCCGGGCGCTTCGCGGAGCGTATGTTTGTGCCGTGGGTATTCGACGGCATTCTGCGGTACAGGGGGGATGTCCGCAAAGGCTTTTGCCGCGGCCGGTGCCTGTGGAGTCGGGCGCTTACCCCTTTGGGGCCCGGAACACGAAGCGCGTGATTTCCGAAGGCACGCCCAGGCGGCAGGAGAATCCGTTCCACAGGCCCGTGCCCGGACTGACGTAGAGCAGATGTCCCTGCGGGGTGGTGTAAAGCCCGCGGACATAGCCGCCGTTGTAGTGGCCGATGAGCGGAGCGAGGAAGAAGAGAAGGCCGCCGTGGGTATGGCCGGAAAGCTGAAGATCCACGTCCGGAGCGGGAATGCCCTTGTCGTTGGGCTTGTGGGCAAGAAGCACGCGCGGCCCTTCCGGCGCTCCGGCAAAGGCGGCCTTCACATCCGTGCCCCGGCCGCCGAAGCGGGCGGCGGTATTGTCGGGCACGCCGCCGAGCACAAGTCCGCCGCCGAGCACACGGTGCTCGTTGTTCAGCATGTCCACACCGAGGGCGGTCAGTTCCCGTATCCAGCCGCGCGCGTCGTAGTAGTATTCGTGGTTGCCCGTGACGCCGAACACTCCGTATTTCGCCCGAAGATCGGCCAGAGGGGCCAGATCTTTTTTCAGGGCGCGGGGCAGGCCGTCTATCATGTCTCCGGTGATGACCACGGCGTCGGGGAAAAGGGCGTTCACCTTCCGCACCACTTCCGAGAGCCACGCCGCCTTCTGCACCGGGCCTATGTGCAGATCGCTGAGCTGGACAAGGGTGAAACCTTCAAGTTCTGCTGGAAGTTTCGGCAGGGCCACTTCCACCGTGCGCACGTCGGGCACGCGCACGGCCTGCCAGGTGCCCCAGATGCCGCTTCCCAGCGCCAGCACCATCAGCAGGGCGCAGCGCAGGCCCGGAGTGAAGGGCAGGTGCCACGGCGCCCCGAAGAGCCGGGCCGCACGCAGTCCGAGACCGGCCGCATCCTTGATCAGCGCAAGGAAGAAGAGCACCAGCAGGGAGGCATACAGGGCTTCGGCCGCAAGCATGACGGGAACGGGCAGAACCGGCCGGAAAAAGCCGCCGCCCACCACCTGATAGAACACATATTTGAGCCCGGCGGCCATGAGGGCGAGGCCCAGGAGAGCCTTGGGAACAAAGCCCGCCCTCAGCGGGAGGACAAGGCTGAAAAAGCAGTACAGTGCCACGATGACGGAGGGCAGAAGAAGTCGCATAGGCTGTGGGCACGCAGGTTGAGGGTTTGCAGGCGGCACGGGAAAAACGTGCCTCGGGCCGGGGTACCGGATGCAGGGCGCGTTCCGTGCCGTCACCGGGGGCCCGGAAACAGGCAGAACAGGGAGAACCGGAAGCCTGCCCGGTTTTGCCGGGAAAAGGACGGGCAGGGGGGGGCTGCTGCCTTCAGGCGGAGAAAGCGGCCTTTCTTATCACGAAAAAGCGTTTAACAGAGGCGGCAGGTTCCGGCACGGCGGCACGAAAGAGCGCCCGTCGGTCATGCCGCCGGGCGCTTATTTTCAGGCATTGCGGCCCATGGCAAAGGCCTGCTCCATGGCGGAGCCGCCCGCCACGTCGCCCTTTTTCCATACGCCGGAGGCAAGAAGCACACCCTTTTCCTGCGGCTTCTCCAGGCAGTCGGTAAAGCCGCGGAAGCCTTCGACGGTGCGTTCCAGCGCGGCGCGGTTGCTGTCGGCCGCCGTCACGATGAAGTAGAATTCCTTGCCGGAAATGCCGGTATAGCGCGGAAGCGTTCTGTCGATGAAGGTCTTCATCTGCGCGTTCATGGAGTAGAAATACACGGGCGTGGCCATGACCACCACATCGGCGGCCACAAGCTTGTCCAGAAGGGGCGCCATGTCGTCTTTCTGCACGCAGGCATGGGTGGTCTGGCAGGCCTCGCAGCCGTGGCAGGGATGAAGGTCGTATTCGCGCAGACGCACGATTTCGCCCTTGTGACCGGCTTCGAGAGCGCCTTTCAGAAACGCTTCGCACAGAAGTTCGGAATTGCCGCCCTGGCGCGGGCTTGCGGAAATGATGAGAATATTTTTCATGTTTCCCCTCCCTGAAGGGTTGCGCAGAAGCTTACCGGGGAGCCTGCGCCGTCCATGCCGGGCCGGAGGGGCGTTCTGCCCCGGCGCCTGCCCGGAAGAAAAAAGGCGCGGCGCGCCGTTCCCGGAAGAGGCGTGCCTTCTCCCCCCTCTGCGGAGGGGAGATGCCCCATATTTTTGGATATCCGCCCTTTTGTCCAGAGCGGATACTCTCTTGTTCTTGCCTGAAACTCTCACCCTGCGGAAAAACGCCGCTTTTCTGAGGAAAGGGGCGTTCTCTGCCTGCTTCCGCCCTGGAAGACGTATGCGGAATGCCCTGCATACGCGTGCCGCACAGGGGAGCGCCTGTACGACACGGCATGGTGCGGAAAGGTTATTCTGCGGGGGCGAGCACGTCGGCGTAGAAGCGCTTCATATCCTCCATGGTGGAGAAGTTGGCCATGTACATCTGATCGGCCATGGCCTCGGCCAGGGCCGAGGGAATGCGGCCCACCATCTTCATCTGCGAGGCGTAGCGCGCCATGATCTCTTCATGGGAGAGCTTGAACTTCTTGCCGTCGCGCCGTCCGGCAAAGGCGCAGTAGAAGTGTTCGCCCTCGGGCTGGGTGGAGCGGTCGAAGGCGATCATGTCGGCCCAGATCTTGTACACGTCGGTGCTGCAGGCAAAGTTCATCATGTCCGGGCTGTAGCCGCCGCAGGGGCGCATGTTCACCTCAAGGGCCACGATTTCGCCCTTTTTGCCCATCCCTTCCTGATCCTGCGTGAGGCGGAAGAACTCGAAGTGCACAAAACGGCTTTTCACACCGAAGCTCTTTGCCGTGGCGCGGCCTGCGGCGCGGGTGTCTTCCGGCAGTTCCTTGAGCAGGTAGTAGACGGCGTTGTCCGCGTCGTTCACCACGTCCATGAGCGAGAAGGGCGTCACGTTGCCCGTTTCAAAGATGGGTTCGCCCTTGGAATTGTAGATGGCGTCGTAGGAGTTGATCTCCGCATGGATGAATTCTTCCATGATGTACTGCACGCCGGGAGTCCTGTGAAAGAGAAAGTCATCGAGGTCCTTCTCGCTGGCGAGCTTGCGCGTGTCCGACGCGCCCACGCCGTTGTCGGGCTTGACCACCACGGGCCAGCCCACTTTGGCGATGAACTCCAGGCATTCTTCCCTGTTCTTCACCAGGCAGTAGGGCGCCGTGGCAATGCCCGCCTGCTGGTAGTACTTCTTCATGCCCGACTTGTAGCGGATGCGCGGCATGTCTTCCGTCTGAAAACCGCTCGTGATGTGGAAGTCGGTGCGGAGGGCGGCGTCGCGCTCCAGCCAGTATTCATTGTTGGATTCCAGCCAGTCGATGCGGCCGTACTTGTGTATGAAATAGCCCATGGCCCGGTAGACTTCATCGTAGTTTTCCAGGCTGCTCACCTTGTAGTATTCCTGAAGGCTGCTGCGAAGCTCCGGCAGAAGCTGGGCATAGGGCTGATCGCCTATGCCGAGCACGTTGATGCCGTCGGCCTTGAGGTGATGGCAGAATTTCCAGTAATTGACGGGGAAATTCGGCGAGATGAACACGAAGTTTTTCATGGGGCTTCTCCTCCTTATGGGCAATACCGCCTTGTCTTTTTTGGCATGTTGATTTATTGAGGCTGTTTTTATTTATTTTTTATCAATAATATCAACACTGTTTCCGGCGGTTCGCTCTTTTGCGACAGGCCCTTTTCGGGGAGGGGAAGGGCGGCCCCCGCGAAGCCTTCTTTCAAAGGCTTTCCGTTATTCCCCGAGCAGCCAGGGCATGAAGTATTCCACCTGGCGGTACCACCACGGCCAGTCGTGGTTCACGTCGTGGCCCCAGATGTCCACCCAGAGGTGTATGCCCTTGCGTTCAAACACTTCCTTCAGGTAGCGGGTGGTTTCCGGCATTTCCCATGCTCCCTGGCCCACGCAGATGGCCGCGCGCTGGCTGTTGTACAGGGAAACATAGGGGTGATCGGCGGGCATGTTGGTCATGTAGTCCACCGGAGAATTGCGGTACACGACCTCGTCCATGTAGTCGTCGAAACCGTAGCTTGCCGAATAGATGCCCGACAGCGCCAGAAGGCCGTTGAACAGATCGGGCCGGCGCAGGTACAGGTTCGCCGCATGCAGGGCGCCCAGGCTGCAGCCGAAGGCGATGATGCCGGGATTGCCCTCCCAGCCGTTGGCCGTGCGGGCCATGTGCTGGGTGAAGGGCGTGACCTCGTTGAAGATGTAGTTCATCCACGCTTCGTGCCTGCGGATGCGCCACCAGGAGTCGCCGCCCTTGTTGGACCAGGTTTCCTGATCAATGGTGTCGATGGCCACGACCATGAGCCTGCCGCTTTCGATCCACGGGGCCATGGTGTCGGACATGTGGAAGTCTTCAAAGGAGAAGAAGCGCCCGTCCTGACAGGGAACGAACAGAAGCGGTCTTCCGGCATGGCCGTAGACCTTGCATTCCATGTCACGACCGAGAGAAGGGCTGTACTGCTTGAAATACTGCGTCTGCATATCGTGTTCCTCCGTATTCGGTTCAGCCTTCCAGGCCGTACATCAAGGTGTCCAGGAAAAAGGGAATCTGCTTTTCCCAGCTCGCTTCGCTGTGTTCCCCCCACGGCACCACGCGTGCGGTGAGGTGCACGCCCTTGTCGAGCAGAATATCCGTCAGGCGGCGCAGGTCGCGCTTCATCTGCTGCTGTTCGCCGAATTCCTCCGAACCCCAGTCCATGTAGATGACGGTGTCGGGCGTGAGGGGCGTGGTGCGGATGAGCTGGAGCACGCGGTCTTTGTCGGCCCAGATGTGGGGCGAAAGCGCGGCCGCGCGGGAGAAGAGTTCGTTGTACTTCGTCACGGCATACAGGCTCATGAGTCCGCCCATGGAACTGCCTGCGACAAAGGTATATTCCCTCCACGGAATGGTGCGGTAGCGCCTGTCGATGAGCGGCTTGAAGGTATGGGTGAGCCATTTCATGGTGATTTCGCCGCGCCCGGTGACGGAGCCGAATTCGGGATCGGTGAAATCGAAGGGAGAGTATTCGGAAAGGCGGCCGTTGTCGGGATGATGATTGCATTCCACGGCGGCGACGATGAGAGGCACATCGAAGAAATCAAGGTATTCCCCGAGCCCCCAGCTCTTGCCGTGGGTGGCGTGGGAATCAAAAAAGACGTTGTGCCCGTCGAACATGTACAGAACAGGAAAACGACGGCGCGGCTGTGCCTTGTACATGGTAGGCAGGTAGACATAGGCACGGCGTCTTTCCCTGCCGGTAAGTTCAGGAATGGAAAGTTTCCATGTTTTTACCATAAGACGAAAATGCTTCCTTTCCTCCGCATTGTGGCAACCTGAGAGAGCGGAGCGTTGTTACCCGTCAAGCTTAACATAGCGTCGTGCGAAATTCAATTGCACGCGGCCCGGGGGAAAGAGGGAAACCATTCCGTTATGTGCCGGAAAAAGGAAAAGCCCGGAAGATACATATCTTCCGGGCTTTACTTCTTTACTGGTGCCGAAGAAGAGACTCGAACTCTTACTCCCGAACGGGAACTAGACCCTGAACCTAGCGTGTCTACCAATTTCACCACTTCGGCGCAGGAATGTTCTTAGTAGATTTGCCCTCCCTTGGCAAGCACTTTTTTTGGGTTTTCGGAATTTTTTTTTATTTTTCCTTTTCCGCACCCATCTGCGCCAGGGCGGCATAGAGGCGGAAGCGCTCCTGAGCCTTTTCCCGGGCAGCCCGCGCAAGGCTTTCGGCCCTTTCGGGGAAGGTGCGGCCGAGAGCCTCATAGCGCACCTCTCCCTTGAGGAATTCCTCATAGTCGAGGCTGGGCGCCGCGCTGTCCAGCATGAAGGAGGGCGTCCTTTCCGGGTGGCGGCGGTACAGCGGCCAGTAGCCCGAGGCCGTGGCGCGCTTCATTTCCTCCTGCACGCGGGCCATGCCCGCGCGTATGCCGTGGGCCGTGCACGGGGCGTAGGCAATGACCAGGGAGGGGCCGCGGTAGGCGGAAGCCTCCCGGAGGGCCGTCATGAGCTGCGCGGGGGAGGCGCCCATGTTCACCTGCGCGATATAGATGTTCCCGTAGGGGAGGAACATGGCCCCGAGATCCTTCTTGGCGCTCTGCTTGCCCGACGAGGAGAACTGGGCCACGGCCCCCATGGGCGTGGCTTTGGAGGCCTGCCCGCCGGTGTTGGAATACACTTCCGTATCCACCACGAGAACGTTGATGTCCTCCCCGGTGGCAAGCACATGGTCGAGGCCCCCGAAACCGATGTCGTAGGCCCAGCCGTCGCCCCCGAACATCCAGAAGCATTTCTTGGAAAGGTGATCCGCATGGTCGAGCACGGCGGACACGTCTTCCGAGGGGGGCAGAAGTTCAAGTTGTTCTTTAAGAATATCGGAATCCCGGCCGGAGGCGTCGAAATCGTCGAAGCTGTCCAGCCAGTGCAGGGCCGCCGTGCGGGCCGGCCCTTCCGGCAGGGTTTCCAGCAGGCGCTGCACGCGCGTTTTTTCCGCTTCGCGCTGGATGCGGTCGGAAAGGAACATGCCGAGGCAGAATTCCGCGTTGTTTTCAAACAGGGAATTGGACCATGCCGGTCCGCGGCCCCGGCTGTCGACGGCATAGGGAATGCCGGGCATGGCCGCGCCCCAGGCCTGGGAACAGCCCGTGGCGTTGGCCCAGTAGGCCCGCGGCCCGAAAAGCTGGGTGAGAAGTCTGGCGTAGGGCGTTTCGCCGCAGCCCGCACAGGCGGCGGAAAATTCCAGAAGCGGCCGCCGGAACTGGCTTCCCTTCACGCTGAAGGGGTCGAAGACATCGGCCTTTTCCGGCAGGCCCAGGGCGTACTGCCACGCCTCTGTGTTGTTTTTCGCCTGCGCGCGGGCCGTCATGGAAAGGGCCGCGCCCTTGCGGGGGCAGCTTTCCACACAGCTTCCGCAGCCGGTGCAGTCCATGACGCTGATCTGCAGCGTGTAGAAAAGCCCTTCGGCCTCCCTGCCCTTTGCCGGTACGGCGGCAAGGTCTGCGGGGGCGTTTTCCGCCTCCTTCGGCGTGAGAAGCGAGGGACGGATGACGGCATGGGGACAGACAAAGGAGCACATATTGCACTGCACGCACTTTGTGGCGTCCCATACAGGCACTCGCACGGCAATGTCGCGCTTTTCCCAGGCCGTGAGGCCCATGTCCATGCGGCCGTCCTCATATCCCAGAAAGGCGCTCACCGGGAGGCTGTCGCCTTTCTGCGCGTTGATGGGGTCGAGCAGGCGCGTCACCGCCTCGGGAGCGCCGCAGCGCCGCTGTTCTCCGCCCCGGGCCTGCGCCCAGGCGGCGGGCACGGGAACTTCAAACACATGTTCCATGCCCGCGCGTATGGCGGCCACATTGCGGGCCACCACGTCTTCGCCCTTGGAAAAATAGGTCTTTTTCACCGCTTCTTCCATGAGGCGTGCGCCTTCCTCCAGGGGAAGGATACCGGCAAGGCGGAAAAAGGCGGCCTGCAGGATGATGTTCACATGATGGCCGAGGCTGAGGTCATGCGCCAGCGCCGTGGCGTCGATGAGAAAGAGCCGGGCCTTCTTTTCCGCAAGGCTTCTCTTCAGCGCGGCGGGCAGGTGCTCTTCCAGCTCTTCCTTCCGCCAGGCGCAGTTGAGCAGGAAGGTGCCGCCCTCCCGGAGTTCTGCGGTCATGTCGTACATGTTCACATAGTTCTGACAGTGGCAGGCCACAAGGTCGGCCCTGTGCACCCCGTGGGAGGCGCGCACGGGGCCTCTGCCTATGCGCAGATGCGAACGGGTGAGGCCGTAGGACTTCTTGGCGTCGTATTCAAAATAGGCCTGGGCATAGAGAGGCGTTGCGGCGTTGATGATTTCCACCGTGTTCTTGTTCGCGCCCACCGTGCCGTCGGAACCCAGCCCCCAGAACTTGCAGCTCATGAGGATGTCGTTTTCCTCCATGTCCATGTTCTCCCCGGCAGGCAGGGAACGCATGGTCACATCGTCGGTGATGCCGATGGAGAAGTGATTCATGGGCTCGGGGCGGCGGAGATTGTCGAACACGTCGCGTATCTGCGAGGGGGTGGTGTCCTTGGAGGAAAGGCCGTAACGCCCGCCCGTCACCAGACAGGAACGGCCGGAATTGACGAGGGCGGCGCACACGTCGAGGTAGAGCGGTTCTCCCGCAGAGCCCATTTCCGCGCATCGGTCCAGCACGGCGATGCGCTTCACGGTGCCGGGCAGGGCGGCAAGCAGGCGTTCGCAGGAGAAGGGGCGGAACAGGTGCACCTGCACGAAACCCACCTTCCGGCCCGATGCTCTGAGCACGTCCACGGTTTCTTTAATGGTGCCGCTGACGGAACCCATGGCAATGATGACTTCTTCCGCCGCGCTGTCGCCGTAATACTGGAAGAGGTGGTATTCCCGCCCCGTGAGCGCGCCCACCTTCTGCAGGTAGTCTTCCACCACGGCGGGCAGGTCGTCGTAGAAGCGCCGCGAGGCCTCCCGGGCCTGGAAGAAAATGTCGCTGTTCTGCACCGTGCCGCGCACCGTGGGGTGTTCCGGGTTCTGCGCTCCGGCGCGGAAGGCGGCAAGGGCGTCTTTGTCCACCAGCGCGGTGAGGGCGTCAAGATCCGGCTCTTCCACCTTGCACAGCTCGTGGGAAGTGCGGAAACCGTCGAAGAAATGCAGGAAGGGCACCCGGGAGCGGATGGCGCACAGGTGGGCCACGCCCGCAAGATCCATGGCTTCCTGCACGCTCCCCGAAGAGAGCATGGCAAATCCCGTCTGTCGGCAGTTCATGACGTCGGAATGGTCGCCGAAAATGGACATGGCGTGGGTGCCCACGGTGCGCGAGGCCACATGAAGCACGCAGGGCAGCCTTTCCCCCGCAATGCGGTGCAGCACCGGGATCATGAGCAGCAGCCCCTGAGAGGAGGTGAAGGAGGTGGCGAGTGCCCCGGTCTGCAGGGCGCCGTGCACGGCGGCTATGGCCCCGGCTTCGGACTGCATTTCCACCAGAGTGACGGGACGCCCGAACATGTTGACACGCCCCCGGGCGGACCAGAGGTCGGTTTTCTCGGCCATGCCGGAGGAAGGGGTGATGGGATAGATGGCGGCGACTTCCGTAAATGCGTAGGCCACATGGGCGGCGGCCGTGTTGCCGTCCATGGTGACAAGCTTTTTCATGCTGGTGCGCTCTTGTTGTTGTGGCGGCGGGACGCCGGGAAAAGGATGTCTGTTGTCCGGCAGACGGGAGCATGGGAGCACAGAACCGGGGAACTGTCAAATCCTTCCCTGCCGGAAAGGGTGTTTTTACTGGAAAAAGCAGGGGGAAAGCGCATCCGCCCGCAGGGGGGAGGGGAACGCGTTTTTTCTGCATCAGGCGTGTTGATCCCCGGTGGCACGGGCCTGAAGGCCCCTGATGCAGGCGCCGTGTTCAGGCCTGTGCGGCCTTTTTGCCCCGGAAGAAGCCGGGCCGGAAGAGCCGCACAGGAAAAGGAGCATGAGAGAGCAGCAGGGACGGGCACGGGCGCTCCTGCGGGATGGCGCATGCGGCGGGCAGCGTGGCCTGTTCCATGCTGCATGGGCAAAAAGGTCTTCTCAGAAAATTCATGCGTTGTTCATGGCCGCGTTATTCATGTGGGATACCTCTTGCGGCATATGGTCATGAACATTGTTATGGAGGAAAAAGGTATGGCAGGCAGCAGACGTGATTTCATCTTCGGTTCTCTGGCGGCGGGGGCGATGTTCGCCGTGGGAGGCATGACTTCCCGAGCGTTCGCGGCCGCTCCCGGCGAGGTGAAGGTGATAAGCCTTGAAGAGTGCGTGTCCATGAACCCCCTGAGCATGGCGGAATCTTCCGCCAAGGTCATGGCAGCCTGGCGTTATATGAAGGATTCCGCCAACATGATCGGCAATGCCGGGCTGCGCAGCGCGGTGCTCGACATGCTGGAAACCCCCGCTCCCACCGTGGCGGAGAGCGATGAAAAGGCCCTTGTGGCCGAACTGAAAAAGGCAGACCTTCTGGATGAGAAGGCCGCGGGCATTTTCCCCGTCTGCGCAGATACCGGCAGGAGGCCCCAGCCTTCCTGGGCCGCGCCCGGCAGCGGCTGGGGAAGCCATCATGCCTACCCCGGCGGCCTCGTCACCCACGTTGCGCTCAATGTGGCGAGCGCCCGGGCCTTGTGCGACAACTACAAGGCGGTGTTCGACATGGATGTGGACAGGGACGTGGCCCTTGCCGCGCAGCTTCTGCACGACGTGCACAAACCGTGGGTGTTCCAGTGGAAGGACGACGCCTCCTGCCTGCCGGAAGCCACCATTGCCGGTACCGGCGCGCACCATATTCTGAGCATTGCCGAATCCATGAAGAGAGGACTGCCCGCAGAGGTATGCGTGGCACAGGCCTGCGCCCACGATCACCCCGGTACTCCCGCGCTGGAAGCTTCCGTGGTGAACTGGATCAGGGCGGCGGCCATCATTGCGGGCAGGGACGCCGTGGCGGACGGCTGTCTGGAGAAGGGCGGAAAGACGCTGCCCCTGCCCCGCAGGCCTGAGGGCTTCGTCACCCATCTTGCCGACCATGACTGGGTGCTCAGCGTGTCCGCGGCGCAGTGGCTTACCGTGGAACTGAAAAAAATTGCCGCGGAACGCTACCATATCCGGGGAAAGGATCTCGAAGGCAGGCCCTTCAACAGCTTCCGGAATTATGTGCTTTCCCAGAGAAGCGCCATGGAGCTTTATGCCGTCTACAGCAGAAACGGTGCCTCCCGGCTGGCCGGGGAAGTGGGCCGCGTGATCACGGCAAAGAGCTGACGGCAGAAAAAGGAAAAGGCCGGGTTGCCCCGGCCTTTCTGCTATGCTTCGTGCTTCAGATCAATGATGGGTCTGGCATACTGGATGTCCGAATCCCAGGGGAAGAGCACCCAGGTATCCTGACTCAGCTCCGTGACGAAGGTGTCCACCAGGCCGAGTCCTTCGGGCTTGGCGTAGAGTGTGGCGAAATGCGCCCTGGGGAGCGCCGCACGCAGAATCTGTGCCGTGTGCCCGGTATCCACGAGATCGTCGATGATGAGGGTGTCGGGTTCGTTGAAGGAAGGATCGGCGTTCTTGAGCACGGTTTCCGCGTCGCCTTCCTCGCGGTAGTTGTAGAGCATGATGCAGGCGGTGTCGATGTGCCGGATATTGAGTTCCCGGGCGATAATGCCTGCGGGAATGAGTCCGCCACGGGTGACGGCCACGATTCTGGTGAAGACGCCGCGTTCCAGAAGCCGCCAGGCGAGCGCCTTGGCGTCGCGGTGAAGCTGTTCCCAGGTGACGGGGAAGGTTTTATGATAGCGGTCTGCTTTTGCCACAATAAGTCTCCTGAAAAAAGCGTTTCACAACAGGCGGGCCGTGTTCCGCGTGTCCGCGTGCTGCCGGAAAAGGCGCAGGGGGCGGCGGCTCCCCGCGCCTTGTGCATTACTGTTCTTCCACCTCGGGCACCTTGTCCTGCGCAGTGGAGGAAAGGGTCATGTTGAGCATCTGATGCCTCCTCATGCTGAGGTAGGCATTCCTGAGGGCCACATAGGGTTCCAGCGCGGATTCGGTGATCTGGTCGTAGGCCTTGTACAGGGAATCGGCGTTGTTGAAGGAGAAGAACGTGCTGGCCGCCAGGCTCACTTCCCAGTCGAGGGCATAGTTCTGCGGCTTCATGAAGCCGTCGCCCGTTTCACCCACGGCGCCGCGCACGGTGGAGGGGCCGAGGAAGGGAATGATGAAGTACGGCCCGTCGGGCACGCCCCACACACCGAGAGTATAGTCGAAGTTCTCCGTTTCCGGATGATAGGCGTAGAGGGGCCGGCTCTGGCTCGCCACGTCGGCAAAGCCCAGGCTGACCATGAAGTTCACCAGAGAACGGTCGAACTCCACACCGGCCTGCGCAAACTCGCCCTGCAGCAGGCTGTTGGCCATGCGCACGGGGAAGGCCACGTTGTGGGCGAAATTGCTGATGCCGGAACGGATCTTTTCCGGCACGATGAAGGCATAGCCCTTGTGCAGGGGCTTGACCACATACTGCAGGAACCAGTCGTTCACATGGAACCAGAAGCGGTTCCAGCCTTCCAGCGGATCGTTCTGAAGTGCGGCGTCCTCTTCGTTGAAATCGTCGTAATCGTCGAGACCGCCGTAATCCTCCCCGTCGTCGACGGGAGCGGCGGAAGCGACCTGAGCGGCAGGGGCGGAAAGTTCCCCCTCCGCGGAAGCAGCTGCGTCCTTATGGGCGGAGCAGGCCGTGCCGCAGGCGAGCGCCAGGGCAAGAAGGGCGGCAAAAAACAGGCGTTGCATCACTTCTCTTCCTTTTTCTTGTTTTTCTGTTCCTCAGCCTTGACCTTCACGCGGTCGATGAGCTCCTGAGGATTGTTCTTGTTGAGGATGTCGCGGAACTGGTCGCGGTAGTTCTTGATCATGCTTATGCCTTCAATGAGCACGTCGTACACCACCCAGCGGTTGTTCTTTTCCAGCATGCGGAAGGCCACGGGGTAAACCTTCTGATCGGCCAGAAACTCCATCTGCACTTCCACGCGCTTGCCGTTGCCGCCGCTCACCTCGCCGGTGAAGCGCACCTTCTGGCCGTTGTATTCATCCAGCGTGTCGATGTAGGTGTTGCGCAGAAGATCGGTGAAGGCGGTTTTGAAATCCTCCTTCTGCTGCGGCGTGAACTGCCGCCAGGTGGGACCCACGGTGCGGGTGGAGAATTCTTCAAAATCAAAGAGATTGAGAAGTTCTTCCTCGACTTTCGCCCGGATGGCGGGCTTGCCCTCGGGGGTTTTGAAGGCGGGATCGCTGAGCAGGCCGAGAATGCGCTCGGCTCCGGCCTCCGCCGTCTGCCGGGCGGTCATGGGCGCGGCAAAGGCCGGCAGGGCCGCCAGGGAAAAGACGATGAGGGAAAGCAGGAATACTTTGATTTTCATGGATTATACGCCTCCGAAAACAACTTTTCCGATAAGGGCTTCAAGGTCGAGCGCAGGTTCGGTATCGGTGATGAGGCTGCCCGGAGCGAGCAGTTCTTCCGATCCGCCGGGGGTGATGGCGATGTACTTGTCGCCGATGAGGCCGCTCGTCTTCACCGAAGCCATGACATCTTCGGAAAGCGGCACGCCTTCATTGATGCGAAGGTCCACATGGGCGGTGTAATCCTTGGTGTCCAGGCGTATGGCCGACACGCGGCCTATGGACACCCCCGCGATTTCCACACTCGCGCCCGTTCTCAGACCGGCCACGGAGGAGAAGCGGGCCGTGACGGTGTAGCCGTTGTCCCCGAGTACTTCCATGCGGCCAAGCTTGATGGTGAGGTAGGTCACGCAGACAAGACCGATGACCACGAACACGCCGATGACGGTGTTTTTTGCAGCAGACATAGCTTCCTCGTTAGTCGTCCAGCCATTCGGCAAGGGCCCTGCGCACGGAGGTATCCAGAGGCGGGGCCGCCATGCGGCGGGATTCTTCAAATTTACGGTCAAGGAAGCGGCGCAGGTACGCATCCTGCGACGCCTTCAGTTCTTCCTTTGTGCCTGCAAAGGCCGTTCTGCCGTCCTTGAGCACCAGCACATGTTCGGCAATGTGGTCCACACTGCCGAGGTCGTGGGTGACCACCACGGTGGTCATGGCGGGGTAGCAGGCCTTCATGTCCAGAAGGAGCTGATCCATCTGGGCGGCGGTGATGGGATCAAGCCCGGAGGTGGGCTCGTCGCAGAAGAGCACCGGCGGTTCCGTGACGATGGCGCGGGCAAGGCCTGCGCGCTTGCGCATGCCGCCGGAAAGCTCTCCGGGGTAATAATCGGCAAAGTCCTTCAGCCCCACAAGTTCGAGGGTGCGCAGGGCCGCTTCCCGCAGCAGCTTGCGGGGCAGGGTGGTGTGCTCCACCAGGGGCAGGGCCACGTTTTCCGCAAGGGTGAGGGAACTGATGAGCGCGCCGTCCTGAAAGAGCACCCCGAAGCGGCGGCGCAGTTTGCGGAACTGCCGCTCCGACATGTTGCAGATGTCGCGCCCGCCGATGAGGATGCGCCCGCCTGCCGGGCGGTTCAGCCCCAGAAGCAGGCGCAGCAGCGTGGTTTTGCCGCAGCCGGATTCGCCGAGTATGGTGGTGATGGTTCCGGCGGGCAGTACGGCGGAAAAATCCTGAAGGACGAGACGGCCCTCATAGCCGCCGTCCAGATGTTCTATGCTGATATCCCAGGCCTGCTGGTTCATGCGTGCCTCTAAAGAAGGAAGGAGGTGAGGACATAGTCGGCCATGAGGATGAGCACGCAGCTCATGACCACGGCGGAGGTGGTGGCGTTGCCCACGGCCTCGGCTCCCTTGCCGTCGCTTCTTCTGTGGGCGTTGTAGCCCTGGAAGCAGCAGACGGTGATGACGATGACGGCAAACACCGCCGCCTTGAGAAAGCAGCCGTTCACGTCATGGAGCGTGACGCTGGATTCTATGCCCGAGAAATAGCGGCCTTCGTTGAGCCCGAGCAGCACGCAGGCGGAAAGATAGCCGCCGAAGATGCCCACCACCGTGAAAATGGAGGTGAGCAGCGGGAAGGTGATGACGGAGGCCAGAAGGCGCGGCGTGACCATGTAGCCTGTGGGATTGATGTCCATGACCTCAAGGGCGTCCACCTGATCGGAGATGCGCATGACGCCTATTTCCGCCGTCATGGCGGAACCGGCGCGCGCCGTGATCATGACGGCCGTGAGCACGGGGGCCATTTCGCGGATGAGGGTGAGCGCAAGCAGGGAGCCGAGCATGCCCTGCGCGCCGAACATGGACATGGCATAGAAGGCCTGAAGTCCCAGCACCAGCCCGGTGAAAAGGCCGATGAGCAGAATGACGAACATGGACTTCGCGCCGATGACGTATACCTGCTGAAGTACCTTGCCGAACAGGCGGCGGGAATGCCATGTCTGTCTGACGGCGTCAAACAGAAACAGCGCCATTTCGCCGAGGCGGTTCACAAGATTCAGCACGGGTGCGCAGATTTCATTCATACTGATACCTTAACCTCAGGGGTAATTTTTGGACG
The DNA here is from genome assembly GCF_944324615.1 of uncultured Mailhella sp. Taxonomy (GTDB): domain Bacteria; phylum Desulfobacterota; class Desulfovibrionia; order Desulfovibrionales; family Desulfovibrionaceae; genus Mailhella. Next base: position 20,676 of record NZ_CALUWY010000014.1, read on the forward strand.
TTAGCCGATTTCGCATGACATTGCAATGCACTGTTTCGCCCTGCGGCCCGCGGCCCTTGCATGATCGGCGCGCCCGGAGTATGAGGAAAAGACGGAATATTCCGACCGAACGTTTTTTCAGGAGAATGCCTATGTGTCTTGCCGTTCCCGTATGCGTGGTGGACGTGCCGGAAGAGGGGAAGGCCCGCGTGCGTGTGGGCAGAGGGGAAACCTATATGGATATCTCCACCCTGCTTCTGCCCGAAGCTCCCCGCCCGGGGGACTATGTCATCGTGCATGCGGGCTTTGCCCTGCGGAGCCTCGACGCCGCCGAAGCCGAGGAATCCCTCAGAATATTCCGCCAGATCGCCGAACTTGGCGTGAACGAAGGCCTTTCGCCGGAAGCCTTGTAGCTTTTTCCGGGGAAAAAGCGCCTGCGCAGGGCTGACCCTTTGCGGCGCAGAAGCCGCCATGTTTTTCCTCTTCCGCCCGGTCATGGGAAATTCCCGTGGCCGGGCTTTTCATGCGTTTTTTTGGGGCGCAGGTTCCTTTCCTGCACCGTCTGAATGGTTTTTCCGCGCTTTTGGGGCATGTGCGGAAAAGGACGGCCTTTTTTTACTGGAAGAGGCGGAAGGGCGCGGTGAGCACGCCGCCCACCACGTCGAGGAAGGTGGAGCCGATGTTGCTCACCGTTCCCGTAACCGCGCCTATGAGCTTGTAGGTGACTTTCGGCTTGAAGAGGTTGCCGGTGATGGTGAGGGGCATTTCCGGGATGCCCGCAAGGGTGACGGTGGCCCTTGCGTCGATGCTTTCCCGGGCAAGGTTCACCGTGCCCGAGGCCGTCACCGTGGTCAGGGAACTTCTGATGAGAAAATCCCGGCAGGTGGCCACGCCGTTGACGACGCCCGCCGACATGGACATGGTCCTGAATTCGGTTTCCGAGCTCTTGCCGCGGGCTTCCTGCGGGGGCGAGATGATGGCCCCGTCCTTCACCAGGAAGGAGAACTTGCCGTTCAGGGCGTTTTTCCAGTCCTGCCAGTTCTTCTGGCGGGAGTGCAGGTCGGCTTCCGCGCTTCCCGTGCCGCTGATGAGGGTTTTCTGCCCTCTGTCGCGGCTGAGGGTGAGCATGTTCACCTCGCGGCAGTGCACGTTCAGCCCGATGTCGGCATGGTTTCCGTCCGGGGTGAGCGCAGCCTGAAACGAACCGGAAACGCTTCCCCCTCCGGGGAAGGAGGCCTTGAGGGGTACGGAGAGCACGCCGTTTTTCTGGGAAACGGGCAGGTCGATGCGGGAAAGGGTGGTGGCAAAGGCCCGGAATCTGTCCAGAGAAAGCCTGAGGTCCACATCCCTTTTCTTCAGCAGGTCGAGGGGCAGGGGGGTGCGCGTTTCGTCGGATTTTTTTCCCTCTCCCTCCTTTGCCCGGTACTCGTCCAGATCAAACGACGGAACGCGGAGTTCTCCGCTGAGAAGGGGCCTGTCGGAGAAGGTCTGCTGAAGGCGGCCGCTGAATGCTGCGCCGTCCACCGAACCGGAAAGATTCTGCAGCGTCACCTGATCGGCATTGAAGGTCACGTCAGCGGAAGCTTCCGCCCGCTGCAGCGTCTTTTTGCCGGAAAGGGGAGGAAGGGAAAGGCCGAAGGCGGCGGCGCAGTCTCTGATGGATGCGGTGGAGAAGCTGAGCCTGCCTTTCGCCGTGGGGGCTGTCGCGATATCGGCAAGGGCAAGGTTGCCCTTCAGGGTGAAGGCCGGATGCCGGAGTGTGGCCCCTTCCACGGAAACGGTGTTCTTGTCGATGTTGAAACCGCCCTTGCCGGAAAGGGTGAAGCTCATGTCCTGTCCGAGCAGGGAGGAAAAGGCGCGGTTCAGCGTGGCCTGAAGGGTGACGGGCTGTCCGCTCATGGACACCGGCAGGCCGAAGGACGTGCTGAAGGCCAGAGAGGCCTGAGAGGAATCCGCCGTGACGGACCATGTTTTTGTGGTAAGTCTGACGTTCCATTTGCCGCGAAAATCCATGGTCCGGGGCATGGAAGTAGCTTTTTTGTCCGGCACAGCCTTTGCCTGGGCGTTGATGTCCAAGCTCTGCCAGGGCAGGGAACTGCCGTTTCTGAGGGTGAAGCGTCCCTGCTCCAGCGTGCCTTTGACGCTGCCGCCGAGGCTGCTCAGCATGGTGAGGCCGGAACCGGGATGGAAGGTGAGGTCCACCGCGCCTTTTCTGAGCACGCCGCCCACGGCGGAAAAGCCCGCAAGATCCCTGGTGAGCTTTTCCATGGCCACGCCGGAGAGATCGGCCGTGACGCGGATGTCGTCCTGCAGATAGACGTTGGAGGAACCCTTGCCGCCGTAGACGTTTCCGACCTTGATGACCAGCATGGTGCCGTGCCCGGGAGCGGGAACCACATGCACGTCGGCGTCGCCCGTGCGGAGGTTGAGAATGGAGGCGTCATCCGCGCTTATGTGGATGTCGTAGCCGACATGGATGCCGGAGGAGGGCGTTTCTTCAGGTTCCGCCTCATGGTGGGGCAGTACCGGCGGGGGCAGGTGCGACATGTCCGGGACATGGCCCGAAAGTTCCGGGAAGATGCGGTTCAGATCGGCCTGTTTTGCATGGGCGCTGATGAGAATGTCGGGCTTGAGAAATTCCCGGCAGCTTCCTTCGCCTTCCAGGGGGATGCCCTGCACCACGGCCCTGAGGCGGGGCACGATGATGCCCCCGGGGCTGAGTTCCATGCCTTCAAAGGAGCCGGTGATACTGTCCAGCGCGTACTGAAGACCGGGATCCATGAGCCGCCCGAAGCCGAACCAGCGGGTAAGGCTGAAATGGTGGATGTCGGCGCGGCCCTTGAACAGGGGGGCGCCTTCGGTGAGGCCGGTGATGTTGCCGTACAGCGTGACATGGTCGTCGCCCATGCGGGCGTCGGCTTCCTCTATGGTCACGGGGGTGGAAAGGTCGGGCATGCGGAAGCGCACGGCAAGGGATATGGGCACGGGGTGGCCGTTCATGGTGAGCGTGGCCGTTGCATCGGCGTTGCCCTGTGCGCTGTAGCTTCCCGTTTCGGGGGCGGCGGTGAATTCGGCGCCGACATGGAGGCGGAGCGGTTCCGTCATGGGAAAATAGCGGTAGGGCGCGGAAATTTCCCGGCCCAGAACCGCGTCCAGCGCGCCGAGCTGCATTTCGGAGGAAAAGTCCACGCTGCCGCTCCATACGTCGTGCAGGCCCCGGTGCAGGGAGGCGAGGGAGAGGCGGGAATGCTTTGCGGAAAATTCAAGCCCGGAGGACAGAGAGCCGTGGAGATTGTCCACTCCGAGATTGAGATGCCCCGGCAGAAAGCCCGGAAGGCGGGAATCGACCTGTATGCCGGAGAGCACGAGACTGCTTTTGCCGTCCGCCCCGATGACGCGGCAGGTGCCGTTTTCCATGCGTATGCGCACGCCGATGACGCTCCGGGGAAGCCTCGGCAGGGTGAAGGAGGCAAAGGGTTCCCCGGCATTGCCGGAAGATTGCCCGGAATCTGCGTTTTTTTCCTCCGTCTGTTCCAGAAGTCTTGCCGAAATGTCGACGGTGGGGTTTTCCAGCGTGAGGGAGCGGATCACGGGCTTCAGGCGGAGCAGGGAAAAATAGCTTATCTGGATATGGGCGCGCCGGATATGCGCCTCCATGCTGTCCACACTGCCGCGCTGCAGGCTGAGATCGTTCACATGGAGCGTGGGCAGGGGGAACAGGGAAAGGGATATCTCCCCTATGTTGCACTGGACGTTGAGCTTCGATTCCAGTATCTGGGAAACAGTGGAGGCCAGACGCGATGGCTGAAGCCATGCGAGATAGCCGTAGACCATGGAGGAGAGAAAAATCCCCCACAGAATCAGAAGTACTGTTCCAAGACGCGGTTTCCGCATATTCCCTCTTGACGTGCCGCGGTACTTTTCGTACCGATTTTTCAGGCCGGACCGTGTGTGCATAGTAGAAAAGTTGACGTCGGTGCACAAGGAAAAATCGCCCGTGGCGGCGGCCTTCAACGCCGGAAGGCGACAGGAGTATCCATGACCTTTTATACCTGCGCGGCTCTGGCCGTGCTTCTTTTCATCGGTTTTGCCGGGGCTGTTCTGCCCTTTGTCTCCGTATGGGATCACAGGCTTGCCGTTGCGCGCCGCCGTTCCCTCTATGATAAGAGCGCCGGGCAGACGGAACACCTTACGGCCGCCCTGCATACTGTTTTCGCTCTGGGCCTTGCCGCCGATTTTCTGGCCGACGGCTTCATCAACCGCCTCATGGCCGGCCCCTGGGTCTTCGTGTGGGAGGGGCTGGTGCTTTCCGCCGCTCTGGCGACGCTCTGTTCCGTGGCCGCCCTCCTGGTCGGAAAAAAGGGCAGAATGGTGTTCAGCGTCCTGAGCGGCCTTGTGGCCATGTTCTCGGCAAGCCTTCTCTGCGTGCTCGGCTGGGCCTTCTGCCTCGGTGCGCTCACGGGCGGCGGCGCAGATCCGGAAGAGGCCATGCAGGCCTTCATGGTGCTTCTGGCCGGTCTGCACAGCGTGGGCTTTGCCCTGTTCGTGGTCTTCGCCCTGTGCCTTGCCCTTGCCGCCGCCTACGGCCTTGCCCTCTGCTGGCATATTCTCCGCCGCAATGCCGATGACTTCGGCCGGGATTACTACACCTTCACGCTGGCCATGCGTTCCCGTCAGGCCATGTCCGCCGGTCTTCTGCTCACGCTGTCGGCGGCATCCATGTTCTGGATGTATCCCGCCGTGGACGGCGCGCAGAGTCTGGCGCTTCTGCCCTTTGCCGGAGCCTTTGCCCCGCAGGCGCTCACCGCAGGCATGTTCTGCCTGCCTGCTGCGGCGCTTCTGTGGTACGGCATGAGCCGCGCGGCCCTGCCCATGCAGCGCCGTTCTCTGGCGTTTCTGGCCCTGCCTCTGCTTCTCATCGGGGTGTACGCCGTGCTCGGCCGCATCTGATGACAGACAGATATCGGAAAGCCCGCTTCAGACTCAGGCCTGAAGCGGGCTTCGTTATTTAATATGTCCGGGATTCCGGAGGCGTTTCATGCGCTTACGCGCTCAGGGCCTGCCGGGCAAGCGCTTCAGGGTCGCTTTCGCATTCGCGCGCAAAGCGCTCCGCCAGGGCAAGGGCCCTGCCCATGCGCCCGGCAATGGCGGCGCAGGCTTCGGCATCGTCTGCAAAGCGCTCCATCTTGCTTTGAAAGCGTTCGCGCAGAGGAACAGGGGAGGAGCCGCGCACATATTTATCCGCAAGAAAGACAAGTTCCCTTTCGGAAAGGGGGGAGTCGTCGGGCAGGGTGAGGTCGCGGTGATCCTCCACAAGGCGCGCCATGCGTTCCATGCCCAGAGAGCGGAACAGCCTTCCCGCCGCCGCTTCATGGTGTTCCTGCCCCTTGCACACATCGTGCACGATGCCGCCGGCCAGCGCCAGGGAGGGGGAAAGGGGCGTTTCCCGGCGCAGGGCGCGGGCGCGGTTCAGGGCAAGGGCAAAGGCTTCGGCCACGGCCCCCACGGCAAGACAGTGCAGTCTGCCTCTTTCCCGCACCCGGCGCACGGCAAGAAATTCCTTTGCCTCCTCCGGGGAAAGGATGTCCTGCGAAGGGGCGAGGGTGCAGAGGGCGGCGTATTCCTCCGGGGTGTCCATGTCCTGCACAATGAAGGAATCCGCCACGGGCACGAGGCGGGGACAGGCGCCCTGCAGCAGGTCGCGCAGGCAGCCTTCATCCTCTGCGTCGCGCAGGGAAGGCAGCATGGCTGCGGGGAAAAGAGGCGGGTGCCCCGTACTGCCGCGCCATGCGGGAATGAGCGGCACATCCGGCGAGTGCTCCGCCTCCGCAAGCAGGGCGCGCACGCTCATGCGGCGCACCAGCGGAATATCCACGGGATGCACGAAAAAGTGCGTGCAGTCTCCGGGGAGGGCGGCGCTTCCCGCTCGGATGCTGGAAAACATGCCTTTTTCAGGGTGAGGGTTCAGGGCGAAGGCGGCGTTGCAGGCTTCGGCCGCCCTTTTCGTGTCTTCCGCCCTGTTGCCGCCCACGACAACGGGGTGCACGCCTTCGGACTGGTACAGGGCGCAGAGCCCGGCAAGGGCGGAAAGATGTCCCTCCGGCAGAGGCAGGGGCAGAAGCGGCTTGAAGTGCGGCTGCATGCGGGAGGAAAAGCCGGCGGCGAGAATGAGGGCGTATGCGTTCATGAAAAAAAGAAGCGGACGGAGCCGGTAGAGGGGAAGGCGGAGTGCGGAGACGGCAAGGCCTTCGGGAAAGGGCGCAGCCGTGCGGAACAGGGCGCGCTGCGGCACAGGGAGCATGCCCGTGCCCTTTGGGGAAACATGTTCCTGCAGGGACGGATCAGGCTTTTTGTCTTGTTCCCCCCGGGGAAGGTGTTCCCCGGGGAGAGAGAGTTATTTTTTTCTCCACGCCACGGGGGCGGGGGCGTTCCGGCGCACGGCAATGCACTCGGCAAGGATGCTGACTGCAATTTCCTCCGGCGTTTCCGCGCCGATGTCGAGCCCTATGGGCGCATGGATGCGGGCGAGATCGTCTTCGGTGAAGCCGTTTTCCCTGAGGCCGGCGTAGATCTGCTGTTTCTTGCGCGTGCTGCCTATCATGCCTATGTAGCGGGCAGGAGTTTTCAGGGCCTGCGCCACGGTGACGCCGTCGAACAGATGGCCCCGGGTGACGATGACGATATAGTCGCGGCCTGTGACGTGCAGATCGTCGAAGCAGCGGGCGTATTCCGGCGTGACGTGCACGACGGCGTTGGGGAAGCGGCCGGTGTTCGCATATTCCGGTCTGTCGTCCAGCACATGCACGGCAAAGCCGGTAAGGCCGGCGATGGCGGCCGTGGGTCTGGAAACATGACCGCCGCCCACGATGATCATGCGTTCGGGCGGGCGGCAGGATTCGCAGAAATACATGGTGTCGCCGCAGGGAAGGAGGGCGGCCTCATCAAGGGGCGCGGCAAGGAGCGTTTCCCGGGCCTCGGCGGGGATGTCGTCGCCAGAGGTGCTTCCGTTTTCAAAAAGCAGCGTCCAGGCGGTGTGCGTGGGCGGGTAGGGCCGCGCAATGCGGCAGCCTTCGTCTTCTGCGGCATGAAGGGCCTGCGCGGCAAGGGTGGTCAGGGAAGCATCTTCGGGAAGGAAAGGCTCGATGAGCACGCGCACCTGTCCGCCGCAGATCATTTCGGAGCGGGCGGCCAGGGTACCGTCCATGGCGATGTCGAGCACGCGGGCCTTGTGGTCCTTGCAGGCTTCAGCACAGGCGGCAATGACGCGGGCCTCGGCAAGGCCCCCGCCCGTGGTGCCGCCCAGGAGGCCGTTTTCTCCGGCAAGCAGGCGGGAACCTGCGCCGCGCGGCGCGGAACCGGCCTGAAAGACCACGGTGGCCAGTGCGGCGGGGCGGCCCGCCGCAAGTTCAGAACACAGAAGACGGAGCAGTTCTTGCATAAAAGCCTCCTTTACGGACAAGGCGCAGGGCGGGCACGCCGTTTTCATCAACATAGCGGCCGCGCAGGGGAGAAAGTCGGCGCAGGGGACTGCCGCAGGGGCAGGGACCGGGGAGCCACGCGGCGGCGTCGCCGGTGCGGTAGCGGATGAGGGGCATGGCTTCCCGGTTCAGCGTGGTGAGCACGATTTCTCCGGTTTCTCCGTCGGGCACGGGCAGGCCCGTGACGGGATCGAGAATTTCCAGAAAAAGATCCAGCTCCCGCAGATGGTACCCGTTTTTTGCAAGGCACTGAACCCCGCCGCCGAAACAGGTTTCCGTCATACCGTAATGATCGAGAACAAGGCAGTCCAGCGTTTTTTCCAGCCCGTCGCGCACGAAGGCGTCGAGAATGTCGCCGCTCGACTGTATGCCTTCCACGCACCGGGCGAGGCTGCGGAAGGCATCGTCGCGCTCCGTTTCCGCAAAAAGCACGGCCAGCTGATGCGGGGCCGCCACCAGGCATTGCGGCCTGTGGAGGGAAAAATCCCTTCTCAGGCTTTCGGGCGTGGCCTCGGGCGAGCCCGGCACCACGTTCACCCCCGCAGGAGAGAGCGCCTTGCGCAGCAGGTCGGTCACGCCGTCGGGGCACTGGGCTCCGGGCAGAAGCACCATGAGCGTCTGCCCGGCATGGACGAGCTGGGACATGCCCGTGGCAAAGAACGAGGCCGTGCGGGCAAGGTCGTTTTCCGAAAAGGCCAGCCTCTTGGGCGCGTCGGTGGAACCTGAGGTCTGAAGGGTGACGATGCGCTGCACGTCCCCCTGCGGAATGCAGAGAAATTCGCGGTAGTCGCGCAGATCATGCGGCGTGGTGAAGGGCAGCAGGCGCAGCTCTTCCATGTTCTGCACATCGAGGTTGCAGCCTTTGAGGGTGCGGCCGTACCAGCGGCTCTGTGCGCGGGCGCGGTGCAGCGTTTCGCGCAGGGCGGAAAAACGGGCCTCCTCCAGCCTTTCGGGGAGGGATCGCCCGTCGGCCGGGCCGCACTGTGCCTCAAGCCAGGCGTCCAGGCATGAGGGGGAAAGAGGGGGGAGCTTCATGACAGGTTGCCTTTCTTCTGATCCGTTCCCCGGTAGAGGGGAATATTGTCGAAGGATGTGAGGTTGTGCAGGCAGAATGGGATGAGCCTGCCGTCGTGGGAAACCACATGGATGCAGCAGCCCCGCACGCGTTCGATATCCACGCTGAGGGCGTCCTGAAAGGCCATGGCGGAAAGGGTGAAGCGCATCTGCGCTCCGGAACGGGCGAGAAAGCGGGAAAAATCGTCGTTCAGCGCAGTGTTCTCCGCCCGGGGGGAACTCCAGTGTGCGGCCGTGAAGGCCCGGGAAACGCGGGAGGTTTCGGCGTTGTCCAGAACGTTCCCGGCAAGGCCGGTTCCGCCGGAGCAGCAGGCGGCGCCCACGGGACCTTCCAGCGTGCCGCCCTTTCGTGCGTACACGGCGCTGAAGGAACAGAGCGGATGCTCGCAGGAGGGCGCATGGAAGTGCGAGGCGCGCACCATACCTTCGCTCTGCGCTTCCAGAGCGCACATGAGCTCGGGCAGGGTGATGCGGGGAGCCTCCTGCATGTCCCAGGGAAAGCGCCCGAAGGAGGAAACCGGCTGAAAGTGCAGTCCGCGCACATGTTCGCCCTGCGAAAGCGCAAAGCGCAGAAGCGCCCCCGCCTCATGATCGTTGACGCCGCGCGCAAGGGTGCAGACGAGCACCACGCCGAGTCCGGCTTCTCTGCACGCATCCAGAGCCGCCTTTTTTTCCCAAAGGCAGGGGCGGCCCCGGAGGGTGCGGAACACCGTGTCATCCACCCCGTCGAACTGCAGATACACGGAATCCAGCCCCGCGGCCTTCAGGGCGGCGGCATAGCCCGGTTCCGTGCCGAGGCGAAGGCCGTTGGTGTTGACCTGCACCAGAGAGAAGCCCTTTTCCCGGGCCATGCGGATGATGTCGGGCAGATCGTCCCTTTCCGTGGGTTCTCCGCCGGAAAGCTGGACATTGCAGGGGCCGGAGGCGCGGAAGAGCGTGTCCATCTGCCTGCGGATATGCTCAGGGGAAGGGTCATCTTCTCTGCCGCCCGCTCTGGCGTAGCACACGGGACAGCCCAGAGAGCAGCGCATGGTCACTTCGATGAGTCCGGTGCAGGTGTGCTGCGCGTGTTCAGGGCAGAGTCCGCAGTCGTAGGGACAGCCGTTTTTCAGGGGCGTGGCCGGTTCCCGGGGCCGGGCGGGAATGCGCGGGCTGTTCTTCCATGTGAGAAATTCCGGCGCACCTTCGCCTTCCTTCCATGCCGGAACCTGAAAATCGCCGTGTTCCGGGCACTGTTTGCGCAGGTACACCATGCCTCCATCCTTAATATAGGAGGCGTCCACAAGGCGGAGACATACGGGGCAGAGGCTCTGAGTCTGGGAAAGCAGCATTTACGACCTCACGCTTTCCAGACCGTAGGCATCGTAGATGTCGAGAATCTTCCCCCAGCAGTCCGCCAGCAGATCGCCGCAGAGCTCCATGGGAGGCATGCCCCCTTCGGGCAGAGGCTGCCCGGCAAGGGCGGCCAGCCCGCGCGAGACGTTTTCACAGCCGTATCCGCCGCAGGAGGCGACGCGCTCCATGAACCAGGAGGCGTATTCGCCCGTCATGGCGTCCAGCATGGGGTGAGGTTCTTCGGCGCTGCTTCCGGAAAGCCAGGCCAGAATCGCCGCGCCGCCGGTGAGCAGACCGCACGGCCCGCCCGACTGCCCTATGCCGTGACAGAGGCCGCGCATGGCCCGCATGAGGCCGGGTTCTTCCGTCCCGGCCAGCTGTTCGGCCAGGGCGAGAAGCAGCTGCGAACAGCAGCAGCCCTGCCGTACATAGGGAAGAAGATCCAGCAGAACGGGATTCATGAAAGCCTCCTTGGAAAAGTGTTCATGGGCATGTCCCTCGGAGGCGGGCACGTCCCCGCGCCCCGGCAGGGGAAAACGTAGGCGGCGTTTCTGCCGCCGCAGAGGGGCTAACGCCCGCCGGAAGCATCCGGCACGGACTGCGCCTTTTCTCCGGGGAGCGCCGCCTTCGGGCAGGCGGCTATCCAGAGCCCGTAGCCCCGGCGCACCCTTCCTTCGGAGGAACAGGCGCAGGCCCCCGGGCGGAGCTGCGCGCAGAGCGTTTCATCACCGTACCAGAGGAGCTTTGCCGCAAGCTCTCTGAGTGCGGCGCTGTGGTCTTCAAAAACAAGCAGAGAAAAGCCCGCGCGGGCAAGCATGTCCTCCACGGCGGAACGTGTGCGCGCCCCGGCCGCGCATCCCGTACCCCGGCCGGAGGAAAGGGCGTCCCCGGGCAGATACAGGTCGGAAAGAAGCAGCTTTCCCCCCGGGCGGAGAATGGCGGTAAAACGCCTGAGCGCCTGTTCCGGGTCCGGCAGGAGGGAAAGCACGCATTCGCAGAGTATGCCGTCGAAGGTGTCGTCGTCAAAGGGCGGATTTGCGGCATCCGCCTGCACAAAGGGGAAGGGTTCGGAAAGACTGCATTCCCTGTCGAGTCCTGTGCCGTGCAGGCCGAGGGAGGAAAGCACCCTGAGGCTTGCTCCGGCCCCGCATCCGACATCGAGGATGTGCGCCCCCCCGGCAAAGGAGCACAGCGCAAGGCCGTGCCGGGTGAGCTCCTCCCCGCCGGGGCGCCATGCGCCGCCGGCAATGCGCTGAAACAGCGCGGAGGCATACAGGGGAGAGGAGTCCGCCATATTATTTGTCTTCAAGCAGAGCTTCCACTTCCGCCATCTTGCCTTCGGCAAGGGTGCGGGGGATGAGCGTCAGCCCGCAGGAGGGGCAGCGGGGAAGGAACACGTCGAAGGCGCTGTGCATGTAAAGGGCCTGCACCTTGATCTGTTCCAGGGGAACATTGCAGCGGGCGCATACCCAGTCGCCGCCGTCTGTCGTGAAATTGGGTTCCAGGCTCATGATGAATCACCTCGCAGGGTTGGGGAAGCTCAGGCGTGCACGCGCTCTTCCATGATGACTTTCGTTGCCGGCTGTATGGCCCCTGGCACCACCATGCGGTGGCACCAGGCGTTCACCAGGGTGAAGCCTCCGTCGTCGTCGACGGTGTATTCCACCCAGAAGGTCACGTTGCGCGGCCGCCAGGAACCGAGGAAATGGCCGTTTTCCCTGTTGAGGAACTTTGCGCCGCTTTCCTCTATGCCTGCAATGGCCGTGACCACGTCCTGCCTGAGAATGTAGCGCTTTTCCATGTTCTGCCGCACCTCATCGGGGATGCGCAGAAGGATGGGTTCCTCGTCGTGCCGGTGTTCGGGCCGTATGCCGAGAAACTCCTCAAGCGCGGCTTCCTTCAGGGCCATGCGCCCGGCGCGCCGGGCGGACAGCCCCGGAGGTGTGGAGGTAACGGCTTTTCCCGCCGTGGGGGGCAGAATGTCGAAAAGGTGCAGGCTTTCGCTTTTTTCGGCAAAGCGGTCGTGACACATGATGCAGGAGGTGAGCACGGGGTGGGAGAATTCCCCGGCTCTTTTTTCCGCCATGGCATCCGCCACATCGGGCTGGGCGTTCCATACCAGGCCGCCGTAGCCGCAGCAGGCGCTTTCCTCGCCGGTGCGCCGTGCTTCCTCCACGCGTATGCCCGCCTTGGCGGCAAGGGAACGCACGGCGTTCCGCCATGCTTCATTGTGGCGCGCCCCGCAGGGATCCTGTACGTTCATGACATCGGGCGCGCTGCAGGAGATGGGGCCGGTCAGCATGTTGTCGAGCTTTTCCCACAGGGAAACAACGGAAGCTTCGGGCAGGGCCAGGGAAAGGGCCGTCATGCAGGAAGAGCAGGCGGTGAGAATCTCCGGCCTTCCCGCCTGTTCCCATACGGTGCGGAGCGTTTCGGCATGAGAGGCGAAAAGCGCCTCGCGGCCCGCCCAGTGCGCGGGAATGCCGCAGCAGCTGCTGTGCAGGGACACGCCCCCGGGAAGCTTTTCCCGCAGGAAGCGGTACATGGCAAGCACCTGTTCCCCGCGCGAGGCCGCAAGCTGACAGCCGGGGAAGAACATGGTCGCGCCGTGCCCGCCCTGAGCGGCAAGGGCCGGATCTTCCACAAAGAAGGAGGCTTCCGGGCCGGAAGCCTGGGCCATGTCCTCCAGCGCGAATTCATGGGCGGAAACGGGCATGACATCCCTTTCCACCGCATCCCTGCGGGAATGCAGGCAGAGGTCGGCCATGGAAAAGTGTTCGGGGCAGATGGCTTCGCACTGGCCGCACAGCGCGCAGCCGTTCATGATGACGTTGGCCGTGCGCGTGCCGCGTACCACCGAGGCGTTGTTGTAGAGCTTGCGTGCGTAGACGCGGGGAAATTCCTTGTATTTCTGCAGGAAGGGGCATTCCTTCACGCACTGCATGCAGGCGCAGCGGATGCAGCGGGAAGCCTCCCTGCGGGCTTCTTCCGCCGTATAGGATTCCCCGGCAGGCAGCACGCGGGCTTCGGGCTGCACGCCGTCGAGGGGTGTGTGCAGCCTGTCCTTGCGTTCTTCCCCCTCGCGCGAGGCCACGAGGGATACCCCCGTCATGATGCGCTGCAGGGTGATGCCCGCCTTGCGGCCTTCCCCGGCCTGGGCGGAGGCGGAGGCGAAATGCGCGCCCGTGGGCGTGAGGCTTTCCCACCCGCCGCAGCAGATGTTGCCGCGCCAGAGCAGGGTGGCGCTCTCCGTTTCCTCCCGCGAGGGAGCAAAGGCGCAGCAGGAGGCGTCCACGAAAACGGCGGAATATTCCTCCGTGCAGCGTTCAAGAAGCGCCTCATCCAGAGAGGCGGAAACAAAGCTCACATGAAATTTTTCCAGAGCCTTCAGCTCGGCTTCCGGAAGGGCCCTGTCCAGCGAAGGAAAGGCTGCAAGCAGCGCGTCCTCCCGGGTGTTTTCATGGAAGAGAGTGACGGCAAAGCCCTTGTGGGAAATGTCGAAGGCGGCCGTGAGCCCGGCAAGGCCTGCGCCGAGTACCGCGAGCTTCTGTCCCTTGGGCGGGCGGATGAGCGGGCGCGACTGTTCCGGCACGGCCTTCATGCAGTATCTTTCCAGCGCCGATACGGCGAGGCTTCCCCCGAGGTCGCGCCTGAGGCATGCGTTTTCGCAGGGATGGTCGCATACGGCCGTGAGCACGGCGGGCAGCGGCAGGTGCCGCTCCAGAAGCTTGCGCCCCTCGCGGGGCCTGTCTGCGGCAAGATGTTCGAGAAAAGCGCGGACATCCATGTCCAGAGGGCAGGAGGTGCGGCAGCGGGGCGCGGCCTCCTGGGTGCAGCGCGCTTCAATGGCATGCAGTTGGCTTTGTTCCAGCAAGGCGACACCTCGGAAATGAAGACTGCCCGAAACGGATTCGGGCAGAAGGAAGGGGGGCCGGAGAGATGCGGGATCTCTCCGGCCGGAAGGGGAGAATGCCTACTTGGCGGCCTTTTCCTTCAGACCTGCCAGCACCTTTTCAGGATAGGCGGGCAGATGCGTGATACGGACGCCGCAGGCGTTGTAGATGGCGTTGATGATGGCAGGGTGCGGGCCGCAGAGCGGGATTTCGCCCGTGCCGGAAGCGCCGAACGGACCGTCGGGACGCTTGCTTTCCACATAGATGATTTCCATGTTGTCCGGGATGTCCTTGGGATAGGGGATACCGGCGCCGAGCATGGTGCTGTGCTTCTTGATGTCCTCGTAGTCTTCGGAGAGCGCAAGGCCGATGCCCTGGGCAAGGCCGCCCCAGATCTGACCGTCGGTGATGAGCTTGTTCACCACGGTGCCGATGTCGGCCACCATGGTCATCTTCTCAACCTTGGTCTTGCCGGTGGCCACGTCCACCGCCACTTCCGCCATGAACAGGCCGTACATGTAGCAGGCGAAGGGATCGCCCTGGCAGTTTTCACCGCAGCCCTGCACGGGAGCGGTCCACTTGCCGTCCTGATGCACGTCGCGGCCTTCGGCCTTCATTTCCTCATAGGTGTAGAAGCCGCCTTCGGGCTTGCGCATGGCTTCGATGAGCTGTTCGCAGGCCACGCGGATGGCGTTGCCCGTCATCACCTGAGAGCGGGAACCGCCGGCGGGGCCGGAGTTCGGGGTCTTGCTCGTGTCGTTCAGAACGAGGTGGATGTCGTCCACATGGATGCCCAGCGGGCGCAGGGCTTCATGAGCCGTGCACTGAGCGCCGGAATCCGCGCCCTGGCCGTGATCTTCCCAGCTGCAGCCGATGGTCACGGTGCCGTCGGGGTTGAGTTCCGCCCAGGCTTCGGAGGAGTCGGGGCCGTCGAGACCGGCGCCGTACACGGCAAGGGCGAGGCCCACGCCGCGCTTCACTTCGTCGGTGGATTCTTCCTTCACGCGCTTCTTGGCAGCATCGTACAGCGGACGGAGCTTGGCGAACATTTCGGGCAGGCTCATCACTTCGGGCTTCTGGCCGGTGGGAGTGGTGTCGCCTTCACGGTAGCAGTTGGCAAGGCGCAGATCGAAGGGATCCATGCCCAGCTTTTCCGCGAGTTCGTCCATGAGCACTTCGGAGGGGAATTCCGATTCGGGGCCGCCGTAGCCGCGGAAGGCAGCGCCCCAGGCGTGGTTGGTAGCCACGGTACGGCCGTTGCCGCGGATGTTCGGGATGCCGTAGCCTGCGCCGATGAACTGGGCGCCACGCAGGGTCAGAAGGTCGCCGAATTCCGAGTAGGGGCCGTGGTCGCAGGTCCAGTCGGTTTCCATGGCCTTGATCTTGCCGGTCTTCTTGTCGGCGGCCATGCGCACGGTGGTCCAGAAGGGCGAACGCTTGCCGGTGTACTGCTGCTGCTGTTCATAGTTGTAACGCAGGTGGCAGGGACGTCCGGTAGCCATGACGGCCACGCCGATGAGCGCTTCCATGGTGGGGCTGAACTTGTAGCCGAAGGTGCCGCCGGTGGTGTTCTGCACCATGACGAGATCCTTGGGGAATTCCAGCCCGAGGCCGGGGGCGATCATGAGCGCATGCAGATGCAGGCCGATGGACTTGGAGTGGATGACCACCTGACCCTTGTCGTTGATGTAACCGTAGCCCACGTCGGGTTCGATGTTGAGGTGAGGCTGACGCTGCGTGTAGAAGCTGTCTTCCACGACGACGTTTTCAGGATCGGCGAAGAAGGACGCGGTGTCTTCACCCTTTTCGATGTGGGGTTCATAGTAGATGTTGGGGGTGCCGGGGTGAATTTCGATGGCGTCCGGAGCCATGGCGGAGGGAGCGTCCATGTACTCGGGCAGAAGTTCCAGATCGAATTTCACCTTTTCCGCAGCGGCGCGGGCATGGCATTCGGTGTCGGCGCAGACGATGGCCAGCGCGTCGCCGTACTGGAAGATCTTGGTGTCGTTCAGGATGGGACGGTCCCAGCCGTCACCCTTGTTGTCCGGGAAGGTGATGAGACCGGTGATGCGGTTCTTGCCCTTCACGTCCTTGTGGGTGAGCACGCGGAAGACGCCGGGCATCTTTTCCGCTTCGGAAGTGTCGATGCCCTTGATGTTGGCGTGGGAGACCTTGGCCTGGGCGAGCGCCAGGTGCAGGGTGTTGGCAGGCATGTGCACGGCGGCGTCGGCGCCGAATTCGGCGGTGCCCGTCACCTTGGCCACGGCGCTGGGACGCGGCTTGGTGGAACCGAGATGATGCCCTTCGGCAGGTTCCTTGTAGCGGATTTCCTCGATGTCCTTTTCACCGCGCATGACGGCGGCGGCATCCATGACGGCGTTGATGATCGGGATGTAGCCCGTGCAGCGGCAGACGTTGCGGTTCTTCTGGAACCATTCGCGCACTTCTTCTCTGGTGGGGGAAGGATTCTGCTGCAGCAGGGCGTAGGCCGCGATGATGAAGCCGGGCGTGCAGAAGCCGCACTGGGCCGCACCATGGAATATCCACGCTTCCTGCAGAGGATGCAGATGGTCGGGCGTGCCGATGCCTTCCAGCGTGATGATGGAGGCGTCGTCGGGGACGCGCTTCATCTTCAGCACGCAGGTGCGGGTCAGCTTGCCGTCCAGAATGACGCTGCAGGCGCCGCAGTGACCCTTTTCGCAGCCCAGCTTCACGCTGGTAAGCTGCAGCTGGTCGCGCAGGACGTTGGCAAGCGAATCATCCGCATTGACAAGCACCTGGCGGCGGACGCCGTTGACAAGAAGGGATTTGATGAACATGGGCAGCTCCTTGTAAGAGGAATCCAGAGAAGGGGGCGGGCGCTTTGGCGCACGCCCGAATTCGGGCCGATGCGGGAAGATCAGTTTTTGCCGAAGGCGCAGCTCGGGTAACGGCATTCACCGCAGCCCGCGCAGAAACCGCCGTGGCCGAGGGCCACGATATCTTCCCGGGTGACCGGGACACCCGCCAGAATGCGCGGCACCACAAGGTCGAATATGCTCGCCCTGTAGTACATCACGCAGCCGGGAAGCCCCAGTACCGGAATATTGTTGATATAGGCCAGGAGGAACATGGCTCCCGGGAAGGTCGGCGCTCCGTAGGTGACCACCTCGCCGCCTGCCGCACGGATGGCGGCGGGGGTGCGGTCGTCCGGGTCCACGGACATGCCGCCCGTGCAGACCACCATTTCCGCGCCCCGGGCAATGAAGTCCCGGATGGCGCTCACGGTCATGTCGATGGAGTCGTCGGAAAAGGCCTGCCCGAGAATAGTGCTTCCCAGAGCCTCAAATTTCTTTTTCAGCACAGGGCCGAAAGCATCCTTGATGCGCCCGCTGTAGACCTCGTTGCCGGTGGTGACGATGCCCACCCTGAGGGGACGGAAGGGCAGAACCTCCAGCACGGGCGCCTTGACCAGCGCTTCCAGCCGGGTGATCTTCTCTTCGTCGATGAGCAGCGGAATGACGCGCGTGCCGCCTACCGCCTGCCCCTTCTGCACTTCCTGCATGGTGTGCAGCGTGGCAAGAACGATTTCGTCGCAGGAGTTGACGGCGCACAGCCCGGGCACATCCACCCGGAGAAGCCCGTGCACGGAGGAAAGGAAGTTGATGCGGCCTTCCTTGATGTCGGAGAAGGTGAGATTCTGCCCGGCCACGGCGTTGCCGATGCGTGTTGCGGCTTCATTTTCATGAAGCTGCCCGGGCTGGGGAGTGTAGACATAGAGGTTTTCCTTCCCCACGCTGAGAAGGACAGGGATGTCTTCTTCCCTGACGATGTGCCCCTTGCGGAACACGGGGCCCTTCCGCCCGCCCGGTTCGATACGGGTGATGTCGTGACAGAGCACCGTACCGACGGCCTGGCCGACAGGAATGGTCTGCATGGAAATCTTGGACATAGAAAAAGCTCACAGCTAAAGAGAAACATACTGTCGCAGGAAGACGGAGAAAGACCGGTTGCGGCCGCAAGGACCGCAACAGGGCGTATTCCTGCAAAGGTTTTCTTTCCATGCCGGAGCATTTAATGGAGGCAGAGCCGTTTCCTGCGCTACCCTGTGAACCACGAAGGTTCAGGTCAGCCCGCATGGCATACGCTTTAGCAGGGACTGACTCGAAAACTTTATTTAACCATATTGAAATAGTTTTTTTTCGTCAAGATATTCGGCGGAAATTAATGATACTTTTTTTATGAAGGAAAAAAAACGGCTTGAAATTTAAATCACAATGCAGAGAGGTTTCATATTTACTGTTGAATAAAGATATATTTTATTTTTGTAATAGAAAAGATATAAGAAAAAGGCTTTTTATTGTAAAACTGCTTTGATTCGGTGAAGCAATGACAGATTAAAATGAAAGACAGGGGTATTTTTTATTTTGAAATATGGCTGTGCGGACGATGTGCCCGGCCCGTGCATCCTGCCGGAAGGGAGGCTGGCGGGCGGCTCTGCGTGTGTGCATGCCGGTGTGACGGACACAGAAGACGGAAGAAAAGCGCAGATTCCCCCTTGTTGCAGACGGAAAGTCTCCAGAAGCCGGCAGCCGGGATTTCTGGCGTACAGGAAAATGTGGTGCAGGCTGCATAAGGCCGGGGCAGGGTAAAGAAGTCTCCGGGGCCGCGGACAGAATACTGCATGAGCATCACGCGGTTGCCCCCCGCATGGGCTGCAGGCAGGGCCTCGGCGTCGGGCGGCAGGGCAAGGAGGCGGCGCCGCAGGGCAGGAAGCACGGGCCGGCATGGTGAAGGATGCTCCCCCGGAGGCGTTCCACAGATCCCGGCCGCGTTCGTCAAAGGCTCCGGGATAGCGGGCCTCATCCTTACCGAGTCCTCCCGGCTTCCCGGAGAGGGTCCCGGAAGGCGGGCTCACGGCAGGAGGGCGGCTCTGCGGATCAGCAGCAACGAGTTTTCCCGCGGGGATGGAGGGTGCGCGGCGGGAGGGGCCTGCGCGCATGCCGGATGACGGGGAGGATGGGAAAACGCCCTTGTCGCAGACGGAAAAGCTCTGGAGGCGTCAGGCGGGGAGCCGGGACAGGTCTTCGGGGCTGTAGGAGAGTGTGGTGCAGGCCGCATAGGGCTGGGGCAGGGCAAAGAAGTCTCCGGGGCCGAGGGCAAGATACTGCATGAGAATCACGCGGTTGACCCCCGCATGGGCCACAAGCAGGGCCTCGGCATCGGGCGGAAGGGCAAGGAGGCGGCGCCGCAGGGCAGGAAGCACGCGGCGGGCCAGCATGGCGAAGGATTCTCCCCCTGAGGGAACATAATTCCACAGATCCCGGCCGCGTTCGTCAAAGGCTCCGGGAAAGCGGGCCTCCACCTCCTGTTTGCAGAGTCCTTCCCAGCTTCCCAGAGAGATTTCCCGGAAGGCGGGCTCCGGAGTTACGGCAAGAGGGCGGTCCTGTACGATGAGGGCGGCTGTTTCCCGGCAGCGGGGCAGGTCGGAACTCCAGATTTCCCGGAAGGGCACGCAGGCAAGTTCCTTCTTCCAGAACAGGGCCTGCCTCACCCCCTCTTCACAGAGGGGAATGTCGCGACGGCCGATAAAGCGGCGTTCGGGGTTGGGAAGAAGCTTTCCGTGGCGGAGCAGGTGAAGAACAGGCATGGTTTCCTCGCGGCGAATCGTTGCAGGGGCGTTTTTCCCGTCATCCTATAAAAACGGGAAAAAGGGAAGGCCGGGTATGCCACAGGGGCGCTTGCGGCAGGGGAAGGTTCTGCATGTCCGGGCCGGAAGATGGTTCCGGGCTGGAAAGACGGCTCCCCGGCATGGAAGAGAAGCACATGTTTTTTCCCGGAACAGACCGGAAAAGGGGCGTATGCGGAGTGGAGAAAGGGGGATGAAGGCTTTGTGAAAACAGGGGCAGATACACTTCCCGCCCTGCCATTGACGGCAAAGAAGCGATGCCTGAAAAATAACACCTTGATATTGCATATATTTTTATTTTTCCCGAAATACGGTTAAACCAATTGAAAAAATCAGCAAATCGTGTATGTTAGAACAAACTTTTGAAATGAGGAGGAACTCATGAAAAAACTCGGACTCGCCGCGCTGCTTCTCGCCTTCTGCCTGTATGCCCCCTCGGCCATGGGTGCGGAGCTCACGGTTTCCGCCGCCGCCAGCCTTTCGGAATCCTTCACTCAGATTGCCCGGGAATTTACCAGAGATACGGGTGTGAAGGTCAATCTGAACTTCGCCTCCTCCAATAATCTGCTCCGTCAGATGGAGCAGGGGGCGCCTGTGGACGTGTTCGCCTCCGCCGATCAGGAAACCATGGATACGGCCGCGAAGAAGAACCTTGTGGATACGGCCACCCGCCGGGATTTTGCGTTGAACGACCTTGTGCTCATCACGCCTGCGGGCAGCACGCTTGCCGGGCCTGATGCCCTTTCCGGCACGGATGTGAAGCATATTGCCATAGGACAGCCCGAAAGCGTGCCCGCCGGCCGCTACGCCCGCGAGGCGCTCACCAGCGCCGGCCTCTGGGAGACGCTGCAGAGCAGGTTTGTGTTCGGCAACAATGTCCGTCAGGTGCTGAGCTACATTCAGCGCGGCGAGGCCGATGCCGGTTTCGTCTACCGCACCGACGCACTGGCCGGTGGCAAGGATGTGCGCATAGTAACCGCCATGACCGGCCACAAGCCTGTGTGCTATCCCATTGCCGTGGCCGGAGAAAGCGCGGACAAGGACGCGGCGCAGAAGTTCGTGAACTTTGTGCTGTCCCCGAGAGGGCTGGAAATTCTGGCGCATTACGGCTTCAGCCCGGTGAAGTAATGGTCTCTTGAATCTGTTCCGCCGCCCTGTCCCCGCAGGGCGGCTTGTTTTTCCTGCCTGCCTTGCCGAAGCGGGAAAAGGCAACCGGCGGCGCAACGCCGCGGGGCGGAAAAGCCCGGTGCAGCATGCGCGGCGCTTTTCGGACAGAGCGCCGGAAAAGCCGGAAAGGTGCGGAAGCATGGCGACCGGAAGAGCTTTTTTCCGGCAGGGAGCCGTTCCGGAAGAGGGGCAGCTTCGGCCGGAAGAGGCAGGTCCTGCCGGAGGCGTCCCCCGTTACCGGTATGAAAAAGCCTCCCGCTTTTCAGGGGGAGGCTTCTGCAGGAGGGAGCGCCGGATCATACGTCGTCGAAGCCGTGGGGCCTGTCGGCATGACCGCCCCGGTTCAGAATATCCGTGAGGTAGGAGAGGGAATCCTGCGCAAACAGGGTGCGCCCCCGGAAATCCTCCTCCATGGCGAGAATGCCGCCGTTGGCGTACACGGCAAGATCGTCGGCAAAGGCGTCCACATCCTCCGGGTCGTGGGTGATCATGATGAGGGGCACGCCGCAGTCGCTGAGAATGCGGGAAACTTCCTTACGCATGCGGATGCGGAGGAGCGGATCCAGCGCGGCGAAAGGCTCATCGAGCAGAAGCACGCGCGGGGCAATGAGCAGGACCCGGGCCAGGGCCACGCGCTGTTTCTGCCCGCCCGATATCTGGGAAGGCCTGCGGTCCGCAAGGTGAGTGATTTCCAGAAGTTCCAGCATGCGTCGTATGCTTTCGCCGTCTTTTTCCTCAAGCCGCGCGGGCAGAAAGGAAAAGAATCCGGTATGGGCGGCATGGTTTTCCTTGTGGCGGCGCAGGGCGAAGGCAAGGTTCTGCCATACCGTCATGTGCGGGAACAGGGCGTAATCCTGAAAAACATAGCCCACCCGGCGGAGGCGTGTGGGCATGTCGATGCCCTTTTCGGAATCGAAAAACACGGTGTCGCCCACCACGATGCGCCCGCGCCGGGGATGGATGAGCCCGGCGATCATCTGCAGGGTGAGGGTTTTGCCCGAACCCGAAGGCCCGAACAGCACGAGGCGGTCGGCGGAACTTTGCAGATGGATATCAAGGGAAAAGGAACCCTGCTTCCCCTTCAGCGTGGTCTGAACGGTGAGATCAATCAACGGGAACCTCCCAGCAGATAATCGGCAGTGATGAGAATGACGGCGCAGATTCCCGAGGTAAGGATGACCAGACACGCGGCCAGGGCATCGTTTCCCGCCTGAAAGGCGTCGTAGATGGCGAGGGCCAGGGTCTGCGTCTTGCCCGGGATATTGCCCGCGAGCATGAGTGTTGCGCCGAATTCCCCCATACCCCGGGCAAAGGCCAGCATGGCCCCGGAGAGAATGCCCCGCGCGGCGAGGGGGAGGCTGATGGAAAAGAACACGGTGAGTTCCGAAGCGCCCAGCGTGCGGGCCGCCTTTTCCACATTGGCATCCACCTGTTCAAGGGCCGTTTTGGCCGATTTGTAAATGAGGGGGAAGACCACCACCGTGGCCGCCACCACGGCCCCCTGCCACGAGAACATGAACTGCAGGCCCAGTTCCCTCAGCGCGGGGCCGAACACGCCGTTCCGCCCCAGAAGAAGGATGAGATAATAGCCCAGCACCGTGGGCGGGAGCACCATGGGCAGGGTGCACAGGGAATCGATCACCGCAGCGCATACGGAACGGCGGCGCGCCAGAAGACGGGCTGCAAACGTGCCGAGAATCAGGGAGGCAAGGGTAGATAAACCGGCGACCTTCAGCGAGAGAATGATGGGAAACAGGGAAAACTGATACCCGAAAAGAGAAAATTCCATGCTGGCCCACTCCTTTGCAACACAGAATACAGCAAAAAATGCTGTGGAGCAAGCGGCATTTTCGTAGAGATGCCGTATTCCGGCAAAGATATCGTTGCATAATTCACAAAAGAGAGGGCATACGGCATTTCTTATACGGGAATCATCTCCCCTTATGCTGTTTTTTTATTGGCACTTTCCGGAAGAAGTGCAGAAGTAAAGGAATATTTCTGGAGAAAAGGCGTCTTCGACGTGTTTTCCGGTCTTCTCTGCTGCTTTTTTATGAAGAGGGCAGAAAAAACAGGCAAGATGCTGCGGTCGTTTTCTGGAGAGTCTCCCGGAAATTTTTCGGGAAGGCCCGGCGCAGAAAAGAGGCATGCCGAGGGCAGACCGGACCGGATGCGGAGGCATGGAAACGCGCACAGCCGCGCAGGTCTGCTGCACCGGAACCGGATACTGCAATCATTAAAGTGATACTTGAAAAAACGGAAGCTCTGCGGAACAGAACCTGCAACGGGGGAGCCTGAAGGCTTGTTCCGCGGGCTTTCCGGCAAACGTATCTGCGGAATGTTGTTTTTTTTTCAGGGGCGGGGGGGGCTTTTCCGGCAGAGGCTGTGCAGGAGCGGCGTTTCTGCGCTTACCGGCGGCATGGGCGGAAAGTGCCGGGGCTTCGGTGCATTCGGGAGCCCTGGGCATGGCCGGGAGTCGGAATGTGCGAAAGGGGAAGGCCGTTACCTGCCGAAGGCTGGTGAATATCCGGTATGGGGGCAGCCGGCGTGCCGGAAAAGCCGGGAACCGGCGGCATGAAAAAAGCGTTTTCCCTCACAGAAGAGGGCAGGCGGCGCGGCCCGGCAGTCTGGTTGCGGCGTCTTCCCCTGAACATCCGGCAGGGAAAGGCGCTTTTTAGTGCAGAAAAAATCCCTTCCGGCGAACCGGAAGGGAGGAAAAATACAGCAGGGTGGGAAGACTTCATGGGGCGGAAGGGGCATGTACCGGCATGTTCAGCCCCTGAAGGCAGGGCGCGGGTCAGAAGAGGCTGTCGTTCTGCAGGTCCGTGACCTCTATTTCTCCCTCGCTGCCGAGAAACACGTCATAGCGCCTGAGGCCGTGGCTGCGGGTGCCTATGACGCGGGGCAGAACCTGCAGCATGCTGAAGAACAGGGTATGGAAGTCTTCGTCGGGAGCGGTGCAGCGCAGGGCCGTGCGCCATATCTGGCGGCCCTCCCTGCCGTCCTTGTCCAGCTCATAGGCTTCTATGAGCAGGTTGGCGGAATAGAGGGTGGTGCTGGTGACCACGGGTTCATCAACAAAGATATAATCCACATAGCTGTGTCTGCCGTAGCCCACCACCACGGGATGGGCGCGGGTGACGGTGCTCGTGTCGAGGTAGACGCGGGGGTCTTCCATCCACCAGCTGATGACGGCCTTGTTCTGCGCGTCGGAGTCCACCACCGTATAGCCCTTGGATTGGAAGGCCGGGGTGAGCTGGCGGGCGATGTCGCGGAACTGCAGGTCGGTGGGCTTCATCCCTTCATTGCCCGGCACAAGCACATAGCTTGAACCGGAAGGGGGGCGGTCGTCGATGAGAGAATCCACCGCGACATGATAGTGAGAGCCGCATCCGGCAAGCAGCAGAAAACAGAAAAGCAGCAGAAGGCGCGCAAAGGGCATGGCATCCTCGCAAACGGGTAAGTGATGGTGCGGGAATAAAAAAAGGGTTACCGGAATCCGGTAACCCTGCCATTCAAATGGTGCGCCCGGCGCGAGTCGAACGCGCGACCTACAGCTCCGGAGGCTGTCGCTCTATCCAGCTGAGCCACGGGCGCAAAGGGAAAAAGCCCTCATACGGAAGGCACTATGCCCTGCAACAGGCAGATTGTCAACGCTTTTTTCCGCCTTGTCAGCGGCCCATGCCGTTGAGGAAATCCTTGTTGCTCTTGGTGCCCTTCATCTTGTCCAGCAGAAATTCCATGCTGTCGATGGGAGACATGGGCGCGAGAATCTTGCGCAGTATCCATACCCGGTTGAGCACGTCTTCGCCGAGCAGCAGATCTTCCTTGCGGGTGCCGGTGCGGTTGATGTCGATGGCGGGGAACACGCGCTTGTCGGAAAGATGGCGGTCGAGGTAGATTTCGCAGTTGCCGGTGCCCTTGAACTCTTCAAAAATGACTTCGTCCATGCGGGAGCCGGTGTCGATGAGCGCCGTGGCAATGATGGTCAGCGAGCCGCCGCCTTCAATGTTGCGGGCCGCGCCGAAGAAGCGCTTGGGCCGCTGCAGGGCGTTGGCGTCGAGGCCGCCGGAAAGCACGCGGCCGCTGGAGGGGGTAACGGTGTTGTAGGCGCGGCCCAGGCGGGTGATGGAGTCGAGCAGAATGACCACGTCGCGCTTGCGTTCCACCAGGCGCTTGGCCTTTTCCAGCACCATTTCACAGACCTGCACATGGCGCTGCGGCGGTTCGTCGAAGGTGGAGCTCACCACTTCCGCATTCTTCACCGTGCGTTCCATGTCGGTCACTTCCTCGGGGCGTTCGTCCACGAGAAGAATGATGAGGTACACATCGGGATAATTGGCGTTGATGGCGTTGGCGATGGTCTGCAGAAGGATGGTCTTGCCCGTGCGGGGCGGGGCCACGATGAGCGCGCGCTGCCCGCGGCCTATGGGCGACATGAGGTCGATGATGCGCGACGACATGTTCTTGGAATCCGTTTCCATGCAGAACTGCTGATCGGGATACACCGGGGTGAGGTTGTCGAACAGCACCAGATGGCGGGCGTTTTCCGGGGGCTCGAAGCCTATTTCATTGACGCGCACCAGAGCGAAATAGCGTTCCCCTTCCTTGGGAGGGCGGATCTGGCCGGAAACGCAGTCGCCTTTGCGCAGATGGTAGCGGCGTATCTGCGAGGGGGAGACATAGACATCGTCCGGGCCGGGCATGTAGCTGCACAGCGGAGAACGAAGGAAGCCGTACCCGTCCGGCAGAATTTCCAGTACGCCGTCGCTGTGGATGACGCCGTTCTGGGAGGCGCAGGCCTGAAGCAGGGCGAAGATAAGCTCCTGCTTGCGCATGGAACTGGCGTTTTCCAGCTGATACTTTTCCGCCAGATCCATGAGATCCTGCATTTTGCGCGTCTTCAGTTCCGTAAGGTTGAGGACGCTTTCATCAAGAAGGGAAGGAGATTCTGCAGTTTCGGGCTCGACAGGAGCTTTACGTTTCCGTATGGGCATAGAGATACCACCGGGAATGAAGGGAAGGAAAAGACATATCGCACCGAACGGTGCGAACACAGAAAGGAAAGAAGAGTGGGGAACCCCCGCAGAAGTGCGGGCGTGGAAAAACTATAGATGTTTTTTCCGTCATTGGCAAGCCCCGGAGGGCATGCGCTATTTTCTGCGGGTGTTGGCCACGTTGATGGCGCGTTCCGGCCCGTCGATGGTAAAGCGCAGTATGGCGTCGACTACATGGGGGAAGGTCTGTTCCATGATTTCCTGTTCCGGCCCGAAAAAGCGGCCGAGCACCCAGGAAATGACCTGCTCTTTGTCCTGCGGCTTGCCGATGCCCACGCGCAGGCGGTAGAAATCGGGCGTGCCGAGGCGCTGCTGTATGGACTTGATGCCGTTGTGGCCTGCCGCGCTTCCCCCTTTCTTGAGCTTCATCCGGCCCGGTTCGAGGTCGAGTTCGTCGTGCACCACGAGCAGCTGCTCGGGCTTGAGCTTGTACCATGCCATAAGCGGCTGCACGGCGTCGCCGCTCAGGTTCATGAAGGTCTGCGGTTCGGCCACAAGCCAGACGCCGCCGTGCGGAATCTGGATGCGCCAGAGCAGCGCGTTGAACCTGGAGCCGGAAAGCTGTTCCGGCGCGCGGCCGTTGCCGCGTTCCACTTCTTCCAGAAGCGCCTGTGCCGCCATGAAGCCGATGTTGTGGCGCGTGCCTCTGTACTGAGGCCCCGGGTTGCCGAGGCCGACGATGAGTCCGTTGAGATCCATGTGCGTTCCGATGGGTAAGGGCCCATTCCGATAAGGAAAAAAACAGAAGAAAGGTATGTCGGGGAGGAAGGGCCGTGTCGTGCCGAATGTGCGGCAGAGCACGCCCGCTGTCAAGCCCTTCTTGGCAAGCGTTCCCTCTGGTGATAAAGCAGAATCTTCACCCAAGAAAAACGCGGGAGTTTGTCATGCCGCAGTTGTACCGTTTGAATATTGTTGTTTCCGAAGACGATTTCCCCCTGGCGCAGGCCCTGGCCTCCCAGAGCGCCGAAGCAGGCTGGGAGGAGGAATCCCTGCCTTCCGGGGAAATGCTGCTGCGCGTCACCTCCGAAAAGGAAGAAGACTGCGCAGACCTTGCCGAAAAACTGGCCGCCTATGTGCCGGAAGCTTCCCTGAGCAGGGAAGTGCTCCCCGACAGAGACTGGAACGCGGGCTGGCGCAGTTATTTCACGCCGGTGGAAGCCGGAGATTTTCTCATTCTTCCGCCGTGGATGAAGGATGAGGACGCCGGGAGCCGCATTCCCGTCATCATCGAACCGAAATCCGCCTTCGGCACCGGGCATCACCCCACAACCACCATGTGCCTTGAGGCCATGAGCCGCCTGCATGATGCAGGAGCGCTGAAGGCCGGGCAGAACTTCCTTGATATGGGCACGGGTACGGGCATTCTCGGCATAGGCTGTGTGAAGATGGGCCTTTCCGGTTTCGGCGCCGACATCGACCCTCTTTCCATCGACAATGCCCGGGAAAACTGTGCCATGAACGGCATTCATGAAGGCTTCGAGATCCGCGAAGGGAGTGTGGAGCTGGTGCAGGGGCAGAGCTTTGACGTGGTCATCGCCAATATTCTCGCCGGACCGCTCCGGGAAATGGCCCCCGCCCTGATTCCGCTGGTGAAGCCCGGCGGCTGCCTCATCCTTTCCGGTTTTCTGGCGGTGCAGGTGCCCGGCATGCTGGAGGCCTACGCCTCCATGGGCGAACCGGAGCAGCTTCGCATGCCTTCTCCCGCCACGGATCCCACGCGTTCCGCCCATGCCGGAGACCCGGAGGCCGACGACTGGGTGTGCTTCTTCTGGCCGCGCGTGAAGTAGTTTTTTCATCCGCCTCTGAGCCGTCCGGTGTGTGCCGGGCGGCTTTTTTGTTTTTAAATCCGGGAAGTTGCCATGAAGGAAGGCCCGCAGGAGATGCTGCAACAAATTCGATGGCCGCGCCGTGCAGAATACAGGCAGTTTCTCTGAAAACGTACTCTGCAAAATGTGAGGTATATATTAAAACATGCGGATGATATTAAAATATATATGACATGTACAAATCGCTTTTAATAAGTATATCAATGCGTTTTCATAAAGATTTTTCCTGGCTTTCAACAGGCTTTTCCTCATGGAACAGGAAAAATAAAAAGCTGTACCATGAAGAAGGCGTTTGAGGAATATCTGATAAAGAACGGATACCGTCAGGTGACCGGAAGCGGCAATCCCGGTACCGTGTATGATGACTGCCGCAGAGTGGACAGGGTGGCGAAGAAGGAAAATCTCACCTGGGGAGAACTGGCGGAGAAGATTGATGACATGCTGCCATGCCATGATGAGGGGGTAAGCAGGAGACGGGAAGAAAATCCCATGGGGCCGTCATCAACGCCCTGAGAAGAGGTTCAGCGTGCGCGGAACATGCGGCATGGCGTCCCGCGGGGCGTGATGTCCCGTTTCAGGGTGCGCCCGGAACGGTCGCATAAGAGTTTTCCGGCAGTTCCGGCTATGCCGGCAGAGGGGCAGAATATCCGGCATGCTATATGGGGTACGGGGGACGCCGCGCCGTCGGATGTCGTGAGGAAAAAGGAGTCGTTCCGCGCCGCAGAGCGTTCCGGGTGTGGGAAAAAGGCATGATCCGGCTTTCGGGGGCATGCAACGATGCGGGCCGCCGCAGGTGGGCGTAAGGAGAGCGGCCGATGCGCTTTTGGTGAGGCGCGCACGAAGGACGAGGCGCGGGGGACTCAGCTGTTTTTTGCGTCCTTGCGGAAAAGGATGCGCTGCAGATCGGCCACGGTGGCGATACCCCGGCTTTTGGTGTTTTCCGGGCAGAGTATGGGGGAGTAGCCGAGGCGCAGGGCCTGCTTCATGCGGATATCCTGACCGGAAACGGGGCGCACCTGACCGTTGAGGTCCACTTCACCCCAGAGCACGCAGCGTTCGGGAAGGGGAATGTCGTAAAAGGAGGAGAGCAGGGCGGCCACCAGCGCAAGGTCCAGCCCCGGTTCCTGCAGGCGCATGCCGCCGCCCACCTTGGCATAGATGTCCACCTGACCGAAGTTGAGGTGCAGGCGCTTTTCCAGCACGGCAAGCAGAAGATGAAGGCGGTTGACATCGAAGCCGAGACCCGTGCGGCGCGGGATGGAAAGATAGCTTCTGGCGGCAAGCGCCTGTATTTCCACGGCAAAGGGGCGCTGTCCGTCCACGGCCATGACCACGGCAGTGCCGCTCAGCGAGGTGTCGCGCGCACCGAGAAAGAAGGTGGAGGGGTCTTCCACAAGTTCCAGTCCCTTGCGGACCATACGGAAGATGAGAAGTTCCTGATTGGGGCCGAAACGGTTTTTCAGCACCCTCAGCATGCGGAACATTTCCCGGCGGTCGCCTTCCAGAGAAATGACGGTATCCACCAGATGTTCCAGAAGTCGCGGCCCGGCCAGAGTGCCGTCCTTGGTGACATGCCCCACCAGAACCAGCGTGGTGTCGGCCCTGCGGCAGCGTTCCACCAGTTCCGTAGCCACGGCCCGCACCTGGCTCACGTTGCCGGGCAGTCCTTCGGCATTGTCGGAAGCAAGAGTCTGCACGGAGTCCACGATAAGCAGCGCGGGCGCGCTTCCCGGGGTATCGAGCACGGGAAAAAGGTCTTCCACCCGGCTGGTGGCCAGGGCAAGCAGAGAATCGTGCAGCACGCCGAGGCGTTCGGCCCGGCTTCGTATCTGCGGAAGCGATTCTTCCCCGCTGGCGTAAAGAACGGTTTTTCCCTCCCGGGCCACGGCGCCGGCAAGCTGCAGCAGCAGCGTGGATTTGCCTATGCCCGGTTCCCCGCCCACCAGAATGGCGGCTCCGGGAACAAAGCCGCGCCCCAGAATGCGGTCGAGGGCTTCAAGACCCGTGCCGAAGGCCGCATGATCGCTGCCTTCGACATGGGCAAGGGGCTGTATGCGCCCCGCCGCGCGGCCCTCCGCAGGCAGGGGCCTGCCTGCGGAAGACGGCGCAAGGCGCGTAAGTTCAAGAGTGTTCCACTCCTGGCACTTCGGGCACTGGCCCCGCCACTGGGCGCTCTGCGCGCCGCAGGCCCGGCAGATGTAGACTTCCCGAAGTTTCGCCATGGAAGATTACTTGTTGAAGAGGTTGATGCGGCGCAGGTGGCGGCCGCCTTCAAAAGGCGTGCTGAGGAAGACATCCACCATGCTGGCGGCGATGCCCTGACCGGAAACACGCTCGCCGAGGCAGATGACGTTGGCGTTGTTGTGGGCGCGGGCGAAGGTGGCGTGGAATTCGCTGGTGCACAGCGCCGCCCGTATGCCGGGGACGCGGTTGGCGGCCATGCTCATGCCTATGCCCGTTCCGCATACCAGAACGCCGAAGGCGCTTTCATCCTTGAGAACGGCATCCGTGACGGCCTGGGCCTTCAGCGGATAATCGCAGCTCGCGGGATCGGAGGGGCCGAGATCGTGCACGTCGTGCCCCTGATCCTTCAGGTGACGCACAAGAAAGGTTTTAAGGTTGAAGCCCCCGTGATCGGACGCGATGTAAATGGTGCTCATGACTTTCTCCAGTGACGCTTGTTATTGGTCCAGCGAGTACACGGCAACATTCTGCGGCACGTCGAGCTTCATGCTCAGATCGGGAAGCGTGTCGGCATTCCGCCGTTCCTTGACAAGGAGCACCATGCGCAGGGTTTCTTCGCCGTTGTCCATGGTTCCGTCCAGCTTGTGGGGCAGGCCGTCGTCGCCGTAGGCGATGTTCAGCGTCCAGCGACCATCCATGCTCCAGCGGACGGGAAGGGCTTCGGCGTTCAGCTCCAGCTCACAGGTGCGGCCTTCGCTCAGGTAGCGGTAGACGATGTTGCCGTCGTTCCCGCTGAGGTATCGCTCCGGAGCCGGAACGTCAAGAGCGGACATGTAGCGTCCCGCGAGAAAGTCGTTGAGTCTGTTCATGGAAAAAGGCAGGGGCAGGCCCATGAGGCGGCGCAGATTTTCCGTGGATTCCATGCCGGTATAGGCCTTCTGATCGCGGGGAAGCACCACGAGCATGCGCCCGTTGTCGAAAAGGGCCTTGGCCACGGTGGCGCCCACCCCGGCATTGACCTCAAGGAGTATGGCTCTGGTGTCGCCCGGCATGTCCGGGTCGAAATCCGCCGCATCCAGTCCCGCCGGGCCGTGGCCGTCCTTCATGCCGGAATCGTCGGCATCACTGCGGGACCAGAGCAGATAGGTGACGCGCCGGGTGTCGTTTTCCGGGCCGAAGCGCAGGCTCCCGGAAAGCACCTTGTATTCCGCAGGCTGCGAGGAGCGCTGCACAAAGCTCTGCCAGAGGTTGCCGGCATCGCTTTCCGAGGAGAGCATCTGCCCTTTGGGGGCACAGGCGCCGAGAAGGGCCGAGAGAACGAGACAGGCAAGGGGAAGAAGAATTTTTTTCATCAGTGTTTTTCCAGTTTGAGCCGCACGCGGGCGGCGTCTTCGGGGAAGTCCATGCTCTGGAACAGTTCAAGGGCCTTCTGCCAGCCGTGCCGGGCGGATTCCCTGTCGCCCCGGGCTGAGGCTATGTCGCCGTAGTGTTCAAACATGGCGGGATCGCCGGGGCCGTCCTTGTCGGACGCGTCCAGCGCCTTCTGAATCTGTTCCCAGGCCTCGTCCAGTTCTCCCCGGCGGAAATGCACCCATGCCAGGGAATCGAGGATGAAGTCGGCATCCGGCTCCAGTTCCACGGCGCGCTGAAGAAGCTTGTAGGCCCTGTCCAGTTCCCGGTTGCCGTCGGCCAGATTGTAGCCCACATAGTTGAGGGCGAGGGCGTTGTCGGGGAATTTTTCAATGACCTTTTCCATGAGCGCCATGGCCCGGGACCTGTGGCCCATGACCTCCTGCAGGTACGCCTGCTGGAAGGCCGCGCTTTCATTGTCCGGCTGGAGGCGCAGGGCTTCGACAAGATCCTTGTCCGCCGCCTTGAAGTTCCGCTGCAGGGTATGCAGTTCCGCCATGAGCAGCAGAGGCTCCACATCCGAGGGATGCAGGCGGCGCAGTTCTTCAAGAACGGAGAGCGCTTCGGAAAAGCGCTTCTGCTCATAAAGAATGCGTATGTTCATGCGCAGGGCCTTGTCGTATTCCGGGCTGTTGGAGGAAACCCTGCCCAGAAGGGCAAGGGCCCGTTCCTGATCGGCGCCCGTCTCATAAAGCAGCGCCGCATGATAAAAATAGATGCCTTCGGGCATGTCGGGCTGCTTTTCCAGCCGGAGAAAGAGCTTTTCCGCCTGATCGGCAAGCTTTTCATCCATGAGCATGGCCGCCGCGGCTACGCAGAAATGCAGCGGATCGTGGGATTCGGTCACCGTGGCGACCACGGCGTCCATATTGTTTTCCTGAAGCTGAAGACGCAGAAGGAAGAGCCGCGCGCTGCGGTTGTCCGGATCGGAATCCAGGAGATTTCTGTAGATCTTCTTAGCTTCCGCCTTGTTGCCGAGTTCTTCCAGCGTAAGGGCCAGAAGCTGCCAGGCTTCGGAATATTCCGGGTCTTCCTTCACGGCCGCGTCAAGCTGCACCCGGGCTTCGCCGAAGCGGCCCGACACGTTGAGCGCCTGGGCATAGGCAAAGCGTATCTGCGGCGTGAGCTGCTTTTCGGGAATGCGCCGGAATACCTTCATGGCGTCTTCCGTGCGGCCGCTGCGCAAAAGCGCAAGGGCGAGTTCCGCCTGCGCCTGCCCGTCTGCAGGATGCTTTCCGGCAAAGGTGCGCAGAAGCTCGATGGCCTCTTCCCGCGAGTTGCGCTGGATGAGCAGATCGGCCTGAAGGGATACCAGCGCAAGATCGTCGGGCATCTGGGCGGAAGCCTTCCTGATGAGC
>NZ_CALUWY010000015.1 GCF_944324615.1 uncultured Mailhella sp.
CAAAAAAGGGCGATACCGCGAAAGCGGGGCCCCGGTAAAAAGCAACGCTTTCCGAATCGGGCGGGCCCGCCAGAAAAAGATAAGCCTCACATTGGAAGAAAAGAAAAAACAAAAAAAAAAAAAAACAATGCCCGCCTCGCGGGGACTCACGGCAGTCCGCTCCGGGAACAGAGCTCCGCCTTGCCGCCCTGAAGCAGACGGCATCTCCGCCCCGGTTTTCCCCGGAAGACACGGACATGCTCCGCATCCGCCCGGAAGCATCCGCTTTGCGGGAACGCCCCGGCGGCGATCCCGCCGGGGCACCTTGCGGCCTTCCCTCCCCCGGGGGGAAGGAAGGCCTTTCATGACTGTTATCCGGCCACGATGTTGACCAGCTTGCCGGGCACCACGATGACCTTGCGCACCGTCTTTCCGGCAATGTGATTCTGAATGGAACGCTCGGCAAGAGCGGCCTTTTCCAGTTCCTCGCGGGAGGATCCGGCGGGCACTTCCACCTTGCCGCGCAGCTTGCCGTTCACCTGAACCACCACGGTCACCACGTCACGCTTCAGAGCTTCCTCGCTCCAGGCGGGCCAGCGCACGTCGTCCAGAGAATCGGTATGGCCCAGCTCCTGCCAGACTTCCTCGCACATGTGCGGAGTGAAGGGGAAGAGCATGGCAAGCACCGTAGCCATGGCGGAGGAAAGCGCATTGCGGCCTTCTTCCGTGGCGGAAAGCTCTTCGCGGTACTGGTTCACCGCGTTCACGAGTTCCATGATGGCGGCGATGGCGGTATTGAACTGGTTGCGTTCCGCAATGTCCTCTCCCACCTTCTTCACCGTGGCGTGCTCGCTCAGGCGCAGGGCACGGACGGCCTCGCTCGACGCGGGAGAAAGGTCGGAGCAGGGAAGCACGGGCTTGAGATAGGGCTGCATTTCGGCAAACATGCGCCACACCCTGCTCACGAAGCGGTAGGAACCTTCAATGCCGCTGTCGCTCCAGTCGAAGTCGCGTTCCGGCGGCGCGGCAAACAGGCAGAACAGGCGCACCGTATCCGCACCGTACTTCTGCACCATGGCGTCGGGGTCGACGATGTTGCCCTTGGACTTGGACATCTTGCTGCCGCCGAGAAGCACCATACCCTGCGTGAGCAGGTTCTTGAAGGGTTCGTCCATGTCGGCGGGAAGGTAGCCGAAGTCGCGCAGCATCTTGGTGAAGAAGCGGGAATACAGAAGGTGCAGAATGGCGTGCTCCACACCGCCTATGTACTGATCCACGGGCATCCAGTACTTGAGCGCTTCCATGTCGAAGGGCGCATCGTCCTTGCGGGCGGAGGTGTAGCGGGCGAAATACCAGGAGGATTCCACGAAGGTATCCATGGTATCCGTCTCGCGGCGGGCGGGACCGCCGCAGCAGGGGCACACCGTTTCCACGAAGGAAGGCGTGTCGGGCAGCGGAGAACGGCCGTCTTCGCAGGTCTTCACGTCCAGAGGCAGGCGCACGGGCAGATCTTCGATCTTCACAGGCTGCACGCCGCACTTTTCGCAGTACACCACCGGGATGGGGGCACCCCAGTAACGCTGACGGGAAATGTTCCAGTCGCGCAGGCGGTAGTTCACCGTGGCGCGGCCCTTGCCCGTTTCCTCAAGCTTTCTGATGATGGCGGCCTTGCCTTCTTCATTGGGCATGCCGGAAAATTCGCCGGAATTCACCAGAACGCCCGCGTCCACAAAGGCTTCCGTCATTTCGGAAGGAACGAGTTCCTGACCTTCGGGGCTCACCACCACCTTGATGTCGATGCCGAACTTGTGCGCGAAGTCGAAGTCGCGCTGATCGTGGGCAGGCACGGCCATGACCGCGCCGGTGCCGTAGTCGGCCAGCACGAAGTTGCCGAGCCAGATGGGAATACGGTCGCCGGTAAAGGGGTTCAGGCAGTAGGCGCCCGTGAACACACCGTCCTTCTCCAGCGTTTCCGACTGGCGGTCCAGACGGTCCATGTTGCGGGTGCGCTCGATGAAGGCACGGATCTCGGCTTCATTCTCACGACCGGCAATGAGAGATTCCACCAGAGGATGTTCAGGAGCCAGGGTCATGAAGGTGACGCCGAACAGGGTGTCGGCACGGGTGGAAAACACCTTGATCTCGCCTTCGCGGCCTTCCAGAGGGAACACGATCTCCGCGCCGGTGGAACGGCCTATCCAGTTGTGCTGCATGGTGAGCACACGGGAGGGCCAGCCCTTTTCCAGCTTTTCCAGGTCGGCGAGAAGCTCGTCGGCATAGGCCGTGATGCGGAAGAACCACTGCGTCAGATCCTTCTGTTCCACCACGGAATCGCAGCGCCAGCACTTGCCGTCCACCACCTGTTCATTGGCAAGCACGGTGTGGCAGCTCGGGCACCAGTTCTGCGGAGCCTTCTTGCGGTACACAAGTCCCTTTTCCAGGCACTTGAGGAAGAATTCCTGTTCCCAGCGGTAATATTCCGGACGGCAGGTCGCCACTTCCCGGCGC
The DNA here is from genome assembly GCF_944324615.1 of uncultured Mailhella sp. Taxonomy (GTDB): domain Bacteria; phylum Desulfobacterota; class Desulfovibrionia; order Desulfovibrionales; family Desulfovibrionaceae; genus Mailhella. The sequence continues at coordinate 2,488 of NZ_CALUWY010000015.1, forward strand.
CAGTCGTAGGAATAGCCCATACGCTGAAGCTGGGCGCGCATGTTGTCGATGTTGGAATACGTCCACTTCGCAGGATGGGTGCCGTGCTTGATGGCGGCGTTTTCCGCCGGGAGACCGAAGGCGTCCCAGCCGATGGGATGCAGGACGTTGTATCCCTGCATACGGCGGAAGCGCGCCATGACGTCGCCTATGGAGTAGTTGCGGACATGGCCCATATGAATGTTGCCCGAGGGATACGGGAACATTTCCATGAGAAAATACTTGGGCCTGGAAGGATCGACATCACAGTCGAAGGAGCCTTTTTCAGCCCATATCTTCTGCCATTTTTCTTCCAGCGCATGAGGATCGTAACGAGACGAAAGTGCCATTTCTGTTCCTTGGAGCTTCGGGCCTGCGCCCGCTGTCGATAAATCTTTCAGGGCGTCGGCCCATCAGTTGCGAATGGAAAGTTCCCCCTTGTCCACGGCCCTGCTCACCGCATCGAGTATGCCGTTGACAAAGGTATGGGAACGCGCGTCGCCGTACTGCTTGTCCAGTTCCAGGGCCTCGTTCATGGAGACTCTGGAGGGCACGTCGGCACGGTAAAGCATTTCATACACGCCGAGGCGCAGGAGGTTCAGTTCCACACGGCCGACGCGGTCGAGCCTCCAGTTGCGGGCGAACTTTTCGATGATGGCGTCCAGCTCTTCGCGGTGCTGCCATACGCCGTACACCAGTTCCCAGGCAAAGCCGGAGGGTTCGCCCTCCTGTTCAAGCGCCTCGTCCTGACGGGGCACGGCGAGAAAGGCGGCCTTGAGCTTTTCCACGGAAGTGCATTCCTGAAATTCCTGACCGTAGAGGGCCTGAAAGGCCAGCAGACGATGCGCGCGGCGGGAGGGTTCTTTCGCAGACATCAGAGCTGCTCCATGACGCGGACGGTTTCCACCACGGCGGCGGCGGTTTCCGCACCCTTGTTGCCCACATGCGCACCGGCGCGCTCGATGGCCTGTTCCAGCGTGTCGCAGGTCAGAAGGCCGAAGCCCACGGGAAGGCCGGACTGCAGGGAAACCTGCGCGATGCCCTTGGCAGCTTCGGCGCAGACATAGTCAAAATGAGGGGTGCTTCCGCGAATGACCGCACCGAGAGCGATGATGCCGCTGTACTGGGAAAAAGCGGCCAGCTTCTTGCACACGATGGGCAGTTCATAGGCCCCGGGCACGCGGATGACGGTGATGTCTTCCTGGGAAGCTCCATGACGGGTCAGATAGTCAATGGCGCCTTCCACCAGATGCTGGACGATGAAATCGTTGAAACGCGACGCAACAATGGCGATCTTCAGGCCCTGTGCGTTGAGCTGTCCTTCTATGGTCTTGACGGAATACATGCTTTCCTCACTCTGTCTTGGGGCATACCCGCCTGAGCAGGTGGCCCATTTTTTCTTTCTTCGTCAGCAGATAGTCTTCATTGTAGCGGCCGGGTTCCTGTTCTATGGGAACACGCTCCACAATATCCAGCCCATAGCCTTCCAGCCCCACGATCTTGGTAGGGTTGTTGGTCAGCAGGCGAAGTTTCCGTATGCCCAGATCCACAAGAATCTGCGCGCCCACGCCATAATCGCGCAAATCGGGCCGGAAGCCAAGACGAATATTGGCCTCCACGGTATCCAGACCCTGTTCCTGGAGCGCATAGGCCTTGATCTTGTTGGCAAGACCTATGCCCCGCCCTTCCTGCCGCATGTACAGAAGAGCGCCCCGCCCTTCCTGCTCTATCCGGCGAAGCGCCGCGGCGAGCTGTCCGCCGCAGTCGCAGCGCATGGAACCGAACACGTCGCCGGTGAGGCATTCGCTGTGCACGCGCACGAGCACGGGTTCCTCCGTGCTCACGTCGCCCTTCACCAGGGCCACATGGGTGCGGCCGTCCACGGAATTTTCGTAGGCGATGATGCGGAAATCTCCGTACTTCGTGGGCATGGAAGCCTCGGCGGCGCGCTTGACGGCCACCTCGCCGTGTTCCAGACGCCAGCGGATGATGTCCTTGTTGGCCGCAATGTGCAGCTGATGCTCCGCCGCGAACTTCTCAAGGTCGGGCATGCGGGCCATGGTTCCGTCGTCCTTCATGATCTCGCAGATGACGGCGGCATCCTTGAGCCCGGCCATGCGGCACAGGTCGATGCTTCCTTCCGTCTGCCCGGCACGGGTGAGAAGCCCGCCGGGGCGTGCGCGCAGGGGGAACATGCAGCCCGGTGAAACCAGATCGGCCGGAACCGCGCCGTCGGCAATGGCCGTCTGCACGGTATGGGCGCGCCCTGCGGCAGACATGGCGGGGGCCTCGCTGCGGCGGGCGTCGATGGAAACGGTGAAATTGGTGCCGAACCGGGAGCCGTTGCGCCGCGTCATGAGAGGCAGTTCGAGAGCATCGGCCCGCTCGGCGGAAAGGGAAAGGCAGATGAGCCCGCGCCCCTGCCTCGACATGAAATTGATGATCTCAGGCGTGACGAACTCGGCGGCGACCACGAGATCGCCTTCGTTCTCCCTGTCCTCGTCATCCACAAGAATGATCATTCTGCCCTTTTTCAGATCGTCAAGGGCTGTCTCCACACTGCACAGAGGCATACGTTATCCTTAAAAGAGCAGATGAAGTGACGCCGGTCCGGTACGGAGTTCCCTCCGCATGGTTCCGGCACGTTAAAAACCAAAACCGTTGCGGCGCAGAAAATCCATGGTTACGCGCTCTTCCGGGGCCTTGCTCCTGCCTGCGGCATACGGCTGCATGAGATGCTTCACATACTTGCCGATGATGTCCGTTTCCAGATTCACGGCGGAACCGGTCTTCCACAGGGCCACCGTGGTCACACGCCAGGTTTCGGGAATGATGTTCACTTCCAGGAAGCCGGGGCCGCAATCGTTCACGGTAAGGCTTATGCCGTCAAGGGTCACCGACCCCTTGGGCACGATCTGGGAACTCCAATCCTCGGCAAAGGCAAGGCGTATGCAGCGCGAATCCCCCACGGGGCGCACGCTCTCCACACGGGCCACGGTATCCACATGGCCGCTCACGATATGACCGCCGAAGCGTTCGCCCATGGCCATGGCCCGTTCCATGTTCACAAGTCCCCCCACGGAAAGCCCCCCGAGATTGGAACAGGAAAGCGTCTCCGCAGAAGCAAAGGCCGTGAAGGAGGGCCCGGCGGGAATCCATGTCTCCATGGTGAGGCATACGCCGTTGCAGGCCACGGATTCACCGATTTCGGGAGCTTCCCATGCAAAAAGAGGATGGAAGCGGAAAAGCATGTCCCCGCCTCTTCTCTCCATGCCCTCAATGCGGCCCTGGCCTTCGATAAGCCCTGTAAACATGACTCAGCCCCTGTCCGCGCGGAAATAAAGGTGTATGTCGCCGTCCAGCACGGAGGTACGCATCACGCGCATGCGCAGCGCATCCTCCATGTCGTCCGCCGTACGGCCGGAAAACACGGGCGTGGCGTCGGCGTCGCCGAGAATGGAGGGCGCAAGGTGCAGATGAAATTCATCCACCAGCCCCTGTTCCAGCAGGGAAAGGGCCAGTCTGCCGCCGCCTTCGCAAAGCACATACAGGCAGTGCTCCTGCTCCCTGAGGCTGATGAGCACCTCTTCCGCATCCAGCGTATGCCTGCCGGAAGCGCAGTCCACACCGTACACGCGCGCGCCCCGGTTGCGCAGCGACACCGCCGAAGGGGAAGCCGCCTGCGCCGCGGTGCTGAAGAACACGCAGTCTCCGGGGCGTTCGTCCAGAAGATGACAGGAAGCGTCCGCTCCCGGCAGGCGCGAAGTCATGATCGCGGCCAGAGGCTGACGGGTGGCGCTCTGCGTTCTTGCCGTAAGGCGGGGATTGTCCAGCAGGAAGGTGTTGCCGCCCACAAGAACGGCTCCTCCCGCGCGCCCGATGTTCTCACGCAGGCGCATGACCTCCTCATGGGAGGCGCGGTTGGAAATGCGCTGGGAACGGCCGGCGCGCGTGGCGATGCGCCCGTCGAGGGTGGAGGCCATTTTCAGGATGACGTAGGGCCGGCGCGTGGTCTGCCAGATGATGAAGTCGGCCACAAGATCGCGGCACTCCTTCTCAAGCACGCCCATCTCCACCTCTACGCCGTGCGCGCGCAGAAATTCCGCACCGCCCGAAGCCTGAGCATTCACATCGGCCATGCCCACCACCACATGGGGGATGCCCGCTTCCAGAATGGCCTTCGTACAGGGAGGAGTCTTGCCCTGATGGTTGCAGGGCTCAAGGGTGACGTACAGCGTGCACGCGGAAGGGTCCACGCCCTTCTCCCGCGCGTCGCGCAGGCAGTTCACCTCGGCATGGCCTTCGCCGCACACGGCGTGCCAGCCCTCCGCCACAATATTTCCGTCGCGCACGAGCACCGCACCGACCACAGGATTGGGAGCCGTGCTCCAGCGCCCCCTCTCGGCCAGTTCCAGCGCCGCGCGCATGAATGTTTCGTGCCGGTTCATGCCCTGCCTCCTTCCTTTTCCTCCTCCGGCAGTGCCTGTTCGGCCTGTGCCGGAGCGCCGTTTTCCACACTCTGCGGGCTGTCGGCCCCATGCGGCAGATGAATGACCTGCACGCCCGCCTCGGCGAGCATGGATTTGGAAAGCTCGTCGGGGTAGTTCTCGGAAATCCAGATTCTCTTCACCCCGCAGTTGATCAGCATTTTGGAACAGATGAAGCAGGGGTAGGTGGTGCAGAAAATTTCCGCACCGCGCAGAGAAATGCCGTGTACCGCAGCCTGTATGATGACATTCTGCTCGGCGTGAATGCCCCGGCATATCTCGTGACGCTGTCCCGAGGGAATGCCGAGGGTGGCCCGCAGACAGCCGACCTCAAGGCAGTGCGGCACGCCGGAGGGCGCGCCGTTGTATCCTGTGGCCAGAATGCGCTTGTCCAGCACCGCCACGGCCCCCACCTTTCTGCGGAGACAGGTGGAGCGCTCCGCCACAAGGTAGGCGATGTCCATGAAATATCTGGGCCAGCTGGCCCTGCTGTCATGCGTCATACATCCTCCCGCTTCCACCGGGAACGTATCACTGTTTGAAAGCAAGGAAAAGGGCGGCCAGCACACCATGCCGTGCACAGGGCCGCCCCGATTTTTACCAGGCGAACAGCGGGAAATTGCAGGCGAAGGATTCCACTTCGCTGCGGATTTCAGCAAGGCGGGATTCGTTGGTGGTGTTGGAAAGCACGTCCACGATCCAGCCGCCCACCTTTTCCATGTCCTTTTCCTTCATGCCGCGGGTGGTGAGAGCGGCCGTGCCGATGCGCACGCCGGAAGTGACGAAGGGGGAACGCGTTTCAAAGGGAACCGTGTTCTTGTTCACCGTGATGCCCGCAAGATCCAGGGCATGTTCGGCATCCTTGCCGGTGATGTCCTTTCTGGTCAGATCCAGCAGCATGAGGTGGTTGTCCGTTCCGCCGGACACAAGGTCGTAGCCGGCGTCGGTGAGGCAGGAGGCGAGCACTCTGGCGTTGCGCAGTATCTGCGCCTGATATTCCTTGAACTCGGGACGCAGCGCTTCACCGAAGGCCACGGCCTTGGCCGCGATGACGTGCATGAGCGGGCCGCCCTGCATGCCGGGGAACACCTTGCTGTTGATGGTCTTGCCGTATTCCTCCCCGCGGGAAGTCAGGATCATGCCGCCGCGGGGACCGCGCAGCGTCTTGTGCGTGGTGGTCGTGGTGATGTCCGCCCAGGGAAGCGGAGAAGGATGGAGCCCTGCGGCCACAAGGCCCGCGATGTGGGCCATGTCCACCATGAGCTTGGCGCCCACTTCATCGGCGATCTTGCGGAAACGTTCGAAGTCAATGATGCGGGAATAGGCGCTGGCCCCGGCCACGATGAGCGCGGGACGGCATTCACGGGCCTTCTTTTCCAGCTCGTCGTAGTCGATGCAGCCCGTTTCGCGGTTCACGCCGTAGGGAACAAAGTTGTAGGCGCGCCCGGAAAAGTTCACGGGGCTGCCGTGGGTGAGATGCCCGCCATGGGAAAGATCCATGCCCATGACCGTATCCCCGGGCTTGATGAGCGCAAGGTAGGCGGCCATGTTGGCCTGGCTGCCGGCATGAGGCTGCACGTTGGCGTAGTCGCAGTCAAACAGCTTCATCGCGCGATCGCGGGCAAGGTTCTCCACAATGTCCACAAATTCGCAGCCGCCATAGTAACGCTTGCCGGGATACCCTTCGGCGTACTTGTGCGTCATGATGGAGCCCTGCGCCTCGCGCACGGCGACGGATATGAAGTTTTCCGAGGCTATGAGCTCAAGCTTGCTCACCTGACGGCGGGATTCCTTCCAGATGGCGTCCGCGACTTCGGGGTCGCGCAAAATCAGTTCTTCCATGGTTCTCCGTTCCTGAAAATTGAGGGCCGGTGCCCCGGCCCTGCAGATTATGCGGTAAACTTCTTCAGTATGAGGCTTGCGTTGGTGCCGCCGAAGCCGAAGGAATTTATCATGGCATAGCCGGGATCGAGCTTCTTCGAGCCGCCGCCCATGTAGTTGAGGTCGCATTCGGGATCAGGAGTTTCCTGATTGATGGTGCCGGGCACCATGCCGGTGAACAGGGACAGGGTGGCGAACACGCTGGACACGCCGCCGGAGGCACCGAGAAGGTGGCCGATCTGCGACTTGACGGCCGTGATGGCCAGATTCTTCGCATGATCGCCGAACACCTCGTGCAGAGCCTTGGTTTCGGCCGCGTCGTTGGCATGGGTGGAGGTGCCGTGCGCGCTCACATGGTCGATGGCTTCAGGGGCGAGACCCGCGTCGGCCAGGGCGTTGCGCATGCAGTTCGCCATGCCTTCGCCGGTCTCCAGGGGAGCCACCATGTGGTGGGCGTCGTCGGAAGCGCCGAAGCCCGCGATCTCGGCATAAATCTTCGCGCCGCGGGCCTGAGCGTGTTCCAGAGTCTCCAGCATGAGCATGCCCGCGCCTTCACCCATGATGAAGCCGCTGCGGCCGGCGTCGAAGGGACGGGAGGCCTTTTCCGGTTCGTCCTGATGGGCGGTGCACAGGGCCTTCATGGAGGTGAACCCGGAAATGCCCATTTCCGTGATGGTGGATTCCGCGCCGCCCGTGATGACGACATCGGCGCGGCCGAGAACAAGCTGATCATAGGCGCTGCCGATGGCATGCAGCGCGGAGGCGCAGGCGCTCGTGGAGACCACGTTGATGCCCTTGGCGCCCGTGAATATTGCCACCTGGCCGGGAGCCATGTTGGAAATCAGCATGGGAATATAGAAGGGAGACACGCGGTTGGGGCCGGAGGTACGCAGCTTTTCGTGGAAATCTTCAATGGTCTTGAGGCCGCCGAGACCGACGCCCAGCACCACGCCCACACGTCTGGCGTCGGTTTCCTCCATCTTGAGGCCGGAATGCGCCATGAGCTGCAGCCCCGCGCATACGGCAAGCTGACAGAAGCGGTCCATCTTGCGGCACTGTTTACCGGGGATGACTTCCTCAGGCTTGAAATTCTTTACTTCGCCCGCGATGTGAGTGGGAAATTCGGTGGAATCAAACTGAGTGATACGGCCGATGCCGGACTTGCCGGCAAGAAGAGCCTCCCAGCTGCTCTCAAGGTCGGTGCCCAGAGGCGTGATGGCTGAAAGACCGGTGATAACGATACGCTTACGATCCACGCGGAATAACTCCATGTAAAGTAGGTGACGGGAAATGCTCCCTGCCCCCGGAGGGTGCGGAACGCCGGCGGATTTCCGCCCTCACCCGCTCCATCCGGCGCAGAACGCCGGCTGCGGAATCTTCGCGTCTTTACCGCGGACCTCTCCTTCCGCGGCCGCTTCAGGAAGCGCCCCTCGGCCCGCAACGCTCACGGACCCTCAAGATGTTCTGCTCTGGAAACGTCATGAAAAGCTGAAAAAGCCGTTCCACGAGCCGCAGGCCGCATGTTCATGCGGCGTTCTCTAAACTCGAATACGCCGGGGAACGCGAGGCTCCCCGGCATCTTCATGAAAACAAGATGAAAGGAAGAAACTTACTTCTGCTTGCTTTCAATATAGTTGATGGCGTCCTTGACCTTCAGAATCTTCTGGGCGTCTTCATCGGCGATTTCCACGCCGAAGGCTTCTTCAAAGGCCATGATGAGTTCGGTCAGGTCGAGAGAGTCGGCACCCAGATCTTCGATGAAGGAAGCTTCGGGAGTCACTTCTTCTTCAGAGAGATTGAGCTGTTCGACAATGATCTGCTTCACTTTATCTTCAACGGCGGCCATGGTTCCCTCCAAGGGGTGTTTTCAGGTTCTACTTCCATGCCGGGAGCGCAGTCCCGGCTACCAACCACATTCAAAGTTCTCCGCATCCCCCGGCAGGACCGGAAGGAGGAAGCCGGATATCTCCGGAAATTTCTCAGCAGTACAGCCCGCCGTTCACGGCGATGACCTGCCCCGTGATGTACGCGGCCTTGTCGGAGGCAAGGAAGGCCACGGCGTCGGCCACATCCTGCGCGGAACCCAGACGGCCCAGAGGAATGGCGGCGGCATAGGCCTTTTTCGTTTCTTCGGTGAGGGCGGCGGTCATGTCCGTTTCAATGAAGCCGGGCGCAACGGCGTTCACGGTGACGGAACGCCCGCCCAGTTCCTTGGCGGCGGATTTGGTCATGCCGATGAGGCCGGCCTTGGCAGCGGAATAGTTGATCTGCCCGGCATTGCCCATCTGGCCGACCACGGAGGAAATATTGATGATACGGCCTGCACGCTGACGGGCCATGATCTTGGCCGCCTCACGCAGGAAAAGGAAGGCTCCGCGCAGGTTGGTGTTGACCACCGCGTCGAAGTCCTCATCCTTCATGCGCAGGACAAGGCCGTCACGGGTGATGCCGGCATTGTTCACCAGCACGGAAAGCTGCACCTTGCCCTTGATCTCTTCGGCAAAGAAGCGGGAAACGGCTTCGGAATCGCCGGAATCCACGCAGAAGGCGCGGGCATGCCCGCCCATGGCCTCGATGTCGGCCACGGTCTGCATGGCCGCTTCCGGACGGCTCACATAGGTAAAGTATATCTGATAGCCGGCGGCGGCGAGGGTAAGCGCCACGGTGCGGCCGATGCCGCGGGAACCGCCGGTGACAAGCGCAGTGGGGGAGAGTTCGCTCATGCTCAAGCTCCTATGGGGGGAATACTAAGCGTTTTCCGGGGAAATGACAACGGAGAAACTAGACCAGAAGCGCAGAGCCCCAGGTCATGCCGCCGCCGAAACTGGTCAGAAGCACCTTCATGCCCGGTTTCAGAGCTCCCGTGCGGCGTGCGTCCTCCATGGCCACGGGAAGCGTGGCGGCGGAGGTGTTGCCGTAATGCTGCACGTTGGAGAAAACATGGCTTTCGTCCAGCCCCAGACGTTCACCCACGGCCTTGATGATGCGCAGATTCGCCTGATGCGGAATGAACAGATCAAGATCCTCAAAGCTCATGCCGTTGCGTTCCAGAATGCGCTGGCTCTCGTCGGCCATGCTGCGCACGGCATGCTTGAACACCGCCATGCCCTGCATGGAAATGAACCAGTCCGGCCCCACGGTGTCGCCTTCCTTGATATTGCAGGCCGAACCGCCGCCTATCTTGATGAGATCGTGCAGGGAACCGTCGGAGGAGCAGACCACGTCGCGCACCTGCCAGAGGGCGTTCCTGTCGCTTGAGCGGAGCACCACGGCTCCGGCGGCGTCGCCGAAGAGCACGCAGGTGGTGCGGTCGGTGAAATTGGTGCGCCGGCTCAGCCCTTCGGTGGCCACGAGAAGAACCACGGCATCCTCGTGCATCTGCACGATGGAGCGCGCCAGTTCAAGCCCGTACACGAAACCCGTGCACGCGGCGTTGAAATCGAGGCACATCACATCCCCTTTGCGCCCTTCCAGAGAGGAAAGACCGAGCTTGCCCGCAATGACGCAGGCCGTGCTGGGGCAGAGATAGTCGGGCGTGCAGGTGGCCACGAAAATATGGGTGACCTCCTCCGGCGCAACTCCGGCCTCCGCCAGAGCGGCGCGCGCGGCTTCCAGACCGCAGTCGGAAGGATTGACGCCGTCATCCAGGATATGGCGTTCCTTGATGCCCGTTCGGGTGCTGATCCACTCATCGGAAGTCTCCACCAGCTTTTCCAGATCATGATTGGTCATGACGCGGGAAGGAATGAAGGAGCCGAGTCCGCAAATATAGCAGGGATGATTCATGAAGATGTCCGGACGAGGCTGCCCGGAGGGCAGCCGTTCCCATTTGAAGCGAGGGGGGCCGGGACGGCCCCACCCCGAAAGAAGCCGCGCATTTTCCACACAGGGACGAAGCGGCCGGCAGGTGCATCCGAAAAGGCACCCGGACTCGACGGACGGTGCATATACACCGCCGCCGCATCCCCGCCCTCACCCTGAAAGGCGACGACGGGGCGCAGAAAAAAGAGACGATTATACGGAGCGGCCGTAACTCGTCAGCTCCTCGTTGGCACTGATGGTTTCCACAAGGCGCTGCTGCGTACCCTTGACCACATAGGTGTTGGCCATGGTGACGGCGCTCGTAATGGCCTTGGCATTGGACTTGCCGTGGCAGACGATGGCGATGCCCTTCAGACCGAGCAGAGGCGCACCCCCGTATTCCGCATAATCCACCATCTTCTTGAAATTCTGGAAGGCCTTCATGGACAGCATGGCGCCCAGCTTGGGCAGCACGCCGTTGTTCAGAAGCTCCCTCTTCAGAAGATGCGTCAGAGAAGAGGCCAGGCCTTCGCTCAGCTTGAGGGCAATATTGCCCACGAAGCCGTCGCAGACCGCCACATCGATATCGCCGGTGAACAGATCCCTGCCCTCGGCGTTGCCGATGAAATTAAGGTTGGAGGCCTGCTTGAGCAGCTCATAGCTGCTTTTGACGAGCGAATTGCCCTTCCCTTCCTCCTCGCCGATGCTCAGAATGCCCACACGGGGATCTTCGTAGCCAAGGATGTCCTTGACGAAGGTGGAACCCATGAGGCCGAACTGAAAGAGATGGTGAGGGCGGCATTCCACGTTGGCGCCCACGTCGAGAAGGAGCATGGGCGACTTTTCCGTGGGTATCACGGAGGCCAGTGCAGGACGTTCCACCCCGGGAATGCGCCCGAGGATGAACATGCCGCAGGCATAGGCCGCACCGGAGTGACCGGCGCTTATGAAAGCGTCGGCTTCTCCCTGGCGGACCAGCCTGCATGCCACCTGCATGGAGGAATCCTTCTTGGTACGCAGGACCTCGGAGGGCTTGTCGGTCATCTCCACCAGCTGCGTGGCGTTGACGATCTCGAAAAGCTCCCCTTCTTCGGACTGCGCGGAAAGATCCGCAATGGTCTTGCGGATCTCATCCTCAATACCGACAAGGATGACTTTGGCACCCGTGTTGCGGGCGGCCTGAAGCGCGCCGGGAACCACCACGGAAGGGCCGAAATCGCCCCCCATGGCGTCCACGGCCAGCTTTGGACGATTATTACTGCTCATCGCTGGCCACAGGTTCTACCTGGCGGCCGTCGTACTTGCCGCAGGAGGGGCAAACGCTGTGGGGCTTGGTGGGAGCGCCGCAGGAGCAGTAGATGACGGTGGGCTTGGCCACACGGTCATGGGAACGACGCATGCACTTTCTGGAGTGGGACTTTTTGTTCTGCTGAACGGCCATGATGTTTCTCCTTATCTCGGAAACGGGGGAGTCATCCCTGATGTTTCACTTTCAGTTGACGCAGAGCAGCCAGCCGCGGATCACCGCTGTCGCGGGAACAGCCGCAGGCACCTTCATTAAGATTTTTGCCGCACTCGGGGCACAGACCCCGGCAGTCCGGCCTGCAGAGGGGCTTCACGGGCAGGGCCAGTGAAAACTCCTCCCACAAAAGCGATGCCAGATCAAGGAAAGGCGCTCCGCCTTCCATGGTCACGGCACATTCATCCAGAAGTCCGGCAGGATTTTCCTCTTCCGGTTCGGTTTCGGCAGGCGCGGGGTATTCCTCGAACTCGTCGAAGCTCTGGTTCAGCACCACAAGAGTTTCTTCCATGCAGCGATTGCACGGCATGGCCACCACACCCCTGATCGTACCGCGGATGAGGCAGCCGTCGCTCTGCGGAAGCAGAAACACCTCGGCAACAACAGGCTCAACTATGCGGCATTGCAGGTGATATTCCGCCGCCGGCTCTTCCCACACGGCCCTGTCGGAAACCGTGATGGTGCGCCCCTGCGGCTCTATCTCATTCAGTGCGATGTGTCTTAATTCCATGCCTTACCTCTGGAAACATGACAAAATACCGACGGAGGCCATCTTTGTCAAGCCTCTGTACTTGGCTTCAGGCGGGAATTTCCCCCGCCCGGTCTCTGCCGCCGCCGGAAAAAGGGCGCAGAAAAGCACGGCAGACACGACGGAACAAATGTTCCGCTATCTGCCCTTCACCGCCTTCTCACTGATGAGCATGGCGTCGTGCAGGCCGTACTTGTCGAGGGTGCGGCGCATCATCTGCACATCGCCCTTGCCTCCCCGGAACGACACCTGCACATAGTACCATGTGCCGCGCTTCGTCTTCGCCTGGGTGCGCCGGGCCTTCAGCCCGTCCTTGGTGAGCCTGTCGCTCAGGGCCTTGGCCTGGCTCTGTTCCTTGAAGGCCGCCACACGCATCACATAGTCGAACTGGGGTTCCTTCGGCTTCTGCGCTTCCTGCTTCGGCTTTTCTTCCTTCGGCTTTTCCTGCGTCACCTGAGCGGCAGACTGTGCGGCCGGAGCCTCGGCATCGGAAAGCACCCCGCCCGAAGCGTCGTTCTTCAGGCTGGTCATGAAGCGGAGCTCTTCCTTGGGAAGGATCTTCTCCTTCTCCTCGACCTCCCCTTCATTCTCCGGCGCATCGTCCGCAAGAAGTCTCTCCAGCTCCAGCGCCTGGGGCAGGGGCATGCTGCTGCGCCCCACGATGACGCCGGAAAGAAAGCTGAACCCCAGAAGCACCAGGGCCAGCACGCTTATGGTCACCAGCGCCGAAGGCGTGATGTTCGCCTTCCAGGTGAGCACGCCGCGCCCTTCCGCCCTTGCGGGAGCGCTTTTGCGCGAGGAGGCTTCGTTCTCCGCCGCGGCCTGAGCGGCCGCGGCTTCGGAACTTTCCTCAGAGGCCGAGAAGAAAGACTGCCGTCGTTCCCGGTCGCTGTTTTTCTTCGCACTGGAAGAAGAGTTGCGATAAAACGCGTTCGCCATGACTACATGGATTCCGGCGCGCTCACGCCGAGCAGGTCAAGACCGTTGGCAATGACCACGCTCACGGCGCGCAGAAGCACCAGACGGGCCTTCATCACGGCTTCGTCGTCGCCGCTCAGAACGGGGTTGTTGGCATAGTAGCTGTGCAGCCTGCCGGCCAGTTCCATGAGGTAGAAGCTGACGGGATGGGCGGCACGGGCGCGGGCCGCGTCTTCCACCACATTGCGGAAGCGTTCCACCTCGCGCAGCAGCGCAAGATCGTCCGCAGAGGTGAGCGGAGCAAGCATGTCGGCAGTGCTGTGTTCCGGCACGCTCACGCCTCTGTCGGCGGCGCGGCGCAGCAGCGCGGCCACACGGGCATGGGCATACTGCACATAGTACACCGGATTTTCCATGTTGCGCTGCTTCACAAGATCCAGATCGAAATCAAGCGGGCTGTCACTCTTGCGGGAAAGGAACATGTACCTTGCGGCGTCCGTGCCCACGTCGTCGAGCACTTCGCGCAGGGTCACGAACTCGCCGGAGCGCGTGGACATGGCCACGGGCTCGCCGCCGCGCATGAGGTTCACCATCTGGATGAGCACCACATGGAAGTCGTTTTCCGGGTCGTGCTGCATGCAGGTGATGGCGGCCTTCATGCGGGGCACATAGCCGTGATGGTCCGCGCCCCACACGTCGATGCATTCATCGAAACCGCGCTCGAACTTGTTGGCATGATAGGCGATGTCGGAAGCGAAGTAGGTCAGGTAACCGTCGCTCTTGCGGAGCACGCGGTCCTTGTCGTCGCCGAACTGTTCCGTCGCCAGCCAGGTGGCGTTGTCCTTGTCGTACACAAGGCCCATGCCGCGCAGCTTGTCGAAGGCTTCCTCCACCTTGCCCGCATCCACAAGGTTCTTTTCCGAGAACCAGACCTGATGTTCCACGCGGAATTCCCTGAGGTCTTCCTTGATGCCCGCCAGAATGGTGGCGCAGGCATACTCGTAGCAGAGGTCCTTGGCTTCGGCCTCGGGACGGTTGGGAAGTTCGGGATCCTTTTCCAGCATTTCCCGGGCGATGTCGCGGATGTAGTCGCCGTGATACCAGCCCTTGGGGTCCTCGGGGTAGACCACGGGCAGATTGAGGATCTCGCGCATGCGCAGGTACACGGAATCACCGAGCAGGCGCATCTGCCTGCCCGCGTCGTTGATGTAATATTCCGTGGACACATCGTATCCGGCAAAGCGCAGCAGACGGGTGAGCGAATCGCCCACGGCGGCGCCGCGGCCGTGCCCGATGTGCAGCGGGCCGGTGGGGTTGGCGGAAACATATTCCACCACGATACGGCGGCCGTTGCCGCTCTTCGAGGAGCCGAAGGCCCTGCCCTGCTCTTCCACATCCAGCACCACGCCCTGCCAGAACGACGGGGCGAAGGTGATGTTGATGAATCCCGGCCCCGCTATCTCGGCCGTCACCAGACCGGGGAACTTCCCGCACAGTTCGGCGACAAGGCCTTCGGCCACGGCGCGGGGAGCCGACTTGGCCTGCTTTGCAAGCACCATGGCCAGATTGGTGGCCAGATCGCCGTGCTTTTCATCTCTGGGGATTTCCAGAACGGCCTTTTCCGGCCATTCCCAGCCATGAGCGGCCACAATGTCCCGCAGGGCCTTTTCAATGAGGAGTATATCGCGCATCGTTATCCTTCAAACGCATCCACGGCGTCTTTGTTGGGAATATGAACAGTGGTGTAGCTGCCGTCGGCCACATCGGCGGCCACGAGAATGGGCCGGACCATGCGGGTGAGCACGCCCTGAGGGCCGAATTCCACCCAGCGGCGCACTCCGTCGCGCCACTGATTGGAAATGGTGTCCACCCAGCAGACGGACGAGGTCATCTGACGGCGCATGGCGCTGTGGATGGATTCCGCATCGCTCAGAGGTTCGCCGTTGATGTTGAAATAAATGGGGAAGGCCGCGTCGTGCCAGTCCTGCTTGTCCAGCAGCTTGGAGAATTCGGCGGAAGCCTCGGCCATCATGGGGGTATGGAACGCGCCGCTCACGGCAAGGGGGAAGCCCTTGGCGCGGGGGTTCTCCGCCTTCAGGCGTTCGGCGGCGGCCTCCACGGCCTCGCGGTGCCCGCTCAGCACGAACTGCAGAGGCGTATTCTTGTTGGCCACGCGCACCAGCTTGCCGGTGGATTCGGAAACTTCCCTGGCAACGGTTTCCACCTGTTCCTGAGAAAGGCGGATCATGGCGCACATGGTGCCTATGTGTTCGGGGTCCACATCGGCCATGAGGCGGCCGCGCAGAGTCACAAGCTCCAGGACCTTGTCCATGGGAAGCACGCGGGCGGCGGCAAGGGCGCTGAATTCGCCGAGGCTGTGCCCGGCCGCGCAGGCGGGGGAAAGGCGATCCGCCACGCTCATCCACAGGGCGAGGTTCACCACGGTGATGGCGGGCTGAAGATTGCGGGTTTCGGCCATGAGAGTGGCGTCTTCGCTCTCCCAGTATATTTCGCGCAGAGGCAGACCGCTTACGCTTTCCGCCTTCTTCCAGAGGTCCATGATATCGGCGGACGCCTCGGCGAGACGCCGCCCCATGCCGGATGCCTGCGCCCCCTGACCGGGGAACAGGATGGCCGTCTGAACACTGCTCATTCCATACTCCTTGGATGGATTATGGGTCATAACACACGGGCCGCCGCCTGTGGGACGGGGCCCGTCTTTCTCAACCTGTTGCGGGAAACGCGGAGCGTCTCCCTCTGCCGGGCCGCCCGCGAAAACGTTGTTTTCCCGGGCGGTGCGACTGCCGGAAGCCCCCTGCTGCAGAGTACCGCCGGCCCGTGTCGTCGGGCAGTCCGCCCCTCTTCTCATGAAAGGCGTTTACTGTGCAACGCCTTTTTTCATGAAAATGCAGGGAATTCCGCCCGGGACACATCAATCGTAGCGAACGGAACTGAACTTCATCAGGCGTTCCCAGTTATGGTGCGACTCGATGTAGCGGAAGGTGCCGGTCTTGGCGCGGATGACCAGAGAATGGGTCACCGCACCGCGCCCGGAATAGCTCACGCCGCCGAGGAAGGTGCCCCCGGAAATGCCGGTGGCGGCAAAGAACGCATCATCGGCGCGGATGATGGAATCCACGGTGAGGATTTCATCAAGTCGCGTGCCTTCCGCAATCATGGCCTGACGTTCCGCATCGGACTGCGGATCGAAGCGGCCGAACATCTGCCCGCCCACGCCCTTGATGGCGCATGCGGAAATCACGCCTTCGGGCGTACCGCCGGTACCCATCATGACATCCACATCCACACTGGGATCGGCCACCATGAGCGAACCGGCCACGTCGCCGTCGGTATGCAGGGTGATGCGCGCGCCCGTCTTGCGGATTTCCTCGATGAGGCCCTTGTGACGGGGCTTGTCGAGCACGAAGACCACAAGGTCGTTGATGTCCTTGCCTACGGCGCGGGCCACGGCGTGAAGGTTGTCGGCCACGGGTGCGTCGATGTCCACCACGTCGCGCGCCTCACGCCCCACCACGAGCTTTTTCATGTAGTAGCTTGAGCCGGGATTATACATGTACCCCGATTTGCACGCCCCTATCACAGCAATGGCATTGGGGCGGCCGAGAGCCAGCAGATTGGTGCCTTCCACGGGATCGACGGCAATGTCGATGTCCGGCCCGGTTCCATCGCCCACTTCCTCGCCGTTGTACAGCATGGGTGCCTCATCCTTGGCACCTTCGCCGATGACGACGCGCCCGCGGATGGAAAGGGAATCGAAGGACAGACGCATGGCGTCCACAGCAGCGCCGTCGCCCTCTTCCTTGGCGCCCTTTCCCAGCCAGCGCGCCGCAGAAAGAGCCGCGGATTCCGTTACACGGAGCAGATCAAATGCCAGATTTTTTTCAGGAGCTTGCATATCGTCCTTCCTCGGAAAGGGGGGTTGCTTTACATGAGGGCCCGTGCGCAGGCCGCAGTAAAGCAACTATAGCCGAGCCCGGATTTTTCATCAAGAGTAAAAGGCCGCCGTGTAAAGTTAAAGCCTTCCTTGAAAAAAGCCTGAAAGGTTTTGTAACATGATTCGTGTATGCCGTGCTCTGGAGGCTCCGGGCAGGATCGCATACGGAAAAGTCCCAGTCCGTCGTCCCGGAGGGGACTTTTCCCGCAGCAGGCGCGCCCTCTTCCGCACAAAAGCACCCCGCCGCCGCAACATGCGGCAGGCGGGGTGCGCGAAGGACAGGGAGGGAGTGGAACAAGGCTCCCCCTTAATGAAAAAACGGCTCTCCTGCACAAAGATCTTCCGGCTTATGCGTGAAAGCGCCCTCTGCCGGGCAGAAAACACGTTTCCGGCAGAAGCGCAGAAACATCATCCTGCAGCTGCGCCCCGGGCATCCCGGGGCACAGCCTCATGCGCTCAGCCTGGCTACAGATAGAGATCCGGGTCGGAGGGCATGACATCCCAGCGGATCTTTCCCGAGCTTTTCTTGTACTTGCGCAGAAGCACATAAAAGGCGCCCGCCCCGCCGTCCTCCTGCTTGGCCGTGCAGAAGGCAAGCACCACACGCTTGAACGGGTCCTGGGTGAACCACTGCTGCACGCGGAAACGCAGCACCGGAACGCCGTTGAGGGAATTGAGTCCCCGGCCCGTCACCACAAGGGCGGTACGCACGCCCTTGTAATAGGAACTGCGGAAAAATCCCACCAGGTTCTGAAAGGCCTGTTCGCAGTTCAGCCCATGCAGGTCGATGTGCGCTTCCGGGCTGAACTGGCGCGACTGCAGCTGAGAAACGATCATGAGATCAAGGCCGACCACATGCCCTTCCGCGTATTCATCGGTACTGGCCACGGAAAATTCCACCTTGCCTTCCATGAAGTCCTGCAGGGGATGCCTGGGGTCCGTCACGGCAACAGGGGGTGTCTCCGGTTCCACGGGCACGTCGCGGCCCCGGGCGTTCAGGGGCACCGTGCCCTTGATGGCGGAAAAGAAGTCGCGGCTGTCGTCTTTGTCATCGGGCGCGCCGGCGGCCTCGTTCAGCATGGCGGCATCGTCATCCCGGGCCGCACGCGCTCCGGCTCTGGCCATGGCCGTAAGCGTGGCCGGCACCGGCTCTTCCTGCTTTTCCAGCACGGGAGCGGGGGCGGGCCTGTCGCCCTTCTTCAGCATGCGCTTCACGCCCTTGCGCTCCAGTTCCCGGGCAAAGCTGTCGTTGTCGTTCTCGGATTCTCCCCGGGGCTGTCTGCCTCCTCCCGACGCCCCGGAAGCAGGAAGCGCGCGCACACTGCCGCCCATGGCCTGCATGAACAGCGCCTCATCGGCATCCCGGGCGGCCGCCTCGGCCTCCCTGTTTTTCACCACCGTCCTGGGCTGGCGCGATTTCCGGGGATTTTCTCTGTTGTTGCGGGAGGGAAAATCCCGCGCGTTAAGCATGGAAAACGGATTGGAAGGATCTTTGCTCATGACAACCGCCTCAATGTTACGTCCATATACACAGCGTTACCTGCCTTGTTTCTAAGGCTTCCGCCGGGAAAAGCAAGGGAAGGAGAAATATTCCGCCCGTTTTCTTCCCTGAGAAGCCCCGCGCGCCTCTTCTGCCCCGGCGCCGGGAAAAGGCCGCCTGCCGGAAAAACATCCCCGGCCGCCCCGCCGCGGCATGCCCGCTGAGAAATGCCAGCTCTCCCAACGGCGCACAGAACATGAAAAAATCATCCCGACCCGGTGCGGATCCGCCCCGAAAACAAAAAAACGCCGCGCGCTCTGTCTGCGGCGGGAGCATACCCGGACATGTTCCGCCCCTCCGGCGGGTTCATTTTACACCTTGGCAAAAGCGGAGGAAGTGACTATTAATATGGGGCGCCTGTTTACGCCTTCGGGCGGTACAGGCCGGTTGACGGCCCTTTCGCGCCTTCCCCGGTCTGCAGGTGCGCAATCAGGCCGCTTTCCGACTCCGGCAAAGCCGCCTTTCCTTGAGGAGATGAGACGATGAGTTTTTCCCGTTCCGACGCATACACCTGTGCAGGTGTGAACATCAACGCGGGCAATGAGCTGGTGGCCCGCATCAAAGACATGGTGGCCAGCACGCAGACCCACGGCGTCCTTTCGGACATAGGCGGCTTCGGCGGCCTGTTCCGGCCCGACATTACGGGAATGCAGTCGCCGGTGCTCGTGTCCGGAACCGATGGCGTCGGTACGAAGCTCAAAATGGCCTCCCTTTTCAACCGGCACGACACCGTGGGCATAGACCTTGTGGCCATGAGTGTGAACGACTGCCTGGTTCTCGGCGCAAAGCCCCTCTTTTTCCTGGATTATTTTTCCTGCGGCGAACTTGATGTCGACCTTGCGGCCACGGTGGTCGGCGGCATTGTGGAAGGCTGCCGTCAGAGCGGCTGCACGCTTCTCGGCGGAGAAACGGCAGAAATGCCCGGCATGTACGCCAAGGGCGATTACGACCTTGCAGGCTTCTGCGTGGGTATTGTGGACGGGCCGAAGATCGTGGACGGTTCCACCATCAGCGTGGGCGACGTGATCATCGGTCTTGCCTCCTCCGGCCTGCACTCCAACGGCTATTCCCTGGTGCGCAAGATCTATGAGGAAAGCGGCGTCAAGGGCGACGACATCGTGCCCGGCACCAACCGCACCTTTGCCGATGTGCTCCTCACGCCCACGGTCATCTATGCCGACCAGGTCAAGTCCATCATGCGCGACCTGCCGATCAAGGGCATGGTGCACATCACGGGCGGCGGCTTCTACGACAACATTCCCCGCGTGCTTTCCGCCTCCGTATGCGCGAACATCCGCTTCAACAGCTGGGAACACCCCGCCATTTTCGACTGGCTCAAGCAGCAGGGGAATCTCACCTGGCCGGAAATGCTCCAGGTCTTCAACTGCGGCATAGGCTACATCATGATCACCGACAGGGCCACTGCCGACGACATGCTCCCCCGCTTCAAGTCCATGAATACGGAAGCCTGGGAAATAGGCACCATAGTCCGGCGCAAGGAACATCAGGAACAGGTGGAGATTTCCTTTGACTGAACTGCAGAAGCCCTGCCGTTATGTGGTCAGCGCCTGCCTTGCGGGCCAGTGCTGCCGTTACGACGGCCGCTCCAACCTGCGCGAGGAAGTGCGCGCCCTTGTGGAATCCGGACAGGCCGTCCCCGTGTGTCCCGAAGTGCTCGGAGGCCTGCCCACGCCCCGCACGCCCAGTGAACGCAGAGGCGACGGCGTGTACTCCGCCACGGGGGAAGACGTGACCTTTGCCTTTGCCTCCGGCGCGGAGGCCGCGCTCTACATTGCGGAAGAATACGGCTGTTCGGCCGCCATACTCAAGGCCCGTTCCCCTTCCTGCGGCTGCGGGCGCATCTATGACGGCACCTTCACCCGCACCCTCGTGGACGGCGACGGGCTTTTCGCCGCGCTGCTGCGCAAAAAAGGCTTCCAGCTCTTTACCGAAGAAACCTTCTCCCCGGAACAGGCATGAAACGGGGCATTCTCCTCGCGGCCTACGGCTTCGGAAACATCCGCGGAGCCAGTGCCCTGCGCGCCGTGCAGGCCGCCGCGGAGGCGCGTTTTTCCCTGCCCGTGCGCTGGGCCTTCACCTCGGAAACCATGCGCATGCGCCTTGCCAGTTCCCGCACCAAATCCGATTCCGTGCTCAAGGCCCTGAAGCGCATGCGCTTTGAGCGCTACACCCATGTGGCCGTGCAGCCTCTGCACCTCATTCCCGGCATGGAATACGGCGCCGTGGCCGCGGAATGCCGGGCAGGCATGGAGGAAGGAGGACTCTGCGTGAGCCTCGGCCTGCCGTTGCTTTCCGGCCCCGGAGAGCATGCCATCCTGAGCGCCGCGCGCACCCTCATACGCCACATATCCCCTCTGCGCGCGCCCGATGAACCCGTAATCTGCATGGCCCACGGCAGCCGCCATGAATGTGACATTCTCTACGGCCGCTGGGCCGAGGCCGTGCGTGCTCTGGACAGTCATATCCACATCGCCTGCATGGTGGGCAGAGGTCTGCAGCGGCCGGAGGGAGAAGCGCTTCCTGCCGACGGGCTTGACATGCTTCTGCCCGCCCTTGCCGAAGAAATCTCCCCCACCCGCCGGGTATGGCTCATGCCCCTGCTGTCCCTTGTGGGCCGCCATACGCTGGAAGATATGGCGGGGGCGGCGCCCACCTCATGGAAAAGCCGCATCGAAGCTGCAGGATACTGCTGTCAGGCCGAACTGCGCGGCCTTGCCGACGACGCGGCCTTTGTGGATCTGTGGCTGGATCGGCTGGAAGAAGCCCTCGCGGCGCTGGATGATCCGGCCCTGCCCTGCCCGCCTCTTTTTCCGAAGAACAGCCCTTCCGGGACTTCCCATCCCGGAAGCCTTTCCTCTTTTTCCGCTCCCTTCCCAACGTCCAAGGAGTCTGCCATGTCTGCTTCCGTTCTCTGCTCCGCTATGGAGCAAAACCTTTCCCAGGGATCCATGATCCGGCGCATGTTCGAGGCCGGCATCGAACTGCGCAAGAAATACGGGGCCGACGCCGTCTGCGACTTCAGCCTCGGCAACCCCGATCTCGCCCCGCCCGCCGAGGCTGCGCACGCCATGAGCGCCCTTGCCGCCCGCCTTTCCGAACCGGGCATTCTCGGCTACATGCCCAACGGCGGCTTTGCCTGGGCAAGGGAAAAACTGGCCGCATGGCTGAGCGAACAGCAGAAAACCGCCCTTGAGGCAAAGCACGTCATGCTCGGCTGCGGCGCTGCCGGCGTGATGAACGCCTTTTTCCACACGGTGCTTGATCCGGGCGACGAAGTGCTCACCGTCGCGCCCTTCTTCGGTGAATACCGCTTCTATGTCGGCAATCACGGCGGCACGCTCCGCCCCGTGCCCTGTCGTGCGGAAGACTTCGGCCCCGATGTGGAAGCGCTGAGCGCCGCAGTCACGCCGCGCACAAGGGCCGTCATCATCAATTCGCCCAACAACCCCTCGGGCGCAGTGTACACGAAGGAGGACATCGAGGCTCTGGCCGCCATGCTGGAAGAGGCCTCGAAGCGCATCGGACGCATCATCTACCTCATTGCCGACGAACCCTACCGCTTCCTGGCCTACGACGGGCTGGAAGTGCCCGCCGCCCTGCCGCTCTACAAGTACGCCGTGGTCATCAGCTCCTTTGCCAAGAACTACGGTATGGCCGGGGAACGCGTAGGCTATATCGCCGTGAACCCCGCCATGGACGATGCGGACAAGCTCATGGACGGCCTTATCTTCTCCAACCGCGTGCTGGGCTTTGTGAACCCGCCCGTGGTGGGTCAGTACCTCATGGCGGAATGCCTCGGCACCTCCACGCAGGAGGCCCTCGCCGTCTATACCCGCCGCCGCAACCGCCTGGCCGCCATTCTTGCCGATGCAGGCTATGAATTCACCCTGCCCAGAGGCACCTTCTACTTCTTCCCCAAGGCCCCCGGCGGAGACGACAAGGCCATTGTGGAACGCCTGACCGAAAACCTCGTACTCGCCGTGCCGAGTTCCGGCTTCGGGTATCCCGGCTACTTCCGCCTCTCCTTCGCCGTGGAAGACGCCGTGATCGAACGCTCGGCCGAAGGCTTCCGCAAGGCTCTCCGGGGCTGATTTTCCCCTGAAGGACACCGTAACGGCGCGCCGGAACACGTTTCCGGCGCGCCGTTTTTGTCGGAAAAGCTCCTCCGCAGGCGGAGCAGCCCCCGGCAAGGAAACCTCCGCGGCGCACACCCTGCAAAGAGGCCCGGCTTCTCCCTCCACGGGGCATGGCGTTCCTTTTCAGGCTCCTTTCCCGGGCACGGGAAATTTCAATCTTCTATTTATTTACAAAATAAATTTATTCTTGACTTTTCGTTTTTTTTCAACGAAAGATGTGCTATCGGGGATTTGCCCGCAACTTTTTCTTTTCTGGTGGAATCATGCTGGAATACCTGCGCATACGCGGCCTTGCGCTCATAGACGACATGGAGCTGGAATTCGGCGAGGGCATGAACGCCCTCACGGGTGAAACCGGCGCGGGCAAAAGCTTCATCCTCAAGGCCATCAACTTCGTCCTCGGGGACAGACTTGCCACCGACATGGTGCGCCCCGGCCGCGACAAGGCGCAGGTGGAGGCGCTCTTCACCCGCAAGGGGCCGGAAGGTGAGGAGGAAGTGGTGCTCAGGCGCGAGCTTTCCGCCGCCTCCGGGCGCAGTCATTTTTTCCTCAACGGTTCCCTCACCTCACAGGAGACGGTGCGTGCCCTGCGGGGGGATCTGCTCTTCCACGTCAGCCAGCACGGGCAGCAGCGCCTGCTCCAGCCCTCCTATCAGGCGGCGCTCATTGATTCCTTTCTGCCGGATCCGTCCATCGTGACCCGGAAGGATGCCCTCCTCAGGGAACTGAAGGTGGTGGCGGAACAGCGCCGCACCCTTCTTGCGCGCATGGACATGCTGAGCGAGAAGAGGGAACTTCTGGAAATGCAGCAGAAGGAAATTGAAAAGGTCGCGCCTGAGGAAGGCGAGGAAGAACGCCTGGAACAGGCCCGCACCGAGCTGAAAAGCGTGGAGCGGCTGCGCGGGCAGTACGAACAGGGGCTGGAACTCATGCTGGGCGGCGAGAATGCAGGCCTTGCCGCGCTTCTGGGGGAGCTGGAACGCCTGCTTCACGCTCTTTCGCAGGAAGATGAGAGCTTTGCCCCTTCGCTGGAGGCGCTGCTCAACTTTGAGGAAGAGGCCCGGGAACTCACGCGCCGCTTCCGTACCACGCCTTCTTCCGGGAGCGAATACGACCCGGACGAGCTGGAGGCCCGCCTGTACGAGCTTTCTCAGCTCAAGCGCCGCATGCGCCGCTCCATCCCGGAAATTCTGCGCCTGCGCGAGGAAATCACGGAAAACCTCTCCTTCCTCGATGCCTGCGGGCTGGACCTGCACAGGCTGGAAAAGCAGGAGCGGGAACTTTCCAAAAAACTTCATGCGGTGCTTGAAGAATGCAATGCCCGCCGCAAGGAAGCCGCCACCCGCTTCTGCCTTGCCCTGGAAAAGGAACTTGCCGGGCTGGGATTTTCCGAACGGGTTCATGTGGAGCCGGAATCCACGTCCCACGAGGTATGGCCGCAGGTGGAAGACAAGGTGAAGGTGATCTGCCCCGCCTGTGTGGAAGACCGCTACCGCCTGCTCTGGGCCCCCAACCCGGGCCAGCATCCGCAGCCGCTGGATAAAATTGCCTCCGGCGGTGAGCTTTCGCGCTTTCTGCTGGCCGTGGTGGGCGTACAGAACACCAGTGAAGACGCCACCCTTATTTTCGACGAAGTCGACGCGGGCGTGGGCGGCATGACGCTGAACCGCGTGTCCGACCGCCTGCACGAACTCGCCTCCCGCCGCCAGCTTCTCATCATCACCCACTGGCCGCAGCTCGCCGCCCGTGCAGCGCAGCATTTCCAGGTGTGCAAGGAAGAACGCGGCAACGAAACCTTCACCCTCTGCCGCCCGCTGGACGCACACGCCCGCGCAGAAGAACTCAAAAGAATGGCCGGGGAGGAAGGCGCACCCGGACGGGAAACGGAAGCCGCCCTTCGCCTTTATACGCAGGCAAGCCTCCTGTCCTCGCTCAGGCCGGATTCCGTTGCCGGTGCAAAGGCTCCGCACGGGGAAATCCTGTCCGTACCGGACGAAGCGGCCTCCTGACGACGCTTTTTGTGCAGGCGGAAAACTCGCCTCCCCAAGGGGACACCCATGACCGGCTGCCGCATCGTGGCTGTAGCCATGGAGGCATCGCGCTCTGCCGTTTTCCGCCATGCCCCTGAGGTGCCTTGTGGCGGCACCTTCGAGCTGGATGAACAGGTTCTGCCCTTCGTCCGCGGCGGCCTCTCCTTCCCCCTGTCCCTCCCCTGTGCCGTCCCGCGCGGCGCCGTGGAGAACATCCGCTGCCGTTTTTCAGCGGCAAAGCTGCTCATGTGGAGCGCATGCGCATCTCTTTCACCGGCCGGAAGGGAAACGGACTTTTCAGGGCAATCGGGGCAGACAGGCAAGACGGCAGGAAAAAGCATGCGGTACGGAAAAAGGTGCGGCCCGGAAGGAACAGCCACCGGATGCCGGATAAGGCCATATTCCTTTTCTCCCTCATGGCCCGGGGCCTGCATCGGGATTCCCCCCTTTCCGGCAGCACGGAGGGCCGCCGGGGCAGGCATCAGCACAGACAGGATGCTTCCGCCCTGCTCCGTGCAGGTGCATCCTTATCTCTGCGGGCGGCCTCCCACGCCTCCCGCACATTTCCGATGCGCAGGGGCAGGCGTCCCCTTTTCCGGAGACTAAAAAAGCCTCCCGGATTCCGCAGAAAGGGTCGTTCCGGGTAAAGCCGCACCTTATCTTCCGCCGGATACGACAAAAGCACCGCCCGGAAGATTCCAGAACGGCAGGCGCCCCAAAGGCCGCTTGTGCAACGGGAAGAAAAACGCTTTTGCCCACGCCTCGGGCAGAGGCTTTTTCCACGTCAATCGTGGTGATAGGGCATGTTTCTGAGCAGCGTTTCCGCACGGTAAAGCTGCTCCAGCAGCACCACGCGGGCAAGCTCATGGGGCAGCGTCTGCGGGCCGAAGGCAATGAGGTGACGCGCCTTTTCCCTCACACTGTCGTGCAGGCCGAAAGGTCCGCCCACAATAAAGCACGGGCGGCGCGTCGCATCGGTGGACATTCCGTCCAAAAAGCGTGAAAATTCTCTGGACGTCATGGAACGGCCCTTCTCATCGAGGCAGACCACGATATCCTGCGGCGTGAGCGCCGCAAGGATGCGCTTTCCCTCTTCCTCCACACGCCGGGCCACCGGCAGAGCTGGGTCGGAATCGCGGATGATGGTTTCCGTCATCTGTCTCCAGCGGGAAAGCCGTTCCATATAATGGGCCGCCGCATCCTTCCAGAAGGTGGCGTGCGGCCTGCCGACCGTCATGATTCGCAATGGTTTCAAACTCATTCGTCCACTATAGGCTCACCTTTCCACGGAGGCAAGCGTGACTCTTACAAGGCAGGAAGCATTCCGCCGCATATGTTCGGGCGGAGTGCTCGTTTACCCCACGGAAACCTTTTTCGGCATCGGCTGCCGTGCCGACGACGAAGCGGCCGTGAAGCGCGTGTTTCAGTGCAAGCGCCGCCCGCTGTCCATGCCCCTGCCGGTCATTCTCGGCAGCGCGGAACAGCTCGGGCTTGTGGCATGTCCCGGCCCGGAACTTTCCGGCGACCTTGAACTTCTCACCCGCTTCTGGCCCGGCCCCCTTACCCTGCTTCTTCCGGCCGTGTCCGGCCTGCCTGAGGTGCTTACCGGCGGCAGCGGCCGCATCGCCGCCCGCGTAAGCTCGCACCCGGCGGCCCGGGAACTTGCCCTCGCCTGCGGCTTTCCCATTGTTTCCACAAGCGCCAATGTCAGCGGCAGGCCCGCCGTCACCTGCAAGGACGCCCTCGACCCCGAGCTTATCTCTTCCCTGCAGAGTGAAACCGACGGCGTGTTCGACGCCCTCCCCGCTCCCGGCGGCGGTGAAGCCAGCACCATAGTCGAACCGCTGGGACAGCGCCGCCTGCGCCTGCTCCGGCAGGGCGCCCTGCCCGTATTCTCCCTTGAGGAGGCGGGCTTTACCCTTCTGACCAATTCTTCCAAGGATCAAGCATGAATCATCCCCGCTACTGCCCCTCCTGCGGCACGCTCGTCGTCAAATACAGCAATCCTCTGCCCACGGCCGACGTCATCATTTATGATGAAAAGCACGGCATCGTGCTGGTGAAACGGGGCACGCCGCCTCTCGGCATGGCGCTCCCCGGCGGTTTCATTGAGGAAGGCGAAAGCGCGGAACACGCCGCCGTGCGCGAAATGAAGGAAGAAACCGGGCTGGACGTGGATCTTGAAGGGCTTCTCGGCGTGTATTCCTGGCCTCTGCGCGACATGCGCTGCCACACCCTCACCACGGTGTTTGTGGGCCGCTGCGCGCACCCCGAGCTCCTTCAGGCCGGAGACGACGCGGCCGACGCCGCCTTCTACCCGCTGGACAATCTGCCCGGCCCGTTCTGCTTCGACCACGGCCGCATCATCGGCCACTTCCGCGACTATGTGGAGGGCCGCCGCCCGCTTCTGCCCTGTGCGGAAGATCCTTCCCTCGACTACGGCGACATTGCCTATACCCGCCCCTTCTAGCCTCTGGAGTCGCCATGTTCCACTACGGCCGCAATTCAGCCGAAGAACAGGATGTCTGGATCAGGGAGCATTTCCACAGCCGCACCGCAGGCGCGGAATTCATGCTCCCCTGGACCATAGATCTCTGGTTCGGCACCGTCACCGCGCTGAAATCGCTCTTCACGCCCGCCGAACTGAAAACCATCATTGAAGCCCACAAGAACATCGTCATCGACACCTCGCACCTGCGCCTCACCCATCTTCTTCTGCATGTGATGGAACAGTGCGACAGAAAGGAACTGTATAAGAAATACGGCAGCAGCCCCCGCAGCCTCGAAACCAAGTTCCGGCAGCTCGACGACGCGCAGGCCTCCGTGCTCATACTCTGGGCCTCGGCCTTCTGGCGCAGCCAGACCTGTTCCGCGCAGGCCATGGAAAAATACATCGCCGTCAAATGACCCTGCCCTGCGGCGCGCCCGGAGCAGGGCGCGCCGCACGCAGAAAAACGCCCCGACAACACATAAGCCGCGGCCCCGCGCCACGCCTCGTGCAGGATTTCTCATGGCCGACTATACGCGCAACCGCATGTTCTTCGCCTCAAGCACCACCTTCATGCTGGCTGTGGCCGGCTACATGTCGTTCAGCCTTCTGTGGCATGAACCGGTTCCCCTCTTCTGGCGCATCCCCCTCACCGTTCTGCTGCTTCTTGTTTCCCAGACCATCACGGGGATGCGCCTGCTGGTCACCTTCCGGCCGAATCTGCCCCTGCGCCTGATGCGCGCGGGGGGCTTCATCTCTTCCGCCTTCATGGTGCTTTCCTGGCTCGTGCTTGTGCGCGACGTTGTTCTCGCCCTCACCCTTGCCCTTTCCATGGTCATCCCCGGAACGGAGCATGCAACGGATACCGTCTTCAACGCCCTTGTGTCCGTTCCTGCGGAACTTTCCATGGTGCTCTTCAGCTTTGCCGCCGCAGCCTTCGGCATGGCCCGCGCTCTGGCCATACCCTCGGTGCGCCGGGTGGAGGTGCCCATACGCGGTCTTCCGCCGGAACTGGAAGGGCTTTCCATCGCCCACCTGAGCGACCTGCACATCGGTTCCACCTTCACCGGAGAATGGCTCGAAGAGGTGGTGCGCCGGACCAACGCGCTGGAGCCGGATTTCACGCTCATCACCGGCGACCTTGCGGACGGCACGCCGGAACGCATCGGCCGCTTTCTCTTCCCCGTCACCGGACTCCGCGCCCGCTTCGGCGTTGCCGTGAGCGTGGGCAATCACGACTACTATTCCGGTCTGCGCTCATGGGTGGACACCTGGCGCAAATGGGGACTCACCGTCCTTGCCAACGAACACAGGGAATATCATGTGCGGGGAAGAAACGTGATCATTGCAGGCGTAACCGACCCCTGCGCCGTACTCTTCCGCAGTCTTGATCCCTCTCTCGGTGCGCCCGATACCCGGAAGGCCCTTCAGGGCGCAGGGGAAGGACTGCGCATCCTCATGGCGCACCGGCCGGGAAGCGCGGAACAGAACGCCGCGCTGGGCTGTCACCTTCAGCTTTCCGGCCATACGCACGGAGGTCAGTTCTTCTTTCTCTTCCCCCTTGTTTCCCGCATGAACGGAGGCTTCCGTTCCGGTCTCTATACGGCGGGTTCCATGCCGCTGTACGTCAGTCCCGGTACGGGCATGTGGGGATATGTGCCCATGCGTCTCGGTGTGGCGGCGGAAATCACGCTGCTCACGCTCAAAGCCGCTCCCCAGCCCCCGGCCCGGGCATAACGCACAGCACCGTATCCCGGAAGGCCTTGCAAAACGCGCCTTCCCCTCCTTCTGCCGCCTTTCCTGTGCCCGGCTCCAGAATTTCGCCGGACATGGCCGGCCTCTGCCCCGGCGCCCCCTTCGCGGATAAGGCACGCCGCAGAATCCACGCCCGGAGGAAGCCTGCCGAAACGGTAAAAAGGCCCGGAACGGGCCGCCCCCTTATAAAAAAACGGGCGCAAAGGCATCATACGCAACATGCCGCAGGACATTTCCTGTCCTGCGGCATGTATTTTATAAAGAAAGCGTCACAGAAGCCGGTGAAACGCTATGAGCCTTTGCCGCTGCGCGGGGTATCCCGGCCCGCCGCGTCGGTCACCAGACTGCGGAGCTTTCCGTAACCCTCTTTTTCCATGTTCTCATAGGGAATGAAGCGCAGCGAGGCGCTGTTGATGCAGTAGCGCACACCGCCCCGTTCCGCCGGGCCGTCAGGAAAGACATGGCCGAGGTGGGAATTGCCCACCCGGCTGCGCACTTCCGTCCGCCTCAGCCCGTAACTGGTATCCGGGTATTCCACGATCACCTCAGGGACCACGGGTCTGGAGAAGCTGGGCCAGCCGCAGCCGGAATCATACTTGTCGGAAGACAGGAACAGCGGTTCCCCCGTGACGATGTCCACATAGAGCCCGGGTTCGAAAAGATGATCGTACTCACCCGAAAAGGCATATTCGGTACTGCCCTTCTGCGTGACGGCGTACTGCTCTTTGGTGAGTCTGGCCCGGAGGACCTCATCCGAGGGCCTGGCATAGTCGGCAGGATCAATCAGCGGAGCAAAGTCCGACAGGCTGGAAAAATCGATGTGGCAATAGCCTCCCGGATTCTTCACCAGATAATCCTGATGATAGTCTTCGGCCAGATAGTAATTCTTCAGAGCAAGCAGCTCCGTCACAATGGGAGAGCTGTACTTTTTCTGTTCTGCGGCCATGACGGAACGCAGGACCGGAAGATCGGCCTCATCGGTATAATAGATACCGCTCCGGTACTGGCCGCCCACATCGTTTCCCTGCCGGTTCAGAGACAGCGGGTTGATGATCCTGAAAAAGTGTTCGGTAAGCTTCTTCAGGTCGACCACGGAGGGGTCGTAGACCACATGGGCGGTTTCCGCATGGCCCGTCGTGCCGCTGCACACCTGCCGGTAGGTGGGGTGATCCACGGTGCCGTTTGCATAGCCGACCGTCACGTCGACCACGCCCGGTATCCGGGAAAAATAGGCTTCCACCCCCCAGAAGCAGCCGCCCGCATAGAAAATCTCTCTCAACTGCGCGGCATCCGCGCGCTTTCTCCAGCCCTGATCTTCAATTGCAGAAGGAGTATTCATACCTGTTCCCTTCACCTCACCGGATGTTACGGCAAACACGCCGGAAACGGAAAAAAGCAGCACTCCGGCCATACCCATCAGCAATAACGCTCGTTTCATTCCGGCACCTCCCGGTTCTTCGACAATTCGTCAAGCTTTTTCTGTATCTCGTCGTTGTTCATGTGTCCTATGTGCACCGCCGCCACCTGCTGATCCGCATCCAGAAACACCGAGGTGGGATAGGCCTGAATGCCGTACTTGCGGCCCAGCGCTCCGTCGTCATCAAAGAGCACGGGAAACGACAGGTGCTGTCCCGCCGCCCACTCGGAAAAGGTCTTCCGGTCCATTTCGTTATGACGGCCCGGAGCCACCACGGAGTAGATCACCACATCGTCACGGCCGGCACTGGCCCCGGCCAGTTCCGAAAACTCATCCAGACCGGCCAGGCACAGCGGGCACCAGGTGGCCCAGAACTTCAGATAGACGGGCTTTCCCGCCCAGTCCGAGGGCTGCACATACGCACCGCTGAGCGTGTTGCCTTCCACCTGACGCTGCACGGGCGCCTGTATCTGCCCGGCGATCATCCAGATGCCCATGGCGACCACGAGAACGCCTCCCGCAATCCTGATCCTGTCGAGATAGGGGTACAGGCCCCGGAGCTTCTTCAGAAGCACCTGAGAACCGACCGCCAGCAGCAGAAACGGAATGGCAAAACCGGCCACATAGAAAAGAAGCAGAAGGCCGCCCGAAAACGCGTCCCCCTGTTGCAGCGAAATGCCGAGCACCATGGCAAGGGCCGGGCCGACGCACGGCGTCCAGCCGAAGGAAAAGAAGAAGCCGAGGGCAAACGCACCGAGCAGGCCCCTGCCGGGAACCACGGGAGAGGAAAAGGCCCGGGTACGGTTCAGCACGGGGATTTCCACCAGCCCGGTCTGATGTATGCCCATGAGCACGATGGCCGCTCCGCAGAACAGCACAAAGAATCTGCTCTGAAAAACGGCTCCTGCGAGACCTGCGCCGACGCCCATGATGAAGAACACCATGGAAACGCCCGACACAAAGGCAAGCGTTTTTTTGACCCTGTGCGCGAGCGCAGAGCGGGAAGCCTCGCCTTCCGAAGAAAAATATCCGAAATACAGCGGCAGAAGCGGCAGAATGCAGGGCGAAAAAAAGGAAAGCAGCCCTGCGGAAAATACTGCCGTACAAAGTCCGAAATGAAGATTCAAGAAATCACCTCCTGACCATCAAGACATGATGAGCATGTGTCTATGGCGGAAACGGGAACGATGTGCGGAAGGCGGGAGACTGCCCCTGCCTCTCGCACATCGCGGCGCCTCCGGGCAGAAGAGCATGGACGCCCTCCATCGCCCCGGAGCCGTTTCCGGTTTTCATGAAACGGAGGAAAGGCTTTTGCCCATATGCCTTTCTTCCGCGACTCTGCCTCTCTGCGGATGCGCCTTTCTTCCGGCGCATCCGCACGGTAGCGGCGCTCCACAGACGTTTCGCCGCCGGCTGTCGCGGCGTTTCCGTCCCATGGCCTGCGCCTTTCCCAAATAGGTGCCCGGGCGCCCGCCTTCCTCCGCGAAGGTAAGGCCCCGCGTGGTACACGAGCATATCTTCTGCTCCCACTGCGCCGGCACGGATTGTGCCGCGCTCCTCACAGCGCTTCCCCGAAAAAACGGCTTTTCCCGAAGAAGACGACATATCTCCCCCTTCTTTTCTGACCGCCTCCTGCCGGAAATTCCCGGAAGAAAAGACGGCACAGACCAACCCCGCCGCCATGGCGGAAGCACCCTCGGGAAAAACTCCCCGGAAGCCCTGCTGCAGAGGCCTTTCTGCAGGCACTCGTACTCCGGCAGGCCCTCTACACATCCTGCCCCCCGCATGTTGCGGACGAAGCCGCACATTCCGCACGGCATTGCGGGCAGAGATACTGAATCCTGAGCTCGTACCCCTCGATGGGAAAACCTGTCTGCCGCTCCAGATCCGCCGTGATGTCGGAAAGATGAATATCCGCAAGCGCGCCGCAGCGGCGGCAGAGCAGATGATCGTGGCGGGTGATGTTGTCGTAGCGGTCAGGGCTCCCTTCCACACTGATTTTATGGATTTTCCCCTGCTGATGAAGTCTGTTCAGATTATTGTAGACCGTGGCCAGCACCACGGACGGAAAGGTCTGCCTCAGGGTGAAGAACACCTGTTCCGCCGTCATGTGCGCGTTGGCCGTGTTCACTATTTCCAGAATGCTTTTTTCGTATCTCATATCTGTTCACCGAAATTAGAATTATTCTATTTCTAAAAAATAAGGAAACCGTTCCCGCTCTGTCAAGCATTTTTTCTTATCTTTCCGGCAGGTTCGACCGAATGCGGCGGGTCCGGCGCTTCCCCGGAACAGCATGGATATGCCCGCAAAGCCTTCTGTTTCAGGAGAAGCCTTTCTTCCGCACAGAACGCCGCGTGCCGCAGAGGCGTATTTCCTGCCGGGGAGTGCCGCCCGCACAGTGCCTGAGGCCGCCCCTGCTCCTCGCCTCCGGCGTCAATCGTTCACGGAAAAGCCCGGGCCGCATGCAGGAGGGCCCGCCTTTCTGCGCCGCCTCTCCATGAGCCGTGCCGTACCGGACTTTTGATCTGCGGCCTGCGCTCTGCGGCGGCGCTCCGTGTTCCCGGCACAAAACCATGCCGCGCGGCACAGGAGCATGGATACCGCCCCCCGCAGGCACACGCGCATGCCTGTGCGGCAGAAAAAACGCTCCCCCGTTCTGCACGCCACGCAGGATCGGCCTTTTCGGCGCGCCCTGCCCTGCCCGAGGCCGGATGACGGGACACGTCCGCCCTGCGCATAAAAAAAACACCCTTCCGGGACGGGAGCCGCAACGGCTCTGCCATACCGGAAAGGTGTTTTTTTTTAGAAAGCATCCCCCCGTTTCCGGGGGGGATCATCATGGCGATGCCGCCACGGAAACGGGGCGGAACAGGAAAGGAAAACACGAAGAGCGCATGTCTGAGCACCCGCCTGTTTCCGGCGGCGCGCCCTCGATGTTTTCCGGCATGCTTCCCGCCTACTGACGGGTGAGCCTGCGGTACTTCATGCGATGCGGAGTATCGGCTTCCTTGCCCAGTCTCTTGCGGCGGTCTTCCTCGTACTCGGAGAAGTTGCCTTCAAAGAACGTCACCTGCCCCTCATCCTCAAAGGCGAGAATATGGGTGGCGATACGGTCGAGGAACCAGCGGTCGTGGCTGATGACGAGCACGCAGCCGGCGAAGTTCTCCAGCGCATCTTCCAGGGCGCGCATGGTGTTCACGTCGATGTCGTTGGTGGGTTCGTCGAGCAGCAGCACGTTGGCGCCGGATTTGAGCATGCAGGCCAGATGCACGCGGTTGCGCTCACCGCCGGAAAGCACGTCCACCTTCTTCTGCTGATCGCCGCCCTGAAAATTGAAGCGGGAACAGTAGGCGCGGGCGTTCACTTCCCTGCCGCCGAGGCGGATGAAGTCGTTGCCGCCGCTGATGATCTCGTACACGGTCTTGCCCGGTTCCAGAGAGGCGCGGTTCTGGTCCACATAGCCGAATTTCACGGTTTCGCCGATGCTGAGCGTGCCGGAATCGGGCTTTTCCTCGCCCACCAGCATCTTGAAAAGCGTGGTCTTGCCCGCGCCGTTGGGGCCGATGATGCCCACGATGGCGCCGGGCTGCACAAGGAAATTCGCCTTTTCCACCAGCACCTTGTCGCCCATGCTCTTGCAGATGTCGCGCGCTTCGATGACGGACTTGCCCAGACGCGGTCCCGGCGGAATGTAGATTTCCAGATCAGGGGCAAGGCGTTCGCTCTCATGGCTCAGCATGGCCTCATAGGCGTTGATGCGGGCCTTGCCCTTGGCATGGCGGCCCTTGGGGGACATGTGAATCCATTCAAGTTCGCGGGCCAGCGTCTTGCGGCGTTCGTTGTCGGCCTTTTCCTCAAGGGCGAGGCGCTTTTCCTTCTGTTCCAGCCAGGAGGAATAATTGCCCTTCCACGGAATGCCGCGCCCTCTGTCCAGTTCCAGAATCCAGCCCGCCACATGGTCGAGGAAGTAGCGGTCGTGGGTGACGGCGATGACCGTGCCCGGGAAGTTCTGCAGATAGCGTTCCAGCCACGCCACGGATTCCGCATCCAGATGGTTGGTGGGTTCGTCGAGCAGAAGAATGTCGGGGTTCTGGAGCAGCAGGCGGCACAGGGCCACGCGGCGGCGTTCACCGCCGGAAACCACGGAAACCGGCGTATCGCCGGGCGGACAGCGCAGCGCGTCCATGGCCATTTCCAGTCTGGAATCCAGATCCCAGGCGTTCATGGCGTCCATTTTTTCCTGCACTTTGGCCTGACGCTCGATAAGGGCGTCCATATCGGCGTCGGGGTCGGCGAACTTTTCATTGATCTCGTTGAACTCCTTCACAAGATCCACGACTTCCTGCACGCCCTCTTCCACCACTTCGCGCACGGTGCGCGTTTCATCCACCAGCGGTTCCTGTTCAAGGTAGCCTATGGTGTACCCGGGCGCCACCACGATGTCGCCGTCGAAGGCCTTGTCCACCCCGGCCATGATCTTGAGCAGAGAAGACTTGCCCGCGCCGTTGAGACCGAGCACGCCAATTTTCGCGCCGTAGAAATAGCCCAGGGAAATATCCTTGAGCACCTCCCGCTGACCATGGCGCTTGGTCACGCGGCTCATTGAATAAATGACTTTATCCGGCTGATTGTCGTTTGCCATAGCGTTTCCATAAAGGTTTTCACCGCCGGGAAGGAGCCCGGCAGCGGAACGGAAGAACGTTCAGGGAAAAGGCACGAAGCCGAAGCCGGCT
Organism: uncultured Mailhella sp.; assembly: GCF_944324615.1. Lineage (GTDB taxonomy): Bacteria > Desulfobacterota > Desulfovibrionia > Desulfovibrionales > Desulfovibrionaceae > Mailhella. Next base: position 37,717 of record NZ_CALUWY010000015.1, read on the forward strand.
GCAGCGGCGCTTTTTCCGTGAAGGCTCTGAAGTTTTGATTCTCGCAGAAGGGCGGCGGCTTGTCCAGACAAAAACGCGCCTGCTCCGCCCTCTCCCTTCCGGAAAACAAGGCGGAAACAGGCCCCGCTCTTCTGTATGAACGGCGTTGAAGAAGGCCGAAACAGGCGGTGGGGTTGACTTCATTCTTCGGCAGGCCTATATTGCAGAGAAAGCATTTCCTGATGCCCCGCTTTTCTGGAAGTGAACTCACCCTTTCGAGAAGTTGGGCCTCTTTTTTTGCATCTCTTCTGTTTGAAGGTATCTGCCATGAGCACGCCTATTTCCGTCCAGGGCTACAAAAAGCTGGAAAAAGAACTTGAAGCGCTCAAGAAGGAGCGCCCTGCCGTTATTCAGGCCATCAAGGAAGCCCGTGAAGAGGGCGACCTGAAGGAAAACGCCGGTTACGACGCTGCCCGTGAACGCCAGGGTTTCCTTGAAGCGCGCATCAACTATATTGAATCCCAGCTTCCCCAGTACACGGTCATCGATCTCGACACGCTCCAGAGCGAGAAGGTCATCTTCGGCGCTACCGTGCATGTGGTCGATGTGGACACCGACGCGGAACGTCAGTTCACCCTGCTCGGCCCCGATGAAGCCGACTTTGCCAAGGGTTCCATCTCCATCAATTCTCCCGTGGGCCGTGCCCTGCTGGGGCATGAGGTGGGTGACGAAGTCACCATCGACATCCCCCGCGGCCGTGTCACCTACGAGATCACGGAAATCGAATTCCACGGGGTCCGCGACTGATCCGTCCTTTCCGGCATGTATCAGGAGCCCTCGCCATGTCGGGGGCTCTTTTGTTTCGGGCCAGCGCGTCCGAACTTTCGCAGATCAGGCAGGCGCGCCGTCCAAAGCGGTACGGCGCCCTTTCCGTGCGCCTCTGCCGCTCCCCGTATGCTTCAGCGCACGCGGCCTCCGGCCCGAAGCCATGCCCCGTCCGCCTTGGAAAAGGGCGCCGCTGAAAAAGCTTCTGCCGGGAACAGCGCACCTGCATGCAGGCCGGGCTTCGTGACGGAAAAAAGGCGTTTTTACATGAAAATGAATGTCTTTTTCGTATTCTTTGCCTGCCCTGCCCTCTGAAAGAGCGCTCCGGACAGAAGTGCGGCCCCTCCTGCCGCCTCCCCGACATGCCTTTCTGCCGGATCGTGCAGAAAAGCCCCGCGTCAGGCCATTTTCCAGTCTCTGATGCGTACGTCCACGCTGGCCGCGCCGTTATACATGTCGATGGCAGGGCTGTAGGCCAGAACCACGCGCCTGCCCTCCAGATCGGCGGGAAATTCTCCGGCCTGACGCCATGCCTTGGCCTGAAGCGTGATGTTGCAGCTCTCGTCCGTCAGTTCCAGCAGCACATGATTCTTCTGCTGGCCGAAAAGTCTGCGCCTCTTCACCAGAAGCGGGGGGGACTGGAACACCGGCTCAGGATTCCCCACGCCGAAGGGCTGCATCATTTCCAGTTCCTTGAGAAAGACGAAATCCGCCGCTTCCCGGAAGCTGAGTTCATCGTCGATCATCTGCACGGCAGGCACGGGGTCGGGCCCCAGTTCCTCGCGCACCACGTCGAGAAAACGGGTGCGGAAGGCTTCCAGCTTTTCCGGTTTCAGGCGCAGACCGGCGGCCATGCGGTGCCCGCCGCAGGCCAGCAGGTCTTCCGAACAGCGCATGAGACCGGCGTGCAGGTTGAACCCGCTGATGGAGCGGCCCGAACCTTTCAGGGTGTCGCCGTCGGTACAGAGCACCAGCGTGGGCTTGTGGTACTTTTCCACGAGACGCGAGGCCACGATGCCGATGACGCCCTGATTCCAGTCTCTGCCGGCAATGACCAGCGCCGGATCATGGAGCGCGCCTTCGGCCTGCACCATGGCCTGTTCGGTAATGCGTTCCTCTTCCTGGCGGCGCTGCGTATTGTAGGCATCCAGCGCACGGGCGAATCCCGCCGCGCTGTCGCAGTCTTCCGCACAGAGAAGAGCAAGCGCGGTTTCCGCCGAGGCCACGCGGCCCGCCGCATTGATGCGGGGCGCAAGGCTGAAGATCACCTGCCCTGCGCCGAGGGCGGCCAGGGGCGCAAAACCGCTCACGGCCTTGAGTTCCGAAATGCCGGGCCTTTTCGCCTCGGCCAGCACCAGAAGACCGTTCTTGACGAGAATACGGTTCTGCCCCTCAAGTTCCACCAGATCGGCCAGAGTCCCCAGCGCCACCAGATCCAGCGTGCGGCGCATATCCATGCGCGGCCTGCCGCCTTCGGCAAGGCGGGAGTTCAGCTCCGCCATGAGGAAGAAGGTCACGCCCACGCCGGCCAGCGTCGCGCAGGGGCAGTCCCCGAGCTTCGGATTGCACAGCACGGTTGCGGGGGGCAGCAGTTCCGGCGGAAGATGATGATCCGTGACCACCACGTCCATGCCGAGTTCCCTTGCCCGCGCAATGGCCGCCACATCGGAAATACCGCAATCCACGGTGAGCAGCAGGGAAACGCCCTGCCGTGCCAGTTCCTCCACGCCGCCCGCGTTCATGCCGTAGCCTTCACTGCGGCGGTCGGGAAGATGACGGAGCGCGTCAAAGCCGTGATGATGCAGCACTTCCAGCGCAAGGGCCGTACTGGTCACGCCGTCGGCGTCATAGTCGCCCCAGATGGCCATTTTCCGCCCTTCACGAAGCCCCCGGGCCAGCACGTCCGCCGCCTGTTCCATACCCGGCCACAGCGCAGGTCTCGCCAGATAGCGAAGCCCCGGGCTGAGATATTCCGCCATGGCTTCCGGCCTGTCCAGCCCGCGCAGCCAGAGAAGGCGCGCAAGCCGTGGCGAAACGCCGCAGCGTCCGGCCATGGCGGCAAAAGAGGCGGGCATGGGCGCGCCGTCCCTGCGTGTGCGGAATATCCAGTCCTTGTTCATGATGTCCGGCCCGGGGCGTGCGTGACGCCCGACGCTGAAGTTTCCGCTTCCCTGAAGAAGCACAATTATGATGGAAAGTGTATTTAAACTTCCGAAAAAAGCAACGATCCGCCCTTTTCGCCGTCACGGCGCAGCAAAAAAACGGCGCGTCGCCCCGCCCTTTTCCCGCAGGAAAAACGCCCCGGCAAGGCCGTTTCCGGGCGGCAGAGCAGGCAGGCCCTTCCGCCGCGGAAAAACGCTATGCTCCGCAGATGCTCCGGGCAAGCTGGGGCTTGAGGGAAGGCTGAAGCGTGGACGCCAGATAGAAGGAGCGGAGCTGGTCGTAGGCCATGTCAAGATCGTCGTTGACGATGACGGCGTCAAACCAGTGACTGCTCATGATTTCCGTTCTGGCATTGGAAAGCCGTATTCTGATGGCCTCCTCGCTGTCCGTGCCGCGTCCGCGCAGGCGACGTTCCAGCTCTTCCATGGAAGGCGGAAGAATGAACACGAAACGGGCTTCGGGCAGGGAAAGGGAAAGCTGCGCCGCACCCTGCACGTCGATGTCGAACAGCATGTCCTTGCCGAGAGCCAGGCGGTCACGCACGGGCTGAAGCGGGGTGCCGTAAAAATTGCCGTGCACCTCGGCCCATTCGGCGAAATACCCCTGCTCCCTCCGTGCCACAAAGGTTTCCCGGTCAAGAAAGATATAGTCCACCCCGTCCTTTTCCGTACCGCGCGGCGCGCGCGTGGTGCAGGAAATGGAGAACTCCAGAGGAAATTCCGCCGTGAGGCGGCTCACCAGCGTGGTCTTGCCCGCCCCGGAAGGGGCGCAGATAACAAAAGGCAGGCCGCGACGCGGGCCGAAATCAGTCTTCATGTCTCATCCTCGTCTTCATCGCTCTTCTGCGCCGCCCCGGCAATATGCTCCGGACGGGCGGTAGGTGCGCGGCATGGCAGGCCCATGCCGGAAATACTGTCTCAAACGTGCCCTTTTCCGAAACCGCGTCACGGCCCGGAAAAAGCGCCGCTCCGCTATTCCAGGTTCTGCACCTGTTCCCGGCATTTTTCCAGTTCGTTCTTGCAGTCCACCACTATGCGGGAGACCTGCGCATCCTGTATCTTGTTGCCGCAGGTGTTGATTTCGCGGAAACTTTCCTGAAGCGTGAAATCAAGCTTGCGGCCTGCGTCCTCACCGCTTTCCATGAGCGAGGCGAGGCGCAGCAGGTGGGAATGCAGGCGGGTGAGTTCCTCGGTCACGTCCAGCTTGTCGGCCATGATGACCATTTCCTGCAGAAAGCGCCCCTCATCCAGTTCCCCGCCGAGATTGCTCAGCATGTCGGAGAGCCGCTCGCGCACCTGCTCGAAGCGGGCGCTTTTAATGGAAGGAGCGCGCTCCTCAATGGCCGCGACCCATTCCGCCATGCGGCTGAAGCGGCATTCCAGATCGCGGGCAAGGGCAAGGGCCTCGGTTTCGCGCGATTCGTTCCAGTCCACGAGCGCCGCTTCCAGACCGGCGGCAAGGGGACCGAACAGGGCTTCATCGTCGCTTTCCCCGGAGCTGGTCCACAGCGAGGAAACATCCAGGAGCGCCATGTAGTCCACTTCAAAAATATCTCCCCTCGATGAGGCGAAGGCCTTCACGGCGTCCAGCATGGCCGAGGCATGAGCGGCATCGAAGGCCGCACAGGACTCCGCCGTGAACTGAAGGTTGAGCGAAAGCTCCACCCTCCCGCGGGAGGCGAAACGGCGCACGATTTTCTCAAAGCGGGCCTCCATGTTGCGTGCCTGCGGGGGCAGCTTCCACTTGAGGTCGAGAAAACGGCTGTTGACGCTGCGGATCTCCCAGGTCTGAACCACGGTGCCGTCGTCCTGCTGAAAACGCCCGAAGCCCGTCATGCTGCGAAGCGGCATATCATTCTCCTCATGGATGTTGTGATGTGTCTTCTTCCCCAAGGGGGCGCACTATAAGCATATTTCCTTCAACTCGCAGGGGCTTTGCCTCCACAAGCTCATGATCCCCGCCGCAGGGAGCACACGAAGCGTTCTCCATGCGGCAGTCGGCATACCATTCATTGTTGCCGTGGCGCGCGTCGGTATTGTCGAAGGCCACCTTCATGGAAGGCACGGCAAGCTGATCGTGCAGAAAGGCGGCGTGCTTTTCCGCCATGAGGGCGCGCACTCTGGCGGCATGCTCCTGCCGCACCTTTTTGGGCAGCTGCTCCGGCAGCGCGGCCGCACGGGTGCCCGGACGCACGGAATAGGGAAAGACATGGGCGTACGTCATGGGAAGAGCGCGCAGCATGTCCAGCGTTTCCACGGTCTCTTCCTCACTTTCGCCGGGGAACCCCATGAGAATGTCGGCCCCCAGCCCCATGACGGGCCAGAAACGGCGCATCTTTTCCACGGCTTCGGCCACGCTCTCCGGCGAATAGGGGGAACGCCCCATGCGCCGGAGCACGGCCATGCTCCCGCTCTGGAGTGAAAGATGCAGATGCGGGCAGAGCATGCGGCACCCTTCCAGCGTTTCCAGGCACTCGTCCACCGTGACCTGAGCAGGTTCCAGAGAACTCAGCCGGAAACGCGCCCTGCCCGCCCATTCCGGAGAAAATTCCGCGTCCATGCGGCGGAGAAGAGACCAGAAATTTTTTCCGTCGCCGCCGTCGGCATGGAACTGACGCAGGTTCACGCCGGAAATCATGATTTCCCGGTATCCCGCCTCAAGAAGCCGCCTAGTCTCGGCAAGAATCTCCTCCACGGGACGGCTCCGCGCAGGCCCGCGCGTGAGCGGAATGATGCAGTAGGCGCAGCCCTGAGAGCAGCCGTCCTGCACCTTGACCACGGGCCTCGCCCGCCGGAAGGATCGGATGGAAAAAGGCGCGAAGCGGGGCCTGTCCTGCTCGGGCACGGAAAAATCCGTCATGGTCATGGGATGCCCGGAAAGCAGCACATACTTTTCCCTCTGGGGAATCACCGCAACCACGCCCGGCAGCACGAAATCCGCAGGATTGGAGGAGGATGCGCAACCCGCGGCGAAAATGCGGGCACGGGTGTTCAGGCGGCCGAGCTTGCGCGCCATCTGCCGCGCATCGCTCACGGCCTCGGCCGTCACCGCGCAGGAGTCGATGAGTATGACATCGGCCTCGGCGGGTTCGTCGGTTTCCACCCCGCCCAGGCTCTGCCACCACTCGCGTATGGCCTGCGTTTCATACTGGTTCACCCGGCAGCCGTAGGTCACGGCATAAAATCGAAACGTTCCTTCCATGCCTCACCCGCCGATCACGGTATAGCCGCGCATTCTTTCCACAAGCAGGCCCTCGGGGTCGATGTCGGGCCTCTCCGCTCCGGGCCTGACGCCGGTAATGACCGCGCGACCGAGAATGATGCGGCCTTCCCGGCCGTCCCTCAGCCTGCTCCGCACGCCCCACACGTCGTGAAAAAACACAGGCGCGCCGCGGAATTCGCCCACATACAGGCCTATGTGACCGGGCAGCCACAAAAGGGTACGGAAGGCCTCTCCTCCGCGGAGAATCGCCTTTTCCTTTTCCCGCGCGTCCATGCCCTCAAGGCTGTGGAACTCCCCGGCCCTGGCCTGGGCGGCGGAATTGCGCGGCAGCCAGATGCCGAAGGCGGCAAACAGGTCGCGCATCATGGCCGAGCAGTCTCTGTTGCCGTACATGCCGCCCCAGCCGTAATTTCCGCCCATCATGCGGTCGCCTATGGCGGCCACGGCCTGAGCGGTGAGAGGCTGAGGCATGGCAAGCATGTCGCCCGCCGCCACAGCAACGCGAACTATCCCCGCCTGCCCGGACACCTCACGCACGGGTACAAGGGCCGTGCCCGCGCCCTCCATGGGCAGCACCGCACCTATGTCTGCAAGGGCAAGGAAGGCATCGCCGTTTCTCAGGGAAACGTCCTCCTTCACCACGGCGCCCAGAGGGGCATCCTGCCAGGCCTTCTGAAACGCCTCGTCCACAAAGGCCACGCTTGAGGCATCCACCCAGCCCCAGGCCATGGGGCTGCATACCAGAAGCCAGGCTCCGTCAAGGCTGGCATGGTACACCATGAGCGGCGTGCCCACATGCAGCGAGCTCTGCTGGAAATCGTCAAAAGGCCAGCCCTGCCCCGCTCCCTCCACACGGGCGAAACGGGGTTTCACGGTAGGCGCAAGGCGAAGGTCGGCCGCTCGAACGGAAACGGCGGGCCTGCCCCTGCCGGAAACGGCGTGAAGCGCGGCGTTGGCGCGCATCTGCTCCCAGGCCGCATCGGACCAGGGGCGCAGGTTCTCGGCATAGCCGCGCCTGCCGGAAGGCCGGTTCAGCACGGCCTCAAATTCCTGCAGCGTCCTGCGGTCGGGCTTGACCGCTCCCCACGGGGCAAAGAAGCGCCGACGGAACTTCGCCATGTCCTTTTCCGCCGCCGCACCGGAACGCAGAAGCGCCCCGCCTCCGGCCTCGCGGGCGAATACGGCAAGATTCTGCGGAATCACGTCAAGATCCGCGACTTCCCCTGCGGCATTCTGCGGCTGAGGCACCTTAGGCTGCTCTGCGCAGCCCGACATCATCACCGCCCCTGCCAGTGCAAGCGTCAGCATGGCGCCGCGACAGGTGTGCGCCGCATACGTTCCGGCCCTTCTGCGGGCGTTCTCCGTCATGTTCATTCCCCGTTCTTCTCCGCACGGTGCAGGGAGCCTCCCACTTCGGGCAGCATCTCGGCATGCACCGCGCCTTCGCTTCCGGCCAGCCTGTGGGCCAGCCATGTATAGCGCCTGCGTATGTGATTGTTTCTCACCGCCGTGGCCAGGGCGCGCCATTCCCCCACAAGCACCACCATCTTCCTGCCCCGCGTCACCGCCGTGTACACCAGGTTGCGCTGAAGCAGCATGTAGTGCTGCATCATGAGCGGTATGACCACCACGGGGTACTCGCCGCCCTGCGACTTGTGTATGGAGATGGCGTAGGCGGGAACCAGCTCGTCCATCTCCTCCCACAGGTAGTTCACGTTGCGGTCGTCAAAGCGCACCGTCACTTCCCGTTCCTCGGCATCAAGATAGATGATGGTGCCCGTATCGCCGTTGAACACGTCCTTGTCGTAATTGTTGCGGACCTGCATCACCTTGTCGTTCAGACGGAACTGACGCTCCCCCCTCACCAGGGAGGAAGGCTGCGGATTCACGGCATCCTGCAGACGACGGTTCAGGCTGTTGACGCCCACGGCGCCGCGCAGCATGGGCGAAAGCACCTGTATATCCTCGGAATGGAAACCGAACTTGCGGGGTATGCGGTCCCGCACCAGATCGACCACAAGATCGGCGGCAGCCTCCGGGTCGTCCTGCTTGAAAAAATAAAAATCGGTCTTTCTGCCGCCGCTCTGATGCAGTTCGGGCATGCTTCCCTTGTTGATGAGATGGGCGTTGCAGATGATGTCGCTTTCCGCCGCCTGACGGAACACTTCCAGAAGCTCCACCACAGGCACCACGCCCGAGGCGATGACATCACGCAGCACGTTGCCCGGCCCCACCGAGGGAAGCTGGTTCACGTCCCCCACCAGAATGAAGGTGGCGCCCACGGGCGCGGCCTTCACCAGATGGTACATGAGCATGGTATCCATCATGGAGGCTTCATCCACCACAAGAAGCCCGCAGGCCAGCGGATTGTTCTCGTTGCGGTTGAAGCCGTCTTCGGAAGGACTGTATTCCAGAAGGCGGTGTATGGTCCTGGCCTCCATGCCGCTCGCTTCCGACATGCGCTTGGCCGCGCGTCCCGTGGGGGCCGCCAGAAGAATACGCGCCCGCGCCTCCTGAAACACCTTGATGATGGCGTTCAGAATGGTGGTCTTGCCCGTGCCCGGCCCGCCCGTGAGCACCATGACCTTGGAGGCAGCCGCCGTGTACACGGCCTTCTTCTGCTCCTCGGCAAGCTGCATGGGCATGGCGTCCAGAATGCGCTTCACAAGCTTTTTCGGCTCCTGAAAACGCACGGACTTGGGGGAATGCAGAAGCCTCTGCATGTAGAAGGCGATCTTGGATTCGTACATGTGATTGCGGGAAAGATAGACGCCCTCATGATCCCCCAGATCCTCGATGACCACCCGCTCTTCCCGCTCCAGATCGTCTATCGCGCCCTCGGCAAGTTCCGGGCTGATGGAAAGCTTGCCGGAAGCCTCCTCCACCAGAAGATTGCGCGGATAATAGACATGCCCGTCTTCCGTAAGGCGCATGAGCGTATAAAGCACCCCGGCCTCGGCCCGGAGGGGACTTTCTTCCTCGAAACCCAGTTTGCGGGCCAGAGCATCCGCCGTGGTGAAGCCTATGCCGTGAATGTCCATGGCGAGGCGGTAGGGATTTTCGCGCACCACGGCAAGGGCCTGCGCTCCGTACTGGCGGTAGATGCGCACCGAAAGCCCGGCGGTCACCCCGTGGGGCTGAAGAAAAATCATAAGCTCGCGGATGCCCTGATGCTCCGCCCAGGACTCCTTCATGGCCGCGAGGCGCTTCTTGCCGAAGCGCGGCAGTTCCAGCATGCGGTCGGGATCGTTGTCCATCACGTCCAGCGTGCTTGCGCCGAAATGGGCCACGATGCGGTCCGCCCATTTGGGGCCTATGCCCTTGATGCAGCCGGAAGCAAGAAAAAGACGTATGCCCTCCTCCGTGGCGGGAAGCTCCTCCTCGCAGGACGACATCTGTATCTGGCGGCCGAATCTGGGATGGCTGATCCAGCGCCCCTTCACACGAAGCCGCACGCCGGGCTGAGCGGAAGACATGCTGCCCACCACGGCCACAGGATCTTCCCTGCCTTCCACGCGCAGCCGGAACACCGTCCAGCCGTTTTCCTCATTGCGGAAAACCACGCGCTCCAGCGTACCGGAAAACTCCTCCGGCCTGTCGGGCCCCTCCTGGGCCAGCATATCCATCTGTTCCATCGTTTCCGCCGCGGGCCCGTTTGCGATAAATAACAGAAAAGCCGGACAGCCCTCTTTCCGGCCTCTTTACAACTCCCTTGCTGTCCTACTATAAACGGGAAATATCATCAAGGCGGGCCCGCCTTCCCGCGTCATGCCAGCGCGAAAGGGCATCGGCCAAGGCCTGCCTTTTCCGCATGCCGCGCCAGCGCCCGGCATGCCCGTAATCCTCAGCAGTCCGGCTGCGTCGAGGCGGCCCGGAAGCGTCATGCCAGCGCGGAAGGGAGATGCGCGGCCCGGCCCGGTCTTCGTTCCGTGAGGACAGTATGCCCGAATTTTCGAGGATAGACCGCCTGCCCCCCTACGCCTTCGCCGTAGTGGGCGACATCAAGAAGCAGCTCCGCCAGCAGAACATCGACATCGTCGACCTGTCCATGGGCAACCCCGACCTGCCCACGCCGAAGTTCATTGTGGACAAGCTGTGCGAAGCCGCACGCAAGCCGGTGAATCACCGCTATTCCGTGTCGCGCGGCATTCCCAACCTGCGCAAGGCCATCTGCGACCTTTACGCGCGCCGCTTCAACGTGCACCTCGACCCTGAAACTCAGGCCATCGCCACCATAGGTTCCAAGGAAGGCCTGGCTCACCTCTGCCTCGCCATGCTGAACCCGGGCGACGTGGTCTTCGCCCCCGATCCGACCTACCCCATCCATGTGTACGCCCCCGTCATCTGCGGAGCGGACGTGTGCCGTATTCCCGTGGCGGAAGGGCGCGACTTTTTTGAAGATCTTCTCACCGCCACCAAGCAGACGTGGCCCAAGCCCAAGCTCCTCATCATAAGCTATCCGCAGAACCCCACTACGCAGGTGGTGGATCTGGCCTTCTTTGAGCGCATTGTGGAATTCGCCAAGGAACACAAGATGTGGGTCATCCACGACATGGCCTACGCGGATCTGTGCTTCGACGGCTATCAGGCCCCGAGCTTCCTTCAGGCCAAGGGCGCCGAAGACGTGGGCGTGGAATTCTATTCCATGACCAAGGGCTATTCCATGGCCGGATGGCGCATGGGCTTCTGCCTCGGCAACCGTGACCTCGTCCATATTCTCACCCGTCTGAAGAGCTATCTCGACTACGGCATTTTCCAGCCCATACAGATTGCCGCCACCGTGGGCCTCAACGCCCCGCGCGATGCGGTGGAAAAAATCTGCGACGAGTACCGCAAGCGCCGCGACGTGCTCTGCTCCGGGCTCAACCGCATAGGCTGGCCCATCGTCCCGCCCAAGGCCACCATGTTCGCCTGGGGCCGTATCCCCGAACCGTTCCGGGCCATGGGTTCCATGGAATTTTCCAAGCTTCTGCTGCAGAAGGGCCATGTGGCCGTGCAGCCCGGCATTGGTTTCGGTCAGATGGGCGATGAGTACGTCCGCTTCGCCCTCATCGAGAATCAGAAGCGCACCCGTCAGGCCCTGCAGGGCATAAAGAAGGTCCTGCAGGAGGGCTGATTCCCTCTTTCCCGGAGGCGGGCATGGCCCGCCTCCCCCGCACGGGAAACGCGCGCCCCGGACACGCGCAGGCGCCGCCTTTCCCCAACCCTCTTTCCTCTCCTTCGGAGCTTTCATGTCTCAGAATCTCTGTATCGGCATAGCCGGCCTTGGTACCGTTGGCAGCGGCCTTGTGGAAATGCTGCAAAAGAATCACGATGAAATTCTGCGCAGAACCGGCCGCGAAATTACCATCAAGACCGTGGCCGTGCACAATATTGCCAGAAAGCGCGATCTGCCGGAGGGCGTCATGCTTACCGACGACGCTCTTTCCCTTGCCAGCGATCCCGACATCCAGGTCGTGGTGGAGCTCATGGGCGGCACTACCGTGGCCAGAGAACTGATCATCCGCTCCATGGAAAACGGCAAATCCGTGGTCACCGCCAACAAGGCGCTGCTTGCGGAATACGGGCGCGAAATCTTTGCTCTGGCGGCCAGAAAGAATGTGGCGCTGGGCTACGAAGCCAGTTCCGCAGGGGCCATCCCCGTGATTCAGACGCTGCGCGACAGCCTTGCAGGCAACCATATCACCTCCGTCATGGGCATACTCAACGGCACGTCCAACTACATCCTTTCGGAAATGAACAGCCACGGCTTCGACTTTCCCACGGCGCTCAAGGAAGCGCAGGATCTGGGCCTTGCCGAAGCCGACCCCTCGCTGGACATCGACGGGCAGGACGCGGCCCACAAGCTGGTACTGCTCATCCGCCTCGCCTGGGGCGTGCATTACGATTTTTCCAAACTCGCCATTGCCGGCATACGCGGGCTCAATCCTCTGGATATTCAGTTCGCCCGTGAATTCGGCTACCGCATCAAGCTCATCGGCCAGGCCAGGGATGAGGACGGCAAAATCGAAGCCGGCGTCTTCCCCGCCCTCGTGCACCACTCCATGCTGCTTGCCCGCGTGAACGGCGCCTACAACGCCGTGCGCATCGAAGGCAACGCCGTGGGCTCCCTGTTCCTGCACGGCCTCGGCGCGGGCAGCCGCCCCACTGCCAGCGCCGTTCTCGGCGATCTGCTCGCCCTTGCCCGCCGCGACAGCGTCAACAGCGCGGAAGCCAATACCGGCTTCATCGACGTTCTGCCCGATGGGGAAATTCTTCCTTCCGATGAAGCCATAAGCCCCTGGTATGTCCGCGCCACCGTGCGCGATACCTACGGCGTTCTGCGCGACATCGCCACCGTGTTCGCCGAAGAGGGCATCAGCTTCGCCCAGATCATCCAGAAGGCGGCCACCCGCGACGACTGTGTTTCCCTCACCGGAGAAGACTGCGTTTCCCTTGTGCTCATGACGCATGAAACCACCGGAAACGCCATTAAAACGGCCACGCGCAGGCTGCATGAAAACGGCACGCTGCTCATCCCCGCCACCTGCTTCCGCATCCTCGCCTCCAGCGGCAACGAGGCGGAAGGCGCATAAGAAGACCGTGAGCTTCCGGCGGCACGCAGAAAGCTCACGGCAGCGAAAAGCAAAAGACCGCAGACCGGCGCGGCGCGCCTGCGTCGCGTATGTTTAAAAGTTCCGTGAAACACCGGACAGACACGCGCCGTTTTTCCGCAGGATGCCGGCCCGCAGGATATTCAACCGCAACTCATCCACCAGAGAGGGAACAACCATGACCACGTTCGACCATGTCCACATCTGCTGCACCGACCTGAACGCCATGATGGAATTCTGGAAAAACGCCTTCGGCGCGGAATTCGTGCGTCTGCGCAAGTTCGGCACGGCCGACGGCGCCGTCCTCACCCTCGCGGGTACGCAGATCTTCCTGAAGGAAATTCCCGAAGGCTCTCCCCTGCCCGATGCTTCCGCCTGCGGCGTCAATCACCTGGGCGTGCGTGTGGACGATCCCAATGCCATGGCCGAAACCCTTGTTGCCCGGTTCGGCGGACGCCTGATCAACAAGGCCAGCGACGACTGCTCCTTTGTTGCCGTGCCCGGAGGCCTTACGTTTGAACTCATGCGCACGGGAGCCGATATCTAGGCTTTCCCCCTTTTCATGAACACGCCCGCGTTGAGCCGTTCACGGCTTTGCGCGGGCTTTTTTATACGCGGACCTCTCCCTCCGCCTTGCGGGACGCATCTTCTCCCCATACGGATACCTGCACATACGTTCAAAAGCACATACGTTCTGATGTTTCCACGGCGAACGGCTGAACACCTTTTCCGGAGGCACTCCGGGGATTTCTGCACTTTCTGCAGAAAACAGGAACGTTCCCGCATGGTTCAGCCATGTTTGCAAAAAAGCAAAAAAAACGCAGAAGAACCTATTTGTTTTATTTTTCACACAATGATGAATATTTGTGATATCTATTCTTCCTGAGAAGAAACACTGTTTTAAACAGCAATCATACCTTTGCAGCACAATTTTTCCGTTTTTTATATATCATGATGAAAAAAATACAGAAAAACCACAGCGTATACTTGCGCATCAAGGGAAAACAAGATACCTTATGAGCTGTTCCATCATAGATTCTCTGTTTCATAACATTCCGGAGGTATCCATGAAATCCTTCATTCCGGCCCTGTTCATGACGCTGATACTCTCCACCACGGCCTATGCCGGATTCAACGGTCCAAGCGACGCCCGCGCCGTGACCACCGTACAGGAAGCCGTTGAGGCCGGTGAAATGACCACCTGCGTGCTGGAAGGCAACATCATCAGACATACGGAAAGGAACCGGTACCTTTTCCAGGATAAAAGCGGTTCCATGGTTGTGGACATCCCGCCGCATGTCTTTGCGCTGGTCGATGTCACGCCCCAGGATCATGTCCGCATCACCGGGGAAATAGGCGGCAAAAAGCGCCCCGACGTGCAGGATCCCCACCTGCGCGTGCGCTATATCGAAAAACTTTCCTGAATCTGACGGAAAAGGCCGCGGAACCTCTGCGTTGTCGCGGCCTTTTCAGCGCCTATCCCGGCCCCCGCGCCCGGGCGGCCCTTCTCCGTGCCCCGGCTTCATCCTGCCCTCTGAAACAGGCTTCCGCCGCCCCGGCAAAAGCACGCCGACTTCCGCAAGCCTGTGTGCTGTGCGGCCTTCCCGCCAGCAGGATGACGAACACCCGCCCCCGGCCCGGACCGAAACTTCCCCTCCGCTCCGGTTCCTGAAAACCGGATACGGACATCAGGATTCTTTCCTTGACAGGGAAACCTCCTGAGGCTAATCTCCCCTCTTGTGTCCTCGTAGCTCAGATGGATAGAGCGACTGCCTCCTAAGCAGTAGGCCGCGTGTTCGACTCACGCCGGGGACACCA